>CAYNUW010000439.1:0-1513 GCA_964400455.1 uncultured Akkermansia sp. | reverse complement strand
GGAGGCCGTTGTTGCCGGAGCCGATGGAGTCGCACTGGATCTCCACGCCGAGGCCGAGGATGGTTTGTTTGGGCCGGTCGGGGTGGATGCGGAAATGTTTGGTGGACGGCGCGGGGGGCATGGCCTTGGGGTTGCGGGTTACAGCTGGTCCCAGAATTCCCAGGAGCGGGGCGGGAGGGAGGGTTGGAGGGCGGGGCCGGAAAGTTGGCCGACGGGCACGCCGAGGGTGTCGGGGCCGGCGTCGTCGGGGGTGTAGCGGAAGCCCTGCCAGCGGGTGTCGGCGGGCAGGCCGGTGGCGACGTCGAAGGCGCGGGCGGAATCGGCGGAGCGATTGGAGAGGACGACGGTCATCTTGCCGTCGGGGCGGCGGAAGGCGAGGATACGGGCGCGGAAGTCGCGTTCGTCCTCCTCGACGTGGAGGGCGACGGAGTTCCACGGCATACGTTTGGCGAAGCTGCCGACGGCGTGCCAGTTGTAGGGGTTGTAGATCCAGTGGCCGGGAGGCACGGCGGCGGCGCGGCGTTCGAGGGCGAGGGCTTGGGAGCGAACGAGGATGGGTTGGTTGATGCCGATTTCGATGTCTAGGGCGGCGGCGGTTGCGGGGGCAACGAAGGCGAGGTGGGGCGCGCCGTGGCGGCCGCCGGCGAAACCGGTGTGGCTGGGGATGGCGATGCGGCCGGGGGCGAAGTCTCGCTGGAAAACGCGGTCGGATCCGCCTGCCCAGGAAAGACTCAGATCGGTGGGACGCCACTCGGCATCCGGGGTGTAGTCACCGTGGTTTTCGACGGCGAGGAACACGGTGACGGGTTGCTTGACCAGGAAGTGGTAGGCGAGGCCCGGGGCGGACGGGGAGCCGCGTTTGGCGGAGACGATCTCCAAGGAATGCAGGTTCTCCGGCAGGGTGGGGAGGGCCGGGCCGCCGAGCCAACGGCGGGGTAGGTCGCTGGAGATTTCAGTGATGGGGTCGAGGCGGGATTGCCAGAAGCCGAGGGAGTAGCCGCTGGCCTCGGCGTTGCGGATCGGTTTGAGCGCATGGAGCCAGAACCAGGTGGGGTTGGCGGCGAGTTGAAAGGAGTTGAGGATGTGTTCGACGGTGTTGAGGCAGCGATCAGGGGTGGCGCCGCCGGTGAGGTATTCGTATTCGTTCTGGAACCACGGCCGCGGGGGGAGTTTGGCGCGGATGTTTTCGTCGAACTGGAGGACGGTTTCGCTTGGGCGGCCGACGCAGTGGATGACGTAGGCGTCAACCAGGCGGGCGATTTCCGGGTCGTTCATGCCTGGGGCGATGAGGTGCGGAAAGCGGTTATGGGTGTCGGCGAATAGCAGGATGGAAGGGTCGTAGGCGCGAATGGCGGAGGCGACGGCCCGGTAGGCGGGCAGGTAGGAGGCGGAGTCGGGGTATTCGCAGGTGGAGTAGATCTCGTGGTTGACGAACGGTTCGTTTTGCAGGCCGAACAGGGAGGTGCGGATGCCGGCGGCGGAGAGGGTCTTGATGTCGGTGACGACGGCGTGG
>CAYNUW010000438.1:0-1531 GCA_964400455.1 uncultured Akkermansia sp. | reverse complement strand
GGGCCAATGTTCGTGTTACGAACATTGGCCCGAGGACGGGGGCAACCAAAGGGCGGCTGGTCAAAAACTCCGGCTTCGCCGGTTTTCGCGCCACCAAACCATTCGAAGTTGGGGATTCCGAAGGCCCGGACACGGTGCGTGGGTCCGCCCGGCCAGTCCAGACCCGTAGCCTTCACCCGCTGATCATCCGCCGCCACTCCCGCACCGCGCCCAAAACCAGCGTTTGCGTGCGGGTCGGAAACTGCTGCTTCAGCCACACCAGCCGAATCTCCCGCGACGAAGCCCTCCGCCCCAGCGACCGGTGCACCACCTTGCGCCACCCGTGCGCCCCCACCGCCATCGCCGGCGTAAACGTCAGCCCAAAGCCCCGCTCCACCAGGCCCAGCAAGGTGTCGATCTGCGCCCCTCGCACATCAAAGTGATCCTGCAAACCCAACTGCGCGCACAACGCCTCCACCTGTCCCGCCAGGCAATGCGCCTTCTCCAACAACAGCATCCGCTCCCCCGCCAAATCCGCCCCGCTCACCGTCTTCAACCCCGCCAACCGATGCCCCTCCGGCACCGTCAGTAACAACTCATCCTCCCCCAGTCCCAACCATTCGCACTCCCCGTCAATCCGCGTCGGCGGACTCACCAACGCGTAATCAATCTTCCCCGTCATCAAGGCCTCCACCAGCACCTCCGTGGGACTCTCCACCAACTCGAACCGAGCCCCCGCACAGCGCTCGCGAATCACCGCCAACAACTCCGGCACCAGATACGGCGCAATCGTTGGTATCGCCCCCAACTTCACCGTCCGCGCCGCCTCCTCCTGCGCTCGCTGCACAAACTCCTCCGCCGAACTCACCTCCGACAAGATCGCCCGCGCGTGCCGCAAAAAATCCCGGCCCAACGCGGTCAATCTAACTTGCTCCCGCGACCGCTCAAACAAACGCCCCCCCAGCTCCTCTTCCAGTTTCTTGATCTGCTGGCTCAACGAGGGCTGCGACACATGGCACGCTATCGCTGCATTGGTAAAATGTTTATGCCTAGCTACCTCTACAAAATATTTTAGCCTCTGCAGATCCATCTTATAATAGGTTATCCCTATGAATAATTAGCCAAATCGTATTTCACTTATGCAAGGTCAACCTGCTATCCTTCCCGAGATATCGCGGTTGGCGTTCATCCGCCGCTCCACTCCACTTTTCCAAACCATGCACCACCCATCCTCCCCCTCCACCGGCAAATGCCCCTTTCCCCATGGCGAAACCCAGCCGTCCACCGGCAAGTGCCCCGTCATGCACGGCGCCGACACTTCCGGCCAACACCCCGCCCAGCCCTGGTGGCCCAAGGCCCTTAACCTCGACATCCTTCACCAACACGACACCAAACCGTCCCCCTACGGCCCCGACTTCGACTACCGTGCCGCCGTCCAGACCCTCGACTTCGAAAGCCTCCGCCGCGACCTCACCGCCCTCATGACCGACAGCCAGCCCTGGTGGCCCGCCGACTGGGGCCACTACGGCGGCCTGATGATCCGCATGTCCTG
>CAYNUW010000437.1:0-1559 GCA_964400455.1 uncultured Akkermansia sp. | reverse complement strand
TTATTAAAATACTTTGCGTAGGCCTTTGCGTCTTAGCGTCTTTGCGCTTAATCAGCATTCGTCATCCGGCTCTTATCCGTGTCATCTGTGGTTAAAAAATCTCGGCGCAGTCTTCCTCAGGGAGCCGGCACCACGGAGTAGCGCTGCGGTGAGAATCCCCGCGCGGTCAAGGCCTCCGCCAAGGCCGCCAAGTCCGCCTTTACCCCGGGCTTCAGCCCGTTTCGCGCAAACCAGCCCTGGTTCACCTCCAAGGCCATCGTGTAGTCGTCACCCACCGAGCGCACCGGAGTTTCGTCAAAGGGATACATCGGATACACCTCACCCAACGAGCCGTCCGCCTTGAAAAAGCCGATATCCAGCGGGGTCGGCGTATTGCGCATCCAAAAACTCATCTGCTGCGGCATAGGATAAACAAACACCATGCCGTCGTCTTGGCCCAAGTCGCGACGGCCCATCAGTCCCCTCGCCTGCTCGGCCTCGGTGACCACCACCTGAACCCGCAGGGTTTTGCCGCCGACCGCAAAGGGAAACCAGGCGTCGGGGCCCCGGGCCGGCGTATTCGCCCGGGCGGGCTCGGCGGAGGGAGCGACCGCATCCCGGGCGCAGCCGGCCAAAGGTAGGACAAGCAGGGCAAGGAGGAGGCAGGGACGCATGGAGTGGAAGGGAGTTGGCCGGCGGGCGGTTCAGGAGCGGGCGCAACGCCAGAAGGCCAGACACTTGGCGAGGAGAGCCTCCAGGCGGTCGAGCGGCACCATGTTGGGACCGTCGCTGAGCGCTTGATCCGGATCGGGGTGCGTTTCGATGAACAGCCCGTCCGCCCCGGCCGCGAGCGCGGCATAAGCCAGCGTGGGCACAAACTCCCGCTGCCCGCCGCTCTTGCCTCCGGCCGCGCCGGGCAGCTGCACGCTGTGGGTCGCATCCAGAATGGTCGGATAGCCGTTGCGCGCCATGATCGGGAACGTGCGCATATCCACCACGAGGTTGTTGTAGCCGAAGGTCGCGCCGCGTTCACATTGCCAGATCTCGGCGGCGCCACCGGCCTGAAGCTTGCCCACCACGTGCACCATGTCGTTGGGCGAAAGAAACTGCCCCTTCTTCACGTTCACCACCCGACCCGTCGCGGCGGCAGCCAGCAAAAGGTCGGTCTGACGGCAAAGGTAGGCCGGAATCTGCAAAACGTCGCACACCGCGGCGACCGGCGCGCACTGTTCGCTCTCGTGCACGTCGGTGACGCAGGGTAGTCCGTAGTCGCGTTTCACCAAGGCGTGCAAGGCCAGGCCGGCCTCCAAACCCGTGCCGCGACCACCGCTGATCGACGTGCGATTGGCTTTGTCGAAGGAACCCTTGAACACCAGCTTCAGCTCGGGATACGCGGCCTGGAGAGCGACGAGCTTTTCAGCCACCGCACGCACCACGGTCTCGTTTTCCAGCGAGCAGGGACCGGCGAGCACGAGCAGTTTTTTCGGATCAAAAAGAGGCATGGGAATTCGTGTTGGCGCGAGGCGGGCGGGTGCCGGCGGTGCGGAGGAAAGGATGCGGCGGCCGGAGGGACGGTTAGC
>CAYNUW010000436.1:0-1572 GCA_964400455.1 uncultured Akkermansia sp. | reverse complement strand
GGAAACAGCCATAAATCATAATGACCGCGACCACTCGGCGGACCTTAAGCCGACGCTCGACTACCACGACCAACGGCAACAACACCAAAGCGAGCACTCCCGCCGTGGCCAAAGGCCAGATAACGCCGGAGAAAAACGCCAGCAGCCCCACGGCTCCAGCCACCAATCGCACGATGAGATAGCCCGAGATCACCAAGGCCAGAAAGGCCAGCGCGAAGCCCACCATTCTCTGCTGCGTCGGACTGAACAAAGCGGTCGTCTTCTCGGGTTCTGGGTCGGCCATAACCGGAAAAATGCAAAAAACGCGCCACCGCGGCGAGTCTAGTTTTTGAGGTTACTCCGCGCTCAACGCCTTCGGAAAAACCCCACCGTCGGCTGACGCACGCCACGGCCCAGTCGTTTGACCATCACCCACCCCTCCGGCTGAACCACCAATTCGCCGGGATGTTCCAGCAACACCAAAGGGTCCGGCACCGCCGCAGTCATCACACCCAAGCCGGCGAACAGGGCCGGCACGATGTCACCGATAATCGGATACGGAGGATCGATGAAGATCAAATCCGGCGCGCGCTCAGCCTCGGCCGGCCGCCAGGCCAGGGCATCGCCCTGCACCGCCCTGACCTCGCCTGCATCGCGGCGAGCACTTTTCGCCACCACCCGGATGTTTTCCCGCAAGCAGGCCCCGGCCTTGGCGTTCAACTCGACAAACACCCCCGTAGCCGCGCCCCGGCTCCAAGCCTCCAGGCCGTAGGCCCCACTGCCGGCAAAAAGATCGAGGAAGCAGGCACCCGCCACCCGCTCGCCCAGAGCGGAAAAAACCGCCTGCCTCATGCCGTCGGTGGCCGGCCGCACCGCATCGCCGCGCGGCACCGCCAAAACCACTCCCCGTGCCGCTCCGCCGCTTATGCGCATGATCGTGAAAACGTCGTTGCGATTCAGCCCAGGAGCACCGGCAACTCGGCCAGGGAATGGATGAAAAACTGCGCGCCCGCCCGGACTTTTTCCCGCGCGACGTAGCGTCCGAAACCAACAAACATGTCCACCTCGGTCTTCGTCTCCAGGTCGCTCACCCCATCCCCCACCATCACGATGCGGGCGGGCGCCAATTCCGCTTTCAGTCGGCGCAACACCTCGGGTTTGCCACCCGAACGGGTCGTGGGATAGTCGCGGTCATACCCGACATACTCGCCCTCGGAATCGAAATACAAATCCACCGCCTCCACCCGCTCGATCCCGAGCCGTTCCGCCAGAGGCCGAATGGCGTCGCGGAACCCGCCACTCAACACCAACGGTGTCCAACCGGCGGCGCGCAACACTCCGAGAGTGGACACCGCCGTGGGCTCGATCGTCTCAAGGTAGAGCCGCCCCACCGCCGCCACATCCTCCCGCCGCGGCCGAATGATGTCCAGACGCGCACCAAACACCGCCTCCACCGGCAGCTTTCCATCCATGGCGTCATGGGTCATGGCCTCCACGCGCGCAAACACCTCCGGCCCGCGGACCCGCCCCAATTCGTCGATGCCCTCGATGGCCGAAAGAGTGCTGTCACAATCCAAGATCAAAAGCTTAAGC
>CAYNUW010000435.1:0-1594 GCA_964400455.1 uncultured Akkermansia sp. | reverse complement strand
CTTGGTAAACGGAGCGCAGGGTAAAGCCGCCGTCCTCGGTGGGGCTGAACGTGAAGGGGGTGGCGTCGTCGGTCCACGGGTCGGAAATGGTCACGGCCGGTGTGTCGGGCTGGAGCTCGCCGAGGCGGTGGGTGATCGCGGCCTGGAGCATGATGTTTTGCGTGCCGATGGACTGCATCGTGCGGGCGACCGCACCGAAACTGGGCATCATGCTGTTGAGGACGGGATCGTCGGAGGTAAGGTCCGGACGCGGGCGAAAGTGTGGTTCTTCAGCACTGGCCACTTGGTCGGCGAGCATGGCGTCGTAGCGGGCGATGACTCGTCGTAGATAACCGGCGGTGCCGTCCGGGTCGGAGCGGGCTTCGTTCAGGATCCGGTCGAGCATACTTTGTCCATCTCCTTCACTGAACCATTGATTAAAGAAAGCCTTCAAATCTCGGGCGGCGGCGCCCCGCAGGCGGATTTTTTTGGACTCCAGGTTGACTACCGCCTCGACACCGTTTCGGCGGAGAATGGCGGTGCGGGCGTCAAAATCGACCGCACCGAGCTCGATGCCCTCTACTGGCTGCGCCGGGGTGAGGGTGATGGTCTCGCGTGTGCGGATGTTTTCGAGCGAGATGCGCAGTTGGCCATCGCCGAGATCGACCAAGCCGCTCAGACGTAGATCGCGGGTGTAATCCTCCTCCACCGCCGTTTCAGGTGGTGGTATGCCCGAGGCTTCGGCGGCGAGGAGTTCCTGCAAGCCGGGCAGAATGTATTTATGAACCAAGGGAATGAAAAACAGGTCCCGTTCTCCACGCATGGCCGCGATGCCGTCAGGCGGGGCGGGCAGGTCGGCCCAGCGTAGGCTGATGTCCTCGAGTTCCTCGGCGGAGAAGTCGCGGAGGCGGCTGGCCAGGCCGGACTGGGCGATGCCTTCAATGGCGATGCCGGTCAGCTGCTCGATGAGGGTGGTTCCCGAGCGTCGTTCGCGACCGAGGCGAGCGGCGGCGGCATAGATCTCGACCGCTTCGGTGGTGGGAGAATCGGAGGCGACTTTGGTGGAGAGTTTGGCGAGTTCGCGGAGAGGGCCTACTCCCGGGATGATAGCGGCAATCGGGTCGTCGGTGTCACCGTTGGGATACAGCAGGGGCCAGAGATCGGCGTCGGGGGCCTCGAGTTCCGAGCGAGCGGCGGCGGCGACGAGATCGGCGGTCAGTTCGCGGGCGAGGGCGATTTGTTCGGCCGTTGGGGGTGGTGGCGGCGGCTCGTCGTCGTTGTGGCCGGAGGCCCAGTTTTTGAGCGCTTCGCGATCATCGGCCGGCAGGGCGTCGAGCCGGAGCAGGACCGCGCGATAGGGGTTGGCCGAGGGCAGCTGTTCAAAATAGAGCGTGCTGTCTTTTTTGGGGGCGGCGAGGGCGAGGGTGGCGAGCAGGAGGAGCGGGGCGAGCAGCGCGCGGGGTGAACGCATGGGAAGGGTCAGGGGCGGAGAGTGAGCAGGGCGAAGAGCACCTCGCGCGGCAGGGTTAGTTGGCGGGCGCGGAGGTGGGCGGCGGTGGGATGCAGGGGGAGGTAGGTGAGGAGGGTGAGCTCGTCGCGGATCCGGGGTCGGCGA
>CAYNUW010000434.1:0-1601 GCA_964400455.1 uncultured Akkermansia sp. | reverse complement strand
AGTGGAGGGTGGCGGCGACGTTATTGAAGTAGTATTTGAGCGGGTCGGTGACGCTTTCGCCGACGTAGGCGTAGGCGGCGAAGTGCATGACCAGCTCGATTTTCTCCTTTTTGAGGATTTTACCGACCTCGGACTCATTGCCGAGATTGACCGAATAGAAGGGCACGTCGGCCGGCACGGCCTGACGGTAGCCGAAAACCAGGTTGTCGAGCACCACGGGGTGGTGCCCGGCGGCGATGAGTTGGCGGACGCAATGGGAGCCGATGTAACCGGCTCCGCCGACGACGAGGACGTTCATGGGAGGGATTTGAGAGATTTAGACGAACAAAGGAACGAGCGTTGTATTGCCAAGTGGGCGTGGTTGGCTAGCGCTTTCCCCTCCCCGTATGTCGTTTCAGCCCGCTCGCATCGTTATCACCGGCATCGGCCTCACTGCGCCGAATGGGAACTCCCTGGCCGAATTTCGGCAAAACTTGCTCACCGGCGTCGCCGGGGTGGAGCCCTTCGACGTGCGCTACATGGGCCGTCTGATTGCGGGCGTCTGCCACTTCGACCCGTTGCGCTACCAAAAGCGCAAAGAGCTGCGGGTCGGCACCCGTGCCGGCTCGATCTCGATCTACTGCGCCCACGAGGCGGTGAAGGACAGCGGGGTGGCCTTCGAAGCCATGGCGAAGGATCGAATCGGGATCTACCTGGGCTGCACCGAGCATGGCAACGTCGAGACGGAGAACGAGATTTACGCGATCTCCAAGTTTAACTACGACACCAAGTATTGGTCGCATTACCACAATCCCCGCACGGTGGCCAACAACCCCGCCGGCGAGGTGTCGCTGTCGCTGGGCATCACCGGCCCCGCTTACACGATCGGCGCGGCCTGCGCGGCGGGCAACATGGGATTGATCCACGCCGCGCAGATGCTGCGGCTGGGCGAGGTGGATTTCGCGATTTGCGGCGGGGTGAGCGAGTCGATCCACACTTTCGGTATCTTCGCCGGTTTTAAATCACAGAACGCGCTCGCCACCCATGAGGACCCCAAGAAGGCCTCACGACCCTTCGACAAGGGGCGCAATGGCATCGTGATTTCGGAGGGCGGCTGCCTTTATACCTTGGAGCGGTTGGACGATGCGTTGGCGCGTGGGGCGAAGATTTACGGCGAGATTGCCGGTTATCATGTCAACAGCGACGCCTCCGACTACGTGTTACCCAATCCGGGTAGACAAGCCGAGTGCGTGCGCAAGGCGCTGGCCAACGCCAAGCTCGCCGCCGCCGACATCCACATCGTCAACACCCACGCCACGTCCACCCCGCAGGGCGACATCCAGGAGTGCGAGGCGATTCGCGCGGTGTTTGGCGAGGGTTGCCCGGATACTCATATCAACAACACCAAGAGCTACATCGGCCACTGCATGGGCGCCGCGGGCGCGCTGGAGTTGGCGGGTAACTTGCCCAGTTTCGACGACCGCATCGTCCACCCAACCATCAACGTCGAGCAGCTCGACCCGCTGTGTGACGTGCCCGGCTTGGTGATCAACGCGCCCAAGCAGGCGGCCAAGGTGGATGCCATCCTGATTCCCAAGGTGAACCGCGCCGCTGATCTGGAT
>CAYNUW010000433.1:0-1618 GCA_964400455.1 uncultured Akkermansia sp. | reverse complement strand
GCCCCCGCCCCTACATGTTAATCATTGCCGCCAAAATCGCCCTGTATCCCGCCGAGCACTACACCAGCGGCCTGGCCATCTGCACCGTGGCGACCCGCCGCATCAACCCCGCCGCCCTGCCCCCGACGGTCAAGTCGCTCAACTACCTGAACAACATCCTCGCCAAGATCGAGGCCAAGCAGGCCGGCTGCCTCGAAGCCATCATGCTTAACGATCAGGGTTACGTCGCCGAATGCACCGGCGACAACCTCTTCATCATCCGCAAGGGCGAGATCCTCACTCCCTCCGCCTCCCAAGGCGCGCTGAAGGGCATCACCCGCGACGCCATTTTTGACATCGCCGGCGAGATTGGCGTGCCCATGCGCGAAGCCAACCTCACTCGCTACGACGTCTGGTGCGCCGACGAGTGCTTCCTCACCGGCACCGCCGCCGAGGTCATTCCCGTGGTGAAACTCGACGGCCGCGTCATCGGCAACGGCAAACCCGGCTCCGTCACCGCCCGCGTGCTCGAAGCCTTCCGCCGCCGCGTGCTCGTCGAAGGCACCCGCCTTTGATTTCGGCGGGCGGGCGGGCGCCCCCGACGCCCGCCGGCCTACCCCGCAGCCTCAGCCGCCACCCGACACGGCAGGAGCGCCGCATCCTGCATTCCGTGAATGATCTTTTTGTCCGGCGGGCAAAAGGTGGCCAGCGCTCCGGCCAGCTCCGCTCGTTCTCCCCGCACCATGAAGTAGGGGCACAGGCGCAGCCGCCCCGACTCCGGCCTCGCCTCACCACCCTCTGCCGGATACAGCGGATGCAGCGCGCGGCGCGGCTTCCGATAGGCCTGCAGCACGTGCGGGTTGCGCCCCGCGTCACCGATCGCCAGCTCCAACGCGGCCGCCCACTCCTCACGGGAGCAATCCGCCCCGTAAACGACGCCGCGCGCCCCCCACGCCGACTCGTGGAAACCGGAGATCTTCAGGATCAACTCCCGCTCCCGCTTGCTCGCCTCCACCAAGCCGCGCCAATCGCTCAACGCCCGCCCGCCCACCGTCGGCCCCACCAAGACCGCGCCCGGCGGCAGCGTCACCGTGTCCACCACCCAGCTGGCGGGAATCAACCCGCGCAATCGCGCCAGGGACCGCGCCGGCAAGGCCTCCGCCCAGTAATCCTGCAGCAGATGATGATGAAACAAGGCCAGCCCAAGCTTCTCCTCCTGAAACGGTCGCATCGGAGGCGTGATCGCGACCTCGCCCGCCTCCCACGCCTCGAAAAAGTAATGCGCGGTCGGAATCGACCCCAGGTCGAACAGCTCGAAAAACCGATAGATCACATCGATTTTCTCCGGATTTCCGTCCACGTCGAAACACAACGAGGAGCCGAGCGGAAAAATATCGTCCGTGCCCAGGCAAAACACCCGCTTGCCCTCCCGCTGCAACTGCTCCGCCAGCCACTCCATCTCCGGCCGGTAGGTCGCGGCCTCGTCGCTCACCACCAGCGCGATCAAGGGGTTGCGCACGTCGGGACGCAGCGCCGCCAGCGCCGCGTGAAACTCGCGGATCATCGCATCGCCCCCACCCACGACGTCACCGCGTTCTGAATACAGCCGATTGAGGAAGGCCACCAACCCTATGCCCCC
>CAYNUW010000432.1:0-1619 GCA_964400455.1 uncultured Akkermansia sp. | reverse complement strand
CCAAGCAGTCTAACCTCCGAGCATGGCTGTCGGCGGTGTCGGGCGCGCCGGTGGAGCGTGCAGCGCCGGGGGGCGGATCGCCGGGGAAGGGCCAGCCTTCGATCCAGGTTACGGGCAGGAGCGAAGCGGGGCGGCACTCGGGATAGACCTCTTTTTCGCCGTGGTGGGTAAGCCAATACCAGTGTTCGCTTCCGTCGGTGGAGAGGGACGCGGGCACATCCACGAAACCGCCCTGGTTGGGCTCGCGGGTGGGAACGGGGTGGCGAAGGTCGACCATGAGCCGCTGGGTTTCGAACACGCCCGGATCGGAGGGGCCGCCGGGGCCGAGGTGGCGGCCGGCGGAGTCGAATTTATCGCCATAGATGGATTTGGCGCGGCGGAGGATAGGAAAACGGAAGCCGTGCTGGTATTCGCTGTGGTAGAGATACACGTAGTCGCAGACGCGCTGGCCGGGGCCGTGGCGGCCGGTGAAGGTTGAGCGGCCGATTTCGGTCTCGGGGCCAAAGCGGAGCACTTTGGAGGCTTCCGAGGAGAAACAGTCGTGGGTGACGGTGCCCTCGCGGTCGGGCAGGTGGGCGGCGTGCACTACGCTGCGCAGGTCGCCCTGAAGGGTGAGCTCGGCTTGGTGGCCGTCGTCGAGGGCGCGGGTCTCGCGGAGGGTGGCGCCGGTGTCGCGGTGCAGGAGGCGACCTTGCGGGTCGTCGCCCGCGCGGCGGCGGGTGGTATCGCCGACGGTGTTCATTCGGTCGAGGTCGCCGTCCAGAAGGCGGACGCCGTCGAGGGATAGGCGGAAGGTATGGAGATACCAGGCGCCGGGGAGCTTGCTCGCGACGAGGTAGGCGGCCTTGAGGGTGCCGTCGTCGTGAAATTCCCAATACGGACAGGGGTCGTCCCAGCGAAGGGCGCGGAGGGGGCGTCCCAGGCGATCCTCCATGAAGCGCGCGGTCCAAGGCCCGCGAACATCATCGGCGGTGGCGACGACAAAACCGGCGGTGAAGAGGGTGGAATGCACGAACCAGCGCTTGCGGGGGACGAGGACGCCGGAGGCGTCGCGTTCGAGCCATTCGAGTTTACGGAGGGAACCGGCGTAGAGGCCGGCGTTGTAACCGGCCATTCGTTTCCAGCCGAGATCGGGATCGAGGTCGGCCGGGTTCGGAAAGGCGTGGCCGATGGTCCGCCAGTTGACGAGGTCGGCGGATTCGAGAATCGGCATGCCTGGGCAGAGCTGGAACGACGAGGTGATCAGGTAGTAACGATCACCGTCGCGGACCACGTCTGGATCGCAGTAATCACCAGGCAGTATGGGGTTGCGATAGGTGCCGTCGCCTTGGTCGCCCCAGGGGGGCTGAGCGAAGTGGGGCTGCATGGGGTGGGCGAGGGACGACGTGCGACAACAACCGGGCGCGGTTCTAGGTGATTCGGCGGCGGAGGATGCGGACGGCGAAGGGGGGTAGGTCTTCGCTGGCGGGAACGGCGCGTTCGTCGGCAAGCAGGTCGATGGCCCCGGACCAGGATCCGTAGTCGATGCCGGCGGGGGTTCGCTCGTGGTTGATGATGAAAAGAAACTCCTCGTTCGTGTGGCGGCGCGCTGAGACTTCGACCCCGGGGCCGGTGTGGAC
>CAYNUW010000431.1:0-1662 GCA_964400455.1 uncultured Akkermansia sp. | reverse complement strand
GAGGGGGGCAGAAGCGTGGTGGCGGTGGTGGTGCCATCAGCTGCTGGGGTGCCTTGGTTGACGTTGGCGGAGGTCCAAGCGGCCGGGTTGGCGAGGTTGTCGCTGGATTCTACCGAGTAGTCGATTTGTTGCGGGTAGGCGCGGCGGTAGGTGATGCGGATGGTGTCCCCGGCAGGGTCGAGTGCGGCTTGGGGGAGGCGGTTGGAGTCGGGCGCGAGCGGATCGAGGTCGAGTGCGAATTCGAGGAGATTGGGGATGCCGTCGGCATCGGGGTCCTCGGTGGCGGCGTGTTGGGCGTCGGGCACGTTGTTCGAGATCATGAAGCGCTCGTAGATTATAGACGGTGAGAGGGGGGCGCTATCGCCGGCGAGGACGAGGAGTCGCGTGGCGTTTCCGCCAGGGAAAGTCGTGCTGGTGAAGGCGCCGCCGAGCCAAATACGCCCCGCAGTGTCGAGGGTAAGGTATCCGTCGCCGGCGGAGCCGAGGCCATAGTTGGTGGTGTTTGGCGTGAAGGTGGGGTCGTTGGCCCCGGTGGGCAGCAGGCGAACAAGGTGGAAAGGGGCGACACTGCCGGAGGCGGCAAAGGAGCCGAAAGCGATGACTTTGCCGTCGGGTTGGACGACGAGGCTGGAGACGTAGTTGGTGCTGATGCCGGTGGTGGCAAAAGCAGGGTCTCGGGTGCCGTCGAGCAGGTAACGCCGGACATAGGCGGAGCCGCTGCCACCGGAGGCGTAAAACCGATCACGGGCGGGGGTGAGTTCGAGGTCGGTCACGTTGATGCCGGTGCTCGGAGTGAAAGCGGAGAGGTAGGCACCGTCCGCATCGAGCGCGGCCAGGTAGGGCCTAGGGGTGGAGAAGGTGCCGCCGACGAGGAGGCGTCCATCGGGGAGTGGCAGGAGGCGGAGGACGTTGTCATTAAACTGGGTGGTGAAGGTCGGGTCGAAAGCGCCGTCGGCGGTGAGGCGCACGAGGTAGTCGCGGGCTGGGCCGCCGATGGTTTGGGGGACGCCGCCCCAGGAGGTAAAGTTGCCGCCCACGTAGAGGCGGCCAAGGGCGTCGCGGTGGAGGGCGAGGACGTTGCCGCTGGCGACGGGGCCGGCGTCGAAAGTGGTATCTACGGTGAAGTCTGGGTTGAGCCGGGCGAGGCGTGGGCGGGCGGCGCCGCCGATGGCCGCGAAGCTGCCTCCGACGAGCAGACGACCGTAGGGTAGCTGCAGGATGGAACTTATCCGAGCGCTGGTGGTATCGAGGACGAGGGCGCTCGCGCCGACCTGCGAGAGGGTGCCGTCGGGCTTGACCAAAGCGAGGGCGGTGGCGTTGGCAGAGGTGGACGTCGTTCCGCCGGTGAAATTAGTAGAGCCGGAGCCGCCGATGATCATGCCTCCATTGGCGAGGGGGAGGAAGGCGCCGACGGTGCGGCTGGCGGCGAGGAAGCGGTGGGACTCGGGGCGGTCGTCGGGGGCGACATTGACGGTGATTTGAGCCGGTGTGGTGGTGGCGTAGCCGAAGGAGTTAGTCGCGACGAGGGTGTAGCTGCCGGCGTGGCTTTCGGTGAGGCTGGAGATCGTGAGGGTCGTGGTATTAGCTCCGCTAACGGTGGTGCTGTTGGAGACGGGGTTGCCGTTGCGGAACCATCGGTAGGTGGTCGGCTCGGCGGCGAAG
>CAYNUW010000430.1:0-1699 GCA_964400455.1 uncultured Akkermansia sp. | reverse complement strand
GATCCCAAGGTGCTGCTGCTCGACGAGCCCTTTGGCGCGCTGGATGCCAAGGTGCGCAAGGACCTGCGCCGCTGGCTGCGCCACTTCCAGCGCGAGATTGGTGTCACCACGATCTTCGTTACCCACGATCAGGAGGAGGCGCTCGAACTCGCGGACCAGGTTGTGGTGATGAACAATGCCAAGATCGAACAGGTGGGGACGTCGCAGGCGGTTTATGACCATCCCGCTTCTCCGTTCGTGATCGAGTTTTTGGGCAATGTGAACCGGTTCGGCACCCGGAAGCATCCTCTGCCTGGCCGAGTGATGGATTCCATCTATGTGCGGCCTCACGACGTGGACCTACTGCATACTTACCTGGGCGAGCACGGAATCCGAGCTAACGTAATGCACATCTTTGCCGCCGGCTCCACCGCGCGCGTGGCCCTTGCCCGTTGTGACAATGGAGAACCTATCGATGCCGAGTTATCACGTGTGCGGCTTGCTGAGCTCGGCCTAACCTGCGGACAGCAGGTTTGGGTGATTTTCAGACATATCCGATTGTTTCCTGGTTCAGGCGAACGTGCCGATATGGAAGAAGCGGTTTAAATCAACTTGGCGGATCGCGCAGACATTCAATGCTTAGGTTTCGATGGCTAAGTTTTTGTTTCCTCCAAGCACCCTTTCGGCCGCCGTGGGAGGGACGCCGTTGTTGCGTCTGGCCGGGCTTTCGCGGGGGACGGGCTGTGAGATTCTGGGCAAGGCCGAATTCTTGAATCCCGGCGGCTCGATCAAGGACCGTGCGGCGCTGGCAATGCTGGAGGAGGCGGAACGCTCCGGTGCCCTGCCGCCGGGCGGTTTGATCGTGGAGGGCACTGCGGGGAACACGGGGGCGGCGCTGGCGCTTTTTGGCCGGCCGCGCGGTTATCGTTGTCGGTTTTACGTGCCGGATTCGATCAGTCGGGAAAAGACGGACCTGCTTGAGGCTTTGGGGGCGGAGGTCCGGAGGGTGCCGGAGCGGCCCTGCGACCATCCGGAATTTTTCGCTAACTTGGCGCGTCGTGACGCCGAAGCGACGCCAGGTGCATGGTGGGTGAACCAGTTCGACAACCTGGCCAATCATGAGGCGCACTACCGCGGAACCGGGCCGGAGCTTTTGGCGCAGGCGGGGGGCCGGGTGGATGCGGTGGTGGCGGCGGTGGGTTCGGGCGGCACGCTGGCGGGACTGAGTCGTTTTTTCCGGGAGCGTTCACCGGGCACGCGGGTGGTGTGCGCGGATCCGGAGGGCGCGGCGATGTGGTCATGGTTCACTCACGGGCATCTGCGCGATGTGTCGGGTGAGTCGGTGGCGGAGGGCATAGGCCAATGTCGAGTGACGGCGAACGTGGCACGGGCGACCGTCGATGCGGCCTATCGTATACCGGACGCCGAGGCGGTTGCGGTTTTACACCGGTTGCGCAGAGAGGACGGGGTGTTTGTAGGGTTGTCGGCGGCGATGAATGTCGCGGCGGCGTTGCGGGAGGCGAGGTCGGGTGGGGCGGGGCGGCGTCTGGTGGCGATCCTGTGCGACGGTGGCGCGCGGTATACGTCCACCTTGCACAATGCGCGCTGGCTGGCGTCCCGCGGATTGCCGACGGAGTAGGGCGCGGCCGCGCAAGGGGAAGGTTCAACCCGGAAACCGCGATTATCTCGGGTCATCTCGCGCAAGCTGCTGAATGTCCGC
>CAYNUW010000429.1:0-1750 GCA_964400455.1 uncultured Akkermansia sp. | reverse complement strand
ATGCCGGCGCACTCCTCGTATCTGCGACCGAGTTGGAGCAGGTCGCGATGAATGCCTTGGAACAGCTCCTCCAGCACGTCGGTAAAGCCGGCCTCCAAGCCGGCGGCGGAGAGACGAAAGGCGCGGGGCAGCAGGCGGGTGATTTTATCGACCGCGATCCGGCTGGCGAATTCACCGGAGCGGGCGCCACCCATGCCGTCGCTCACGGCGAAGACAAAGTCGCCCGGGTGGTGGCCCGACTCGCCGACCTTGCCGAGGTAGCGGACCTCGTGCCCGTCAAAATTCAGGGCGAGAAACGTGTCCTCGTTATTGGCGCGGACCTTGCCGCGATGGGTGATGCCCGACCACTGGAGAGCAACGGGGGGAATATCCGACATAGGGAAAGAGGGGCGCGATGGAGTGTGAGGGAGTCGAAGCCGCGCGGGGCGTCAATCTCCGCGCGGTCCGTCCGGGGTGGGCAGGTCGAGGACCGGTCCGGGCGGAGCGGCGGGATCGAGGATGGTGGCGAACTCAAAATCGATCAGGCAAAAACAACCCAATTGCGGCGAGTAGGTGATGTTGCGCGTGTAGGGATCCTCGTGGCGAACCCGATAGATGCGTTCCAGCTCGCCGAAGAGCTCGCGCACGCGTTCGTCGGGGATGTGTTCGACCCGCTGGCCGCAGCTGGAGGTGACCAGGCGCAGCTCATCTTCGTGGGCGGAGATGACTTTGGGCACATGGGTGCAGCCCTTGGTCGCGAGGTATTCGAGCACGCGGCGCTCGTTGATGAAACGCTCCCGGGCCTGGTGGCCGCGAAAGGTCTTGTGCACGCGGCCATCGTAGCCGATCCGGACCAGCGCGCGACGGGTGTCCTTGACTGATTCCATGGCGGGCGGCGGACGTGGGTCAGGCGCGGGCGAACTGGCGCGCGCCGATGTCGCGGCGGTAGTATTTGGCTGACCACTCCACGCGTTCGCAGGCGGCGTAGGCGAGGTCGGCGGCCTGGCGCAGGGAGGGGGCGAGGGCGGTGGCGCCGAGGACGCGGCCGCCGGCGGAGACCAGGCGACCGGCGGAGTCGCGGGCGGTGCCGGCGTGCAAGAAACGCACGCCCGGGGCGAGGGGAACGGGCAAGGTGATCGGGTCGCCCTTGGGGTAGGCCTCTGGATAACCGCGGGCGGCTAGCACCACGCATACCGCGTGTTCCGGGCGTTCGGCGGCCTTTCCGGACGCGGTGAGGCGGCCCTGGGCGGCATCCCAGAGCAAGGCGAGCAGATCGTCGGCGAGTCGGGGCAGGACGACCTGAGTCTCCGGGTCGCCGAAGCGGGTGTTATACTCGAGCACGCTCGGGCCGTCGGCGGTGAGCATGATGCCGATGAAGAGGGTGCCGCGGAAGTCGATGCCCTCGTCGGCGATGGCGTCCACCGAAGGGCGCACGATTTCGCGTTCGATGCGCTCGAGCAGGGCGGGGGTGACGACCTCGGCGGGCGAGTAGGTGCCCATGCCGCCGGTGTTGGGTCCGGTGTCCCCGTCGCCGATGCGTTTATGGTCCTGCGAGGTGGGGAGGATGACGTAGTGGCGACCGGATACGACGACGAGCAGGCTGGTCTCCTCGCCGTGGAGGCAGTCCTCGATCAGCACCTGGGCGCCGGCGGCGCCGAAGCGAGCGCCGGAGAGCATGTCGCGCACGGCGGTTTCGGCCTCGTCGCGGGTGAGGGCCACGACCACGCCCTTGCCGGCGGCGAGACCGTCGGCCTTGACCACGATGGGGGCG
>CAYNUW010000428.1:0-1764 GCA_964400455.1 uncultured Akkermansia sp. | reverse complement strand
GAAAAGCTATCCCCCGCCCAAGCGCAGGAGATACTCCGAGCCGAATTTGGCGGTATGAACGAGGTCTTCGCCGACCTGTCAGTCGATACTGGGGATGAGCGTTACCTCAAACTGGCCCAAACGGTTTTTCATCACGATGCCATTATTAACCCCCTCAAGGTCGGACGCGATGAGCTCGATGGCCAACACGGCAACACCCAGGTGCCGAAAATAGTCGGCCTCGCCCGCGAATACGCACTGACCGGCGACCCTGAGGCGCTCGCTGGAATAAACACATTCTGGAACCGTGTCGTTTATCATCGCTCTTTCGCGAACGGAGGTCACGGCGACCACGAACATTTTTTCCCACCTTACCAGTTTCCGCAAAAACTCGGTCGGCAAAACGCCGAGACCTGCAACACCTACAACATGATTAAGCTGGGCGCCTTGCGCTTCACTTGGGCGCCTTCCGCCTCAGATATGGACTTCGTCGAGCGTGGCCTCATCAACCACGTTCTCGCCAACCTCGGTCGCCAACCGGGAGAGTTCGGTTACTTCCTCCCCCTTGGCAATATCGCCTACAAAACCTTCTCCACCGAGCACGACTCTTGGTGGTGCTGCGTCGGCACAGGTATGGAAAGTCCAGCCCGCTTCGGCGAGCAGGTATATTTCCATAGGGAAAAAAATCTGTGGGTTAACCTGTTCATGGGAAGCGAACTCAACTGGCCGGAACAGGGTGTCCAAGTCCGCCAGGAGACCGCCTTCCCCGACAGTGACACGGTGAATCTGCGCATCGCTGCCAAGAAGCCGACCTGGTTCGCGTTGAACCTTCGTCATCCTTACTGGTGCGAGCAACCCGTGGTCACTGTCAACAACGAGCCGTTCGCTGTCATCTCCACCCCTTCATCCTACTTCACAATCAATCGTGAATGGCGCGACGGAGACGTGGTCGAACTGCGACTGCCCATGACCTTGCGCACCGACCCACTCCCTTATTCCGAGGGCAAGATCATCGCCCTCATGTATGGCCCGCACCAACTCGTCGCAATAGTGCCTCCCGTGCCCGGCGCGCACGATCCCGCCCGACTCCGCTACGATGACCACCTGCGCTCCCCCGCTCAAATGCCGGGCCTTCCGCCCTCGTTCGTCGCTGAAGACGTCGCTTCATTGCTAGCTGGGCTGAGCGGCGATGCGGAAGCCGGATTCGCCGCCTTCCGCACCGCCTCGGTCAGCCAACCCGCCGACCTCGCGCTTGTGCCTTTCTATCGTGTTTACCAGGAACATTACACCGCCTACTTCGCACTTTATACCCCGACTACATGGGCTGAGCGCGAGTCCCAACTCATCGCCGAAGCATCTGCTCGAGCGGCCCTTGATGCCGCCACTCTCGATAGGGTGGAGCCTGGCTTCCAACAATCCGAGGTGGAGCATAAGTTTGCCTCGGACCGCAGTGAGACTGGTGACTTCATGAATGGTAAGTGGCGCGACGCCTTGGCTGGCGGCGGCTGGTTTTCCTATCGTATGGCCATCAGCCGAGACAACCCCGTCGCTCTTGTTACGACCCACTGGGGCGGCGACCGCGGTCGCGCCTACGAAATTTGGGTCGACCAGCATCGTATCGCCGTGACGCTCCCCGACGGCCCGCGCGATGGGTTCTTCGACGCCGCCTACGCGCTCCCGCCCGAGATTACCCGTGGCAAATCCGCTGTCACCGTGCGCCTCGTCGCCCCCACCGAACGAGCCGGCGCCTTTGGCTTCCGCATCGTCGAGTCCGCCGCCATCACC
>CAYNUW010000427.1:0-1771 GCA_964400455.1 uncultured Akkermansia sp. | reverse complement strand
ACATCGCAAAACGTCAAAACCAAACAAGCCTCCGTGCGATACCCGCCTCCACGATTTGGCCCCCTCTCGTTCGCGGCCTGCCTCGTCTGGCCGTGGGCCGTTGTCGCGCTGGTCGCCGCCCCCCTCGCATCCGCGGAATCGGGCGCGGGCGCCCACGCCGAGGCGCCCGGTCTGGCGACGGAGGAGGACGTCTGGGTGCCGGCGTTGAAAGCGGTCGCATTGGCACCCGACGAGACGCAGGCGCTGGCCCCGGGGTCGGAGTCGGTCGCGGGAACCCCTGTCGAAGGGGTGAGCGTAAGCGGCTACGAAGCCGTGGTGGCGGAGGGGTTGAAGGCGGCGGTCGAGCCCTTCATCGGCAAACCGATCTCGAAGGCGATGCTGGAGCGTTTGCGCGCGGCGGTCGAGGCGGCGCCAACGGGAGAAACGGGACGCGTGTTCGTGGCCCGTTACCCGAGACAATCGATCAGCCGGGGTCGGGTCGCGCTGGTCGTCACTTGGCAACGCGACACCCAGGCGGAGTTGTTGCGCGGGTCCGATGCCGGTGGCGCGCCGGCGGGCGTGGTGCCGATCTTGCGCACCGGCGCACCGGCCCGTGGCACGAGTTTTTTCATGGGGCTGGACAATCAACTGAGCCGCGCTCTCGGCGATGAGCGGGTCTATGTGGGAACGCGGCTTGAGGACGTGTTCGACCCGCGCTCGACGCTCGGCGTGCTGCTGACGGCGACTCCGGATTCGGATGTCTATCGCGGCGGCAGCGTGAACCACGGATTTCGATTCTCGGAACGCTGGCGTCTCGACGTGGGCGCCTCGATCAGCGAAGTGGATTACACCGAGGGCGCGACCACGAGCCGGCGCACGCTCGTCAAAGTCGAACCGGTCGCGACCCGGCGCTTCGCCCTCGGGCGGCAGGCCTGGCACGAGGTGAGACTCGGTCTGGAGTGGCGGGCGGACGACGCCGAGGTGACGCGAGGCGGGCTGTCCCGGTCCTTCGAACTGCCGGGCCTATTGATCCAACCCGGCTGGACGGCCTCGCTGTCCGACCGTTTTGGGCGCACCCGGCTCGACCTCGGCCTCAACTACAACACTGGATGGAGGGGCGAGACCGCCGACTACCGCGCCTACGGCTCCCGCGACGCCCGCTATGCCACGCTCCGGGCGGAGGCCACGCGCATCACGAAACTAGGCGCCTGGGGCCAGTGGGTGGCGCGGGGCACGGTGCAGTGCGCCGACCAGGACATTCCCTCGCTCGACCATTTCTACGGCAGCGGACAGGCGGGAGTGAGGGGTTACGACGAGAACCAATATCATGGGGCGGACGCGTGGTTGGTGTCCACCGAACACCAGGGACCGCGCTTTTCCTTAGCGGCAAAATGCAGCTGGCAACCGGTGTGGTTTGTGGATGTCGCCGGCTTCCCCGGTGGTGAACCGGATGACACCATCGCCGGCGCCGGCGTCGGCTTGAGGCTGCGCGCGGGTGAGGGGTTTACGCTCCGCGTGGATGCGGCTCGCGTAGTGGGGGATAGCTCGGAGCGGGACGATTCAGGGGTCGTGCATTTTTCCGCGAGCCAGCGTTGGTGAGGGAGTCCGACGATGCCCAAAGCCGCGCCCAATCCGGTCAGCGAACCCATCGCGCGGACGGGCGCGTTGCAGACCGGCCATTCGCGCGAGGAGTTTCTCGCCCACGGTCTGTTGTTGCGGATCGCGGACGGGGACGAGCCCGCCCTACGCGAACTTTACGCGCTCTGGGCCGCCACGCTGCTGGGCATCGCCC
>CAYNUW010000426.1:0-1786 GCA_964400455.1 uncultured Akkermansia sp. | reverse complement strand
GATATCGAGGTCATCAATATCGGCCTAAACCTCAAGGTCGCCGCCTCAAACGCAGCCTCCGCCGCCAAACGACCTTCAAGCTGTAGTTGATTAGCGAATTCAACGATAAGAATACCGTTTTTTGCCACCAGGCCGATAAGCATAATCAGTCCGAAACGCGAGAACAGATTGTCGGTCAATGGGGGACCCCAATACCGGCTGGCGAAGAGCACCAAGGCACCACCCGCGAGTGCCACCGCAATGCCCGAAAAAATCGTTACCGGATGAAGCCATGACTCAAACTGAGCGGCCAGCACGAGGAAAGTGAACAGCAGCGCCAATCCAAACAGAACCCAAGCGTCGCCGGTGCTTTCCACAAATTCACGCGTCTCACCTTCCCAGGCGGTCCGCAACCTACCCGTGTCAATCCTAGCCAATGCCGCCTCCATCTCGGCCACTCCATCTCCTTGAGTCCGACCCGGCGCCAACTGAGCTGTGATCGTAATCGATCGTTGTCGGTCTAAGTGGGGGTAGGCTTCGGGCACAAAAGTCTCCTCGGTATGCACTAGGTTGGCCAATTGAACCAAATCACCCCGGGAACTCCTCACGTAAACTCCCGCTAAATCCGATACCCTAGCCCGCCGCTCCTCGCTCATCTGCACCACCACGTCGTACTCCTTCGCTTCTAACCGGAAACGTGTTACCCTGCGTCCGCCGAAAAGTGTTTCCAACGTCGCAGCGATGTCCGCCACGGGCACCTCGAGGTCAGCCGCCCGGGCGCGATCAATCCGCACTTCAATCTGCGGTTTATTGGGCTGGGGCTCCACCCTTACCTGACCCAAAACCTTGCTGTCTCTCAATTCCGCCGCCAAGCCATCTCCCGCAGCACGCAAATCGTTGTAATCAAAACCCTGTAATACCAATTGCACGCCCCCAGAACCGGAGCGAAAACCTCCCAAGGGGCGAATGGGTGAAACGATCATTAGGCCACCGGTGTTATCACGCAGTCGTGCCCGCAAGTGCTGGATCACCTCCTGGGTGCTGCGTTCCCTCTCTTCCCATGGCTTGAGGGTAACGAATGCAAAACCTCGGGACGCACCACTTGTAAGCCCTCCACCCGTGCTGCGAAACCACCGCTCCACTTCCGGAGTCTCTGCCAGAACCTTCTCTACCTCAGAGGCATAGGTTGTGGCGTAGACCGGCCCCGACCCGATGGGAAAGTTCATGATCATGCGGAAAAGGCCGCGATCCTCCTCCGGGGTCAATTCGCGTTGCAAACGGCCATAACTCCAGACCCCGACCCCCACAAAAACGGCCGCCAACAACACGACCCAGGAGCCTCGCTTCAGAACATATTGCAAAGTTTTATTGAAAACTGCATTAACCACCTGAAACATCGGCTCCGTTCGTTCATAAAGCCAGCCGTGACGCGCCGCCCCGTCGGGCGCATGGCGCACCCTCAACATCCGCGAACAGAGCATCGGCGTTAAAGACAGCGCGACCAAACTCGAGACCGAAACCGCCAGCGCCAGGGTGATGCCAAACTCATAAAACAGGCGACCAGTGCTGCCCTTCTGAAAGGCCACCGGCACAAAGACGGCGATCAAAACCAGAGTGGTCGCAATCACCGCAAATGCCATTTGACGCGCGCCAAAAACTGCGGCGCGAATCGGCTCCTCCCCGTCTTCGATCCGCCGATAGATGTTCTCCAGCATCACGATCGCATCGTCCACGACCAAACCCACCGCCAACACCAGCGCCAAAAGGGTAAGCAGGTTTATGCTGAAGCCCAGCCACGACATCGCGG
>CAYNUW010000425.1:0-1795 GCA_964400455.1 uncultured Akkermansia sp. | reverse complement strand
CGGCCTCGGCCTCAGCCTCTCGGCCCGCTACTGACCCATCCACCCGCCGCACGCCGCCGTCAATGTTCGTAATACGAACATTAACCGCGAGTGACCTCGGGGCGGAGGCACGTTTCAGACCAATGTTCGTAATACGAACATTGGCGCGGAGGGGTGCACGTTGTGCGGGGCGCTGGTTTTGACGGGCACTCGTGCTGACCTCCGCGTTCGGTCAACCGACGCCACATCACCGGGGCGGATCCCCCACCATTCACCCGAGTTGTAGCAACGCTGTCCTCCCCCGAGACCGCACATCCCCACACCGGGTCGAACTCGACCGAGACACAACGCCCCCCCACCCGCCGCACGCCGCCGTCAATGTTCGTAATACGAACATTAGTCACGAGTGACCCCGGGCGGAGGCAGATTTCAGGCCAATGTTCGTAATACGAACATTGGCACTGGTTGGGGGGCACGTTGTGAGGGGCGCTGGTTTTGACGGGCACTCATGCTGACCTTCGAGTCTTTCTTTTCCTCCGCGTGAAACCAAAAGGCAGACGGTTCGACCGCCGTAAACCGGTCACGACCGAGACCGCCCAGGCCCCTTCGCAAACCACGGAAGGCACCGGTGCAAAAGGATCTCCCACCAACCCTCCGGCGCGCCGCGCCCCGCTATGGAAAGCGCGGCGCATGAGTGGCGGGTCGGATCAGAGGGCTTTAAATCCTCCGTTTTGACTCACGGGGTCGCGGCAGAATGCGCGATCTTCAAACGCAGGAACCGACGGCCCGGTGAAGGAACCGCTTTTTCATCCACCACCGTCACCCGATCATTCGCCACGCCCGCGGACGGATTGGCCACCGAGCTACCCGGACCCGCTGTGATCGTGGCCCAGGTGCCGTTCAGATCGTCCGCACCCTCCACCGTGTAGGTCAGTCCGTCGTCGGCGCGCCGCGAGAAGGTCAGGGTCAGGCGGCCACCCGAGATTCCAAGCACCACATCCAAGGGTCCGGCAACCTCGGGGTCGGTTCCCGTGGCATACTCCACCAGGTTCGACAGCCCGTCGCCGTCCGGATCGGCGCCCAAGGTGCGATCAAGCGGGTTGGTGACGTTGGCCTCGAACCAATCGTCCAAGGGTGAATTCGCGTCCCCGCTGGTCACCGACAGGACGCCGGTGGTTTCGTTGTAGGAGTAGCCGTAGGTCCGGCCGTTACCCGCATCGAGGACCTCGCCGCTCCACACTCCGGTCGTGCCGGCTTCCGTCAAAGCGGTGCCGTTGATGCGCACCACCGAAAAACCCGGGGACGCAATAAGGGGCAGGCACTAAATAAGTAAGAGGTTAAGAACAGGCGGCTTTGGTGCGCCGGGTTTGGCACCGAAGCCAGCAGCCGATCAGCGGGCGTCGGCGTGCCAGTGGTATTTGCGTTGAGGGTCGCGGGGGTTTTTGCCGATGACGGTGACGAGTCGCTGGTCAACCAGCCGGGCCAGCCGGGTGCGCAGGGTGCGGGGGGTGAAGCCGACGGCGGCGGCGATTTGTGCGGTGGAAAGGCCGGGCTCGGGGGCGGCCAGCAGAAGGTCGCGGATTTGTGCATCCACCGGATCGAGTGTGGCCGCACGCTCGGGAACAAGGCGGAGGGTGGCCCGAAAGCGAAAGCCGTGTTCTTCGAGGGCAGGCGGAGGCAGTCCGGCGGCGGTGCAGGCGGCGGTGGCGCGCTGGATGCCGCTACCCCACTGCTCGATGTAACCGATTTCCTTAAAAATACGGCCGAGGACCCGGTTGCGAAGGCGGGAGACGCCTTTGCGGATGTCGTAGACGGT
>CAYNUW010000424.1:0-1805 GCA_964400455.1 uncultured Akkermansia sp. | reverse complement strand
ACCCGCCGTTCGTTTCCCTAGTCCCTAGGTTATACCAATCCCCTTAGGAATTTAGGCTTTCTATCAGTCTAATCTTTGACCCCAGATGTCACGGAGAACACTGATAAAAAAGACCTTGTATTGATCCGTGCCCATCCGTGCAATCCGTGGTTACAGTCTGAAAGCTCGGGGTGTTTGGTATTACACGGAGAAGCTTTCCCCGCAGGAACAAGACGCTTTGGCGTTCGGGTTGGAGAACTTGAAACCACCGGCAATCAGTGCGTTCGAGTAATCTATATGGGTGCCCTTGAGGTAGAGAGCGGTTTTGGCATCAACTAAGACATTCACCCCGGCCGTCTCGACCAAGATGTCACCTTTCTTACCCATGGCGACAAACCGGAGTTTGTAACTCAGGCCGTTGCAGCCTCCACCCGCTATCGCCACCCGCAAGAAGTCCCCCTGCCGCTCTCGCGCCATCAATCCCAAGACCTTTTTGCCCGCCGCTTCCGTCAGACGCACCAAACGCTCGTCTCCTCTCCGCAAAATCTCCGGGGACACTGAGGAATCGAGGGAGGGAAGGGTCGCAAGGTCGGACATGATGAGGACCTATCCTGCGCATTCCTAACCACCTCGCAAGCCCCGCGCGCTCACCAGCGCCTGGGCCATGCGAACGGCCGAGGCGAAACTCGCCGGGGATGCCAGTCCGCGCCCGGCAATGGCGTAGGCCGTTCCATGGTCCGGACTGGTGCGCACCCACGGCAGGCCCAGGGTGAGATTGGCAGCTTCGTCAAACTCCACCGTTTTCAGCGGAGCCAAACCCTGATCATGATAAAGGGCCACCACGGCATCGAACTCACCGCGGAGCTGACGCGCAAACACCGTATCGCCCGGCAAGGTCCGCGACAGGCCGGGATGCCGCCGGCGCAAGGCATCCAGCCACGGGTCGATTTGCTCCAACTCTTCGCGGCCCAGCAAGCCCTCTTCACCGGCGTGAGGATTCAACCCGCAGACCGCGATCCGCGGCGAAACTGCATTCGGGTCCGCCGCGAGCGCCACACAGAGCTCCGCCGCCGCTTCAACCGCCCGCTCCAACGATTTCTGATCTAGCACGCGGGCGACTTCCACCAAGGGAACATGCCAGGTCGCCAGCACGACGCGGAGCCTGCCACCGGCAAACGCCATCACCGGGACACCGCCCCATTCAGCGGCGAAAAACTCCGTCTGCCCGGGAAAATTCCAACCCACTCGCGCCATCCACACTTTGGCCACCGGACCGGTCACCACGGCATCCACTTCTCCAGCGCGAGCCGCCGCCGCAGCCGCCCGCAGCGCCTCATCCGCCACCCGCGCCCCCGCCTCGTCAGGCGCTCCCAACTTGGCTGCGTAGTTCGCCGGACCCACCGGAATCCCGCGAAACCGGCCCGCTTTCGGCAGCGTAGCCAACCAGGTCTGTGGCCCGTAAATGGAGATGTTCGCCAACATCTCCACCGGCGCAGCGGCCAACCAGGCCGCAATCACCTCCGGACCTATTCCCGCTGGGTCACCACAGGTGAACGCAAGCCGCTGCATGACATCCGCTGAACTTCGCCGCGTCATACACCGGAATCCAGCGCGGCATCCCTACCCTCCGAGACCCTCAACTTACGCGGGCGGGCAAAACCGCGTTTGCCTCCGGCGAAAAACTCCAGAAACCGACGCGCCTCCGCACCGGCCTCGACAACTCCAGCCAAAAGCCGGGCCGCCACCGTTCGCGGTTCGTCCTCGGCAAAAAACACCGCGCGATACGCCGCCTTCAACTCGCGCACGGCTTCGGCCTTCGCCCCCCG
>CAYNUW010000423.1:0-1853 GCA_964400455.1 uncultured Akkermansia sp. | reverse complement strand
ACGCCGGCTCCCTCTCCCCCGCCCGCCTGCTCCGCCATCTCGACCGCCTCCCCTGGACCGACCGCGCCTGGCACGCCGGCGACTGGGTGGACTGCTTCGCCTCCTGCCTGTATTTTAATTTCCACTACTTCGACCGCCCCGGCTCCCTGCCCGACCTCTTCGCCTGGCTCGACCGCCGCTGCGACCCCGCCACCGGCCTCTGGGGCTCGCCCACCACCGAGACCCGCTGGCGCGAACCCGTCAACGGCTTCTACCGCCTCACCCGCGGCGCCTACGCCCAGTTCGGCCGCCCCCTGCCCCACCCCGAACGCGCCCTCGATACCATCCTGCTCCACGCCCGCGACGACACTTTCTTCGCCCCCGACCGGGCCGACGCCTGCCACGTGCTCGACGTCGTGCATCCCCTGTGGCTCTGCCTCCGCCAGACCGCCCACCGCCGCGCCGAGGCCGAAGCCTGGGTGGCCAAGCGCCTCCCCGCCGTGCTCGCCCAGTGGGTGGACGGGCGCGGCTTCGACTTCCAGCTCGCCCGCCGCCGCCCCGGCCTGCAAGGCACGGAAATGTGGCTGAGCATCCTCTGGCTCATGGCCGACCTGCTCGGCCAATCCTCCGCCCTGACCTACCGCCCGCGCGGCGTCCACCGCCCCCTCCCCGCCCTCGCCTGGCCCGGCTGACCAGCCCCCGCAAAAGCATCCCCCTTCGTCCCGGGCATAGGTTCCGCTCCTCCTCGTTTGGTTAGTTCACCGCTGCCGCGTCGAACGATCACTTGCGAACGCGCCATCACCCATCTGCGCGTCTTTATTCCTCAGTAATCCGACCTTCTACCCGCTCAGCTTCTGCGTCCCTGTCCCGATTTTAGGTTCAACTACCTATGAAATCCTGGACCATCGCCAAACGCATCGTAACCATGGCCGGCGTTCTCTGCGCGCTCAGCATCGTCATCACGCTCTGGAGCATCCAAGGGATGCGCTCCATCCAAAAACAAGGCCAGCAGGTCAGTCAAAAAAACCTGCCCGCCGTCATCCACACCAGCACGATGAACTACCTCCCCATGATCAACATGGTGCGGCTCTATCGTATGCTCGACCCGATCACCGACGCCGAACGCGCAGCCATCGAAAAAGCCACCCTCGACGACACCGCAAAATTCCGCGCCTCCGACAAGATCTACGCCTCCCTCATCACCTCGCCCGAAGAACGCTCCGCCTACGACGAGCTCAACAAAATCCACGAACACTACCTCGGCCTGCGCGCCAAATACCTCTCCCTCGTCCTGACCAACCCCGAAGAGGCCAAGAAAATCCTCACCGTCGACATGGTCGCCGCCCTCACCGAATTCTCCCGCCAGACCCTAGCTATGCTCGACTACAACGCCCAGGCCGGGGAGGCCGGTGGTCTCGCCCTCATCGACTCCGTGCGCAAAACCTCCCTCTCCCTCATCATCGCCGGCCTGGTCGGCATCCTCCTCGGCACCGGCCTCGCCTACTTTATCATCCGCAGTACCAACCAGGCCCTCAAGCTGGTCGCCTCCACGCTCGACGAAGCCGCCACCCAAGTCCTCACCGCCACCGGCCAGGTCGCCGACGCCAGCAAATCCCTCGCCGACGGTGCCAGTAAACAAGCCGCCTCCCTCGAGGAAACCTCCGCCTCCATCGAAGAGATCGACGGCCAGACCAAACGTAACGCCGAAAACGCCGAAAGCGCCCGCAACCTCTCCGACGACACTCGTCGCTCGACCGACCAAGGCACTCGCCAAATGACCGAGATGGTCGCCGCCATGGCCGACATCAAGGGCTCCTCCGACAACATCTCCAAAATCATCAAGACCATCGACGAGATCGCCTTCCAGACCAACA
>CAYNUW010000422.1:0-1856 GCA_964400455.1 uncultured Akkermansia sp. | reverse complement strand
GCCGGTCTTGGTCTTTTTGACCGGTTTGGACTTCTGCTTGGTCTTGGTCGGCTTGGGCGCCTTGGGTGTGGCGGATTTCGAGGCCTTGGCTGCGGATTTGGCCTTGGCGGGCTTTTTGCCCTTCAGGGCGGCGGCGACAAAGGCGGTGAAGAGCGGGTGCGGCTGGAGGGGTTTGGACTGAAACTCGGGGTGAAACTGCACCGCGAGAAAGAACGGGTGGTCCTTGAGCTCCACGATCTCGACCAGGTTGCGGCGGGGATTGATGCCGGACACCAGCAGGCCGGCGCGCTGGAACTGGCCGACGTAGGCGTTGTTGACCTCGTAACGATGACGATGACGCTCCCGGATGCTCTCGGCTTTGTAAGCCTTGGCCGCGCGTGAACCGGCCGTGAGCGCGCACTCGTAACTGCCGAGCCGCATGGTGGCCCCCTTGTCGATGATCTTTTTCTGCTCCTCCATCATGTTGATCACCGGATGCGGGGTGGCGGGGTCAAACTCGGTGGAGTTCGCGTTCTTCAGTTTGAGCACGTTGCGACAAAATTCGATCACCGCGATCTGCATGCCCAGGCAGAGGCCATAATACGGCACGCCATTTTCACGGGCGTAGCGAGCGGCCATGATCTTGCCCTCGGTGCCACGGTCGCCGAAGCCGCCCGGCACCAGGATGCCGTCGAGCCCCTTGAGCAGACCCGAGCCGCCGCGCTTCTCCAAATCCTCGGCGTCCACCCGCACGATCTCCACCTTGGCGTTGTTGGCGATGCCGGCGTGAGTCACCGACTCATAGACCGATTTGTAGGCATCCTGAAGCTCGATGTATTTGCCCACCACGCCGATTCGCACCGTGCTCGCCGGAGAGTTGATCCGCCGGGCCAGCTCCGCCCAAACGTTTCGCTCGGGCTGCGCTTTGTTCAGGCCGAAGAGGTCGATCACCAGATCGTCAAGCCCCTCGTTTTGCAGCGCCAGAGGCAACTCGTAGATCGAGTTGACGTCTCGACACTCGATGACGGCTTTCACCGGAACGTTGCAGAACATCGACAGTTTGTCGCGCAGGCCCCCTTCGAGTGGATGCTCGGTGCGGCAGACCAATACGTGAGGTTGGATGCCGATCTCGCGCAACTTGGCCACCGATTGCTGAGTGGGCTTGGTCTTCAGTTCGCCGGCCGCCGCCAGGTAAGGCACCAGGGTGACGTGCATAAAAACCACGTCGCGCGGCCCCTGCTCCAAGGCAAACTGACGCAATGCCTCCAAGAAGGGCAAACCCTCGATGTCGCCCGTGGTGCCGCCAATCTCGGTGATCAACACGTCCACATCCTTCGCGGCGGTGGTGATGCGCTCCTTGATCTCGTTGGTAACGTGGGGAATCACCTGGACGGTTTTGCCCAGGTAGGCGCCCCGGCGCTCCTTCTGGATCACGTTTTCATAGACTTGGCCCGAGCTCAGGCTGTTAACCCGGGATAATTTGCCGCTGGTGAAACGTTCGTAGTGCCCCAGGTCGAGGTCGGTTTCGGCGCCATCTTCCAGAACATAAACTTCGCCGTGCTGGTAGGGACTCATCGTGCCCGGATCCACGTTCAGGTAGGGATCGAATTTTTGGATGCGCACCGTGAGCCCGCGCATTTCGAGCAAGGCGCCAAGGGCTGCGGCCGTGAGGCCTTTACCCAACGAGGAGACGACGCCGCCAGTCACGAAAATATACTTCATCGGAAAACCGGCGATGAAGCGACCGGCGACCAAGGCTGACAAGAAAATCTCCGCAAGCGCGGAAGCCTTTCGCGCGGCTTGGGCGAAATCAGGACGCTCCGCCGACGCGGAATGACCAGTGACGGCCTCACGCAAGGTGCGGCCCGACGGTGGAG
>CAYNUW010000421.1:0-1906 GCA_964400455.1 uncultured Akkermansia sp. | reverse complement strand
GGGCGACGGATCACGTGATAAATCGAGGGAACTACAGGAGGGATTTGTTTCAGAGCGCGGGGGAGGCGAATGCGTTTGTGGGGGCCCTGAAAGAGGCGGCGATGCGGATGAGCTGGAAGGGGCACGTGGTCCCTTGTCGGCTCGGCTGCCGAGCATTGGGATGGGGCGCCGCGGGTGGACAGTGGCCAAGGGTTTCCGTTCACGGGACGCGTTCGATGCGGATGAAGGTGCGGGTTGGCGAGGTGGCGGGCAGCCGGATGGTTTTCTCGCCGGTGGTGAGGTTAAGCCAAGGGCCGGAGGCGACCGACCAATCAACCAAGTCCGGACTCGTGAGCGCGCGGTAGGTCTGGCCGGCGACAGCGGGGAAGACGATTTCAAAGCCGTTGACCGGATCATACCGGATAGAGCGAATTTGGAGGGCGGATGCCGGGTCGCGGGGATCGGTGCCGGCCAGAAATTCTTCGCGGTCCGTGAGTCCGTCGCCGTCATGGTCGGAGGTCGCTGAGGAGGGGTTGAGGGGTAGGTTATGCCGGAGCTTCCAGGAGTCGGGCACACCGTCGCCGCCGGAACTGTCGGCGGGCAGCACGGCAAGGGAGGCGCTTTGGCCTGAAATCGTGCCGTCGTGGGCGGTGAGGTTGGAAGTCGCGGCGGTTTGTCCAAAAGTCAGGGAGCCTTCAAAAGCGCCGGACAAAAGGGTCACTTGACCGGGAGCAACGCTGGCGGACGAGGTGAGCGTGACCGACTTGGATTGGTTGGTGACCAGACGACCTGCGGCGTCGCGGGCGGTGAGCCGCGCATGGAAGGGCAGGCCGGCGTAGGCCAGGTTCGGCGCGTAGTCCCAGGAATAGTGGTGCAGGGGGCCGTGGGCGGCGACGGCGAGGGTAAGGGTCGCGCCGGCGGTTTTGCCCAAGGCGTCCGTGACCGCGATGTGAAGCGTGGTGGAGGTAAGCGCGGCGGGCGTGCCGGAGAGCGTGCCGGCTGAATCCAGCAGCAGTCCGGCAGGGAGCGAGCCGGAGGAAAGGGTCCATGCGTAGGGTTCGACGCCGCCGCTGACCGAGAGGCTGCGGTGGTAGGGTTCGCCGAGGATGGCGTCCGGCAGGTCAACGGTGGTGATGATGGGCGTGGTTTCGCGCCAGTCGGCATAGCCGTTTAGATTGGCGTCGAGCAGGCGTTGCAGGTCGAGTCGCCCGCCGGTGACGACCTTGCCCTGGAGGGCGGCCAGCGGTTTTACAGCGGCGAGCACCCGGGAGCGGCGCAGGGCGACGGTATCCTCAGGATGGTTACGCGCGGCGAGGGCGACCGCTCCGGCGACGAGAGGCGTGGCCATGGAAGTGCCGCTGAGAAAGTGGTAACCGCTGGTGACGGCGAACGTTCCGGTGCGGGGGAGGGCGGCCCGGAGGGCCTGGCCGTCGGCTTGGGAGATGGAGCGGGCGGGGATCCACGGTCCCGGGGTCTGAAGGGTTCCGGCGAAATCGCCGGCGACGTTGTTGTAGATGATGGCGGCGATGGCGCCGGCGGCCATGGCGTTGGTCACTTTGGCGGCAAAGGTGATGGAGCCGCGTTGGATCAGGGCGATTTGTCCGCTGACGGCGGCGGGGAAGTCCGACGGGGTGCCGAGGCCGCAATCGATCACCTGGCCGGATAAGCCGGTGGTCAGGCCGGAGAAGTCGAGCGGCAGGGAGGCGTAGGTGGTCTGGTCGGTTCGGAACGTGATGACGGACGGCTCGAGGGAGAGGATGTTTTGTCCGGGGGCGGCGAGGTCGACCGTGGTGGCGCCGAAGTTGGAGAATGAGGCGAGGGCGTCGGTTTGCTGCGTGGCGGCGACCACCAGCATGTTGGAGAGTCGGTAGGAGGCGGGATACGACGGGGTGGCGTCGTTGTTTGCGGCCTCGTTACCGGCGGCGAC
>CAYNUW010000420.1:0-1928 GCA_964400455.1 uncultured Akkermansia sp. | reverse complement strand
CGTGCCCATCCGTGCAATCCGTGGTTAAAGTCTGAAAGCTTGGGGTGTTTGGTATCAGTCCGGTCGGGAGCGTTGCAAGCTGGCGCGTCTTTTCCGAGGTAAGCGGGGTTTGTGCGGGCTGATCGTGACGATGGAGGGGACGCAACATGATCGTCGAGCCCGCTCAGCCGGCCGTGTTTTTTGGCAACCGCCCTCATCAACCGGCGCGGACCGAGAGCCGCCGATCGTCATCTTTGCGTAAGTTACAAGCGATCCGATAGCTATTGAGGGCGGCCTTGAAACCGGAAATCGCTGTTTGCGTTCAAATGCCCGGGAAGCGGAGAGAGATAAGGTCTTCGATGCGACGTTTGGAGTCCAGGACCTCGTCGGGGTTGAGGCGGGGGCTGAATTCCAAGGTGAGCAAATGGTGGGGGCGCCAGAAGTGGCTGATGGCTTCGAAATCGACCGTGCCGGAGCCCACGGGCATGTGATCCTTGCCCTTTTCGGAGGTGTCGTGGAGGTGGAAGCCGAGGAGGCGGTTGGCGTTGGTGCGGAGATGGGTGATCTGGTTGAGCAGTCCCATGCGCTGCTTGATTTCTCCGTGGCCGGTGTCGTGCCAGTAGCCGCAGGCGGAGTCGGGGCCGAGGGCTTCAAAAAGGGAGGGGAAGTCGTCGTCGACGGGGAGTTCCTCGAATTTTTCCCGGTTTTCGCAGCCGAGGGCTACGCCGCGCTCTTTGGCGTAGTCGTTGACCTCCTTGAGGCTTTTGAGGGTTTGTTTCCAAAACGGCTCCATGCGGCCGCGGAGTTTGGCACCGGCGCGGGTGAGCAGATTTTTGTAGCCGGGGTCGTTTTCGACGGTGGAATCGGGGTGGGCGGCGAGGTAGGACTTTATCTTTTTACCCGGGGGAAAGAGCCAGAATTTGGTGCTGCCGAGATGGGTGACGAGCACGGTAGATTTAACTTGGGCGGCGAAATCGATGGAGCGTTTGGTGTAACGGAGCCACTGGTCGTGTTCGCGCGTTTCAGAGGCGGAGGGCTCGAAAAGATTGGGGGCGGCTTGGGTGACGCCGGCGGGGAGGGGGCAAAAGTTATGGGTGGAGCTGATTTTCACCACGCCTTCCTCGACTGCGCGCAGGATGCCGGGTAGCAAGATGATGCGTATGCCATGACTGAGTTCGGCATGGGTGAAACCGAGGTCCGCGATTTCCCGCAGCATCGCATAACCGTCCTGATGACGGAAAGAATTCCAACAGGTTGAGAGTGCGAGAATTGGTTTCAATGTCAGATACGTTTGGCGCGGTGGTGGCGAAGGGGGTAGCAAACAAGCACGCCGACGAGTTGCGGCAACCAATAAAAAAGCCGAGCCGGCGAAAAAACGCGGGCTCGGCTTAAACTGAAAAAAATGTGCTGCTACTTATTCGGCGTAGCGGCGGCGGAGCATTTGGGTGAAGGCTTGGACCTTGGCCTTGCGGCGGCGGCGTTCGCAGGGCTTCTCGTAGTAGCGCTTGGCGCGGACATCCTTGATGATATTTTCGCGCTCGAGCTTCTTTTTGGCTTGATCGAACGAATCGGCCGTCACGAGCTCCCAAGGGCTCGACCGAAAGAGACGCTGAGCGGATTCCAGCACGTCGGGATCGTCATCGACCCAAAGGATTCTGTGAGCGTTCATGCTCTCCATGTTGTTTCACCCGAGCGAGTGAAACAAGGAGCTTTGGTGGGCTTAGGGAGTGGCTGGCCCAATGGCCAGCCGATGGATCCTCACGCGAACGCGCTCACTGCAACACGCCGCTGCCGTCGATTGCGTTTTGCATGAAGCCGGGCCACAACGATCAACTGCCCTGATTGGAGCCGCGGCGCACGATCTCGGCTTCGAGCGCTTCTTTCCATCGAGCGACCGCGCTCGAGAGATCGTACTCGAGCAGATCCGCAACCAGAGTCTGATCGTCGCG
>CAYNUW010000419.1:0-1933 GCA_964400455.1 uncultured Akkermansia sp. | reverse complement strand
GGGGTCGGGGCGTTGTTTGTTGGGCCAAGCCAAAGGGGTCGGTGCGTTGTTTGTTGGGGCCAAGCCAAAGGGGGCCAAGCCAAAGGGGTCGGGGCGTTGTTTGTTGATTTCTAGAACAAAATCTGACGACGGCTATTCCAAAGACGAGATACCTTGACTTCTAACAAACGCGATCACCCCGGGACCAATCCGCTCTACCCGTAAGTTTATCAATCCGCCCGCCTCCTCTTCCAAGCCATGACCGACGCCCTCAGCCCCGGCACGCCCTCGTCCTTCGAGCAAATCCGCCGCGTCAACGACGACAGCAGGATTAGGTGATACTTTTATGTTCCAGACAATCGCCGGAACAGGGTCTCGATGTCATTCCGCAGGGCGCTGGTGAATCGTTCGCCGGTTTCGTTGCGGTTTGCGCTAAACAGAGTGCGAAGCTCGCCTGTTTCCAATAGGGGCAGCATCTCCTCGAAGATGCGACGCAGCTCCGATGCGTGAAGCAGGGGGCTCAGCTCCCGGCCTTCGCCCACGTGGATGAGCCGGTCCAGGCAGTAGAACAAGCGCGGCCAGTCGAACCACCTCGGGAAGCCGCGAGGAGTATCCCAACTTCGTAGAAAAAGCATCCATGCGTCAGAATCTATCCAGTAGCGGGTGGATCGTCCGGCAGGCGCGCTGCGCACCAAGCCCGAGGCGGTCAATTCGCGAAGCGCATCCTCCACCGTCTTGGGGTAGTAGTAGGTGGCGCGAGCGATCTCCGCCGCGTGTCCCCGTTCGTGCGCGAGCAGCCAGAGGATGAACTCACACCGCGCTTGAACGCCCAAAATGCAGCGTAGCTTCCAGCCCAGAACGGCGGCGTGCTGCGGGTTGGGCGGTCGACTCATCTCGCGTCGCTCGATAAGGGGGCGCATTAGTCCGTGCCGGGCGAAAATCGGATCCACCTCGCCACGCACCTGCATCTCGCGGCCGTCTTGAAAGCGAAAAAGGCCCACCGGCGAGGGGCCGCCGTTTGCGGGCGCGGTGACCAAGGGCTTCCATTTAAGCAATGGGGAGCGCTGACAGAGCCACGCCGCGATCGCGGAGAGCACGTGCTCATCGCCCAACGGCACTTTTTTCTGAATATTGCGCAGACGTTGGACATTTACCCACTGGGCGTTGCCCCAGAGCCAATCAAGCATCTCGTCAAAAAGCCGCGGATCCGTGCGCCCATACCGGGTGGTGACGAGCACCAAGGCCTCGATGTCAACGGCCCAGTCGGGAGGGCCGGAACCATGCCCGGCGACGCCTAGCGCGCTCCATTGCCGCCAGATGAGGTCGAGCAGCCCTTCGCCAATCGTAGCCTTAAAGTTGAGCGGCGAGATCGTCATGTTGCATATCCGTGAGGACGGCCTTGAGCAGCTGTTTGAACGGATGCGACACGTCGTGCGTCATCGTCCAACGGGCCGCCATCAGCAGTTCTTCGGGAGTTGGTTGGAGTGCGATCAAATCGTTCAAATGCCGTGAGCCCCCTCCATGGTCGTCCGCCGCCGCGTAGAGTTTGAAGTGTATCTGGTCGAGGCGGCCGATATACCAGATCTTGAGGTCGTTATAACTTTTCGCCTCCAATCGTTCGAAAAAGCCCTGCGGCATGCCCATCTCAAATAAAGCGACTGGGGCGGAGTTGATCCAGTTTTCCGGAAGTCCCAAGTCGATGGCTACCCGGTGTGCCTCGGCATAAAACTCCGCTGGCAGGAGCCTGGCGCTCACAAACTCGCTGCCGGAAGTGCGGTGGGCGAGCACGTCCACATCGCGGGTCACGCGGGAAACAAATCCACGTGCTATCAACGATGTGCCACCGCAGACAATCAGCTCTTGGCTTGGCAATCCCGCCAAACGTAATCTCTCGGCCAGAAGGGTTAGCGCTCGTTCGAGTTCAGTCAGGGGAAAGCGCTGAGGCATTTACATC
>CAYNUW010000418.1:0-1966 GCA_964400455.1 uncultured Akkermansia sp. | reverse complement strand
AGTCCCGCCCCAGTTCACCGTCATCCAACAACTCCGCTACGGTAAACTTCTTCCCCTTCACGTAGAAGCCGTCCGCCGACTCGACATCAGCGAAAGCGAGGTGACGGCCGTCCGCCGGAAACACCACCACCTCGTCACCACCGGCTATCGGCCTCGCTGCCGGCCGCAGCGAGCGATAAAAAAACTCGTTAAAGGTCCGAAACGCCGTCGCCGGCTTGGTAAACTCTTCCGCGTCCAGCCCATAATCGACCACAAAAGGCAAAACCTTGTTTGCACTCGCGCGACGATCCATCCTCCAGCCATACCATGCGGAAAACCAAGCCCGCCGCACCACCGCGGCCAGACTCAAGCGCCCCAACGGATTGCCATAGATCCACCGCAACCAGGCCTCACCGTAGATCTGTTCTTTTTCCAGCTTACCGGTTCTGCGATTGAAGTAGATGATGGGGTCTGAGGCGGGCATAACGGGTGGGGTTAACGGGGTAAAAGACTCTTTCCGGATAATCACCCGCGCAACCAAGGCCAAGCCGATAGTCGAAAGCTTGCCCCAATTCGGCATGGCAAACGCTAAACCTAACCCAGCGCCCGCTCCGCGCTTTCCATTCCGGCGCGGTTGCTTCCATCTCCACCACGGTTAAACACAGACTCGCTCGCCCCTCAACCGATGCCGCTCCGCCTCGATCCGATCACCACCAAAAAACTACGCCGCTTTCGCTCCATCCGACGCGGTTGGTGGTCCTTCTGGACCCTGCTCGTGCTCGTCGCCGCCGCCTTCCTCGCCGAGCTCCTCGTCAACCATCGCGCCCTCCTCGTCCGCCACGACGGCGCCTGGCACTTCCCCGCCTACGGCTCCATGATCCCCGGCCGCACCTTCGGCCTCGATTACGATTGGGAAACCGACTACCGCCAACTCCGCGAAACCCTCCGCGCCGACACCCCCGAAGCCGCCGCCGCCCGTGCCCGCGGGGACTTTGTCCTCATGCCCTTCGTGCCCTACGGCCCGCTCGAAAACTGCTACCCGGATAAATTCTACCAAGCCCGCCCGCCCGACTTCGCCAAACGCCACTTCCTCGGCACCGACCGCGAAAACCGCGACATTCTCGCCCGCCTTCTCTACGGCTTTCGCCATATCGTCGTTTTCGCCTTCTGGTTCTGCGCCGGCGTTTACGGCCTCGGCATCCTCATCGGTTGCATGATGGGCTACTACGGCGGTGTATTCGACCTGCTCGTCCAGCGCATAATCGAGATTTGGTCCAACATCCCGTTTCTCTACGTCGTCATCATCGTCGCCTCCCTGGTCAAGCCCACCCTCGGCTGGCTCGTCGCCATCACCATCGCCTTCGGCTGGATGGGTATGACCTACTATATGCGCACGGGCACCTATAAGGAAAAGGCCCGCGATTACGTCGCCGCCGCCCGGGTGCTTGGAGCCTCCGACGCCCGCATCCTTTTCCACCACATCCTGCCCAATACCGCCGCCACCCTGGTCACCTTCGTGCCCTTCACCGTCGCCGGTGCCATCGGCTCCCTCACCGCCCTCGACTTCCTCGGTTTTGGCCTGCCCGTCCCCACCCCCAGCTGGGGCGAACTGCTCCGCCAAGGCACCCAGCAACTCACCCTCGCTCCTTGGATCGTGCTCTCCGCCTTCACCGCCATGACCAGCGTGCTCACCCTCGTCACCTTCGTCGGCGAAGCCGTGCGCGAAGCCTTCGACCCGAAAAAATTCACCCTCTACCGCTGAACCCGCGCTTCGCCCGCCGTTCTACACCTCTTCTCCCAACCCTTCCCGCCGTGCCCACCACTCTCCGCCTGCTTTTTCTTCTGCCCGCCCTTCTGCTAACCGCCTGCTCCGGCTCCAAGGACGCCTCCGGCACCTCCAGCGGCAACGCCGCGCCCCCCCCGCACGACAATCCCGCCGAAGTCGAGGCCTACTACGCGGCCCATCCCGATTTCTTCGTCGTCAAAA
>CAYNUW010000417.1:0-1977 GCA_964400455.1 uncultured Akkermansia sp. | reverse complement strand
CTCCATCTGCTCGAATTCACGGGAGCGGAAGATGAAGTTGCGGGGGGTGATCTCGTTGCGGAAGGCCTTGCCGATTTGGGCGATGCCGAAGGGGAGTTTAACGCGGCCGGTGTCGACGACGTTTTTGAAGTCGACGAACATGCCCTGGGCGGTCTCGGGGCGGAGGTAGGCGACGGACGAGGCGTCGGTCATGGCGCCGACGTTCGTCTGGAACATCATGTTAAAGGCGCGGGGCGGGGTGAGGTCGGGGTTGCCGGTGGCGGGGGAGGGGATTTGGGTGACCTGCTCGGGGGTGGCCTCGGTAAAGTCCTTGGGCTGGACGGGGGCGAGGGCGCCCTGGATGGCTTTTTTGCGTTTGAAGAGTTCGGCGGCGGTCTGGAGCTCCTCGGTGGTCTTTTCGGATTCGAGGGCGGAGACGTAGCCGACGGTGGCGCCGTCGATCACGACGGCGGCCCAGAAGAGCTGGTCGGCGCGGTAGCGGTTTTTGGATACCTTGCAGTCGACGAGGGGGTCGGAGAAGCCGGCGACGTGGCCGGAGGCTTCCCAGACCTTGGGGTGCATGATGATGGAGGTCTCGATGCCGACGATGTCGTCGCGGCGGCGGACCATGTCGTTCCACCAGCAGTCGCGGATGTTTTTCTTCAGTTCGACGCCGAGGGGGCCGTAGTCGAAGAAGCCGTTGAGCCCGCCGTAGATCTCGGAGGAGGGGAAAACGAAGCCGCGGCGCTTGGCGAGCGACACGATGGCTTCCATGAGGTTGGCGGGTTCGGGGGTGGCGGCGGGCGTGGACATAAGGGTGCACGCATAGCCGGTCGGTGGGCGGCGGGTCAATCGCGGGTGCGCGGGGGTGCCGGAGATTTTTTACGCCGGTGGGCCGGAGGCCGCTCAACGGCCGGCGAGCAGGGCACCGAGTTCGTTCAGGTCGGCGCGGGCGTCGGGCAAGGCTTCGCGGGTGGAGCCGGGGGGGAGCTGGGCGAGGGCTTCGAGATCGGGGGTGGCGCGCCATTGGAGGTTTTCGCCGGGGAGGCCCTTGCCGAGTTTGGAGGTAATCCAGCAGGCGAGGTGGAGGATGGCGGCGAGGCGGGCGGAGCCTGGCGGGGCGGAGGCGGGGTCGGGGTAGTGGCGCATGGCGGCGCAGAGGGCGGGTTCGAAGCGCCATTCGGCGAGCAGGGCGGAGGCGACCTGGTGGTGGGTGTGGCCGAAGGCGGCGAGTTCCCAGGTGGATTCGTCGGAGAGGCCGCCGGGTTCGGGTGCGGGGTCGAGGGGGGGATTTTGGGCGGCGCCGGCGCGTTGGAGGACGAGGCGGCCGGTGCCGCGGAGCAGGCCGATGGTGTGGGCGATGCGTTCGTCCTCGCCGCAGCGGCGGGCGAGGAGGGCGGCGGCGGTGGCGGTGGCGACGGAGTTCTCCAGCACGGTCTGGGCGGAGAGTCGGTAGAGGGAGAGGGAGTTGACGAAGAACTGGCTGGCGACGGCGAGACCGACGATGCGGTGGACCTCGCGGAGGCCGACGCGGTTGATGGCGTCGTTGACGGAGCGGAGGGGTTCGCCGCGGCGGATGGCGGCGCTGTTGCTGACGCGGAGCACGCCGGAGGCGAGGCCGGAGTCCATGCGCACGAGGTCCACGATCTCGCTGAGATCGGCCATGGGATCACCGAGAAGTTTCTGCAAACGCGCGTGGATGCGGGCCGAGGCGGGCAAGGCACGGGCGTGCTGTTCGATGAGTTGAGGTAGGGTCAAATGGACGGGTGGCATCGCGACGAATTGGCTACCTTAATCGGCACACGGGCGGCGGAAGCGAAGGGCGGAGTCGTTTTTTTACGACCGATTTATGGGGTGTTGAACGAGGAGGATGTCGTGGTGGCGAGGGACGTTTTTGTGAGCTTGGCGGGCCGGGATGGGTAGTTATGAAAGGCGGATGAACTTTTTACCATTTCGTGGCGGGGTCGCGGTCTTGGGGTGGGTGATGCTGGCGCTGGG
>CAYNUW010000416.1:0-2039 GCA_964400455.1 uncultured Akkermansia sp. | reverse complement strand
CATGCCCTGAGCTCCGTCCCCGTAAGTCGCGGCCGAGGACGCGTAAACGAAACGGCGACCACCCGCGAGCGCCCACTCGGCCAGACGGCGCGTGTAGTCGAAATTGTTTTCCATCAGGTAACGGGCATCGCGCTCCGTCGTCGCCGAGCACGCGCCGAGATGAAAAACCCATTTCACCGCGCGCAGGGCGGGCTCGTCCAGGCGCGCTCCAAGCGAATCGGCGTCGATGTAATCGGCGTAGCGCAGGGCGACCAGATTGCGCCATTTTTCGTCGGTGCCCAAGCGATCGGTCGCGATGATGTTCTCGCAGCCGCGACGATTCAGCGCCCAAATTACGGCGCTGCCGATCATGCCGGCGGCTCCGGTTACGAGGATGGTATCTTGCGCTTGGATCATTGAATTGGGATTCGTAGGTGGACCGGAACTCAGCCGTTGGCCGAAGCCCCCTTGGCGATCAAGGCGGTGGTGGAATGCCCGGCGACAAAGGGCATGATGCGAATATCCGCGCCGACCTCGAACAAGGCTTCACGCTCGGAGGCGTCGAGCGTCTCGACCGTGTAGTCACCCGCCTTGGTGTAGGTGTCGGGCCGCAGGGCCCGAATCTCGGGCGCCAGCCGCGGGCCGGCGAAAACGAAGCTCGCCGCCACGCAGCGCAGGCTGGCCAAGGCGTAGGCGCGATCGACCTCGGTGTTGAGCGGACGAGAGGGTCCCTTGAGCGCGCGCACCGAGGCGTCGCTGTTGACCGCCACCAGCAGCAGGTCGCCCAGCGCGGCCGAGCGATGCAGATACTCGATATGTCCGCGATGCAGCAGATCAAAGACTCCGTTGGTCAGCACCACCCGTCGGCCAGCGCGGCGCGCCGCCTCGCGCCAGGCGACGGCGGCGGCGAGGTCGAGAACCAAAGGGGCTGGGGCGAGATGGATCATACGGCTCCCGACAAGACTTGGTCGATGGCCGCGCGGAAAGACGGAAATACCGGATACTGGTCCAGGCCGGCCTCGCGCAGTTCAGCCGCAAGATCGTCCAAACCGGTTGCCACGCCGATCGCGCACGTGCCTGCCGCGTGCCCCGTCTCAATATCGCTACCACGGTCACCCACGTAGCAAATCTCCCTAGGCCCGAAACCATACTCCGCCATGAGCTCCCGCGCGAACCGAGGCGAGGGCTTGCGATACACCGCCGGAGCGCTCGGATGCTCCGGCGCGGTGCAGATGCGGACGAAGGGGGCGGGGCCGAGTTCGAGCAGCTCAATCATCCGCGCCGTGCACGCCTCGGCGTCCGCCAGACTGAACAAGCCGCGCCCGACACCGGACTGGTTGGTATGGAGAAACAATTTTAACCCCGCCCCGCGCGCCGACGCCAGCGCCGCAGCGACGCCCTCAAGCAAGCGCACCTCCGCGGGCTTATGCAGGTAGGGCACATGCTCGATGAGCGTGCCGTCACGGTCTAATACCAGAGCCTTGATCGCGGGCATGGGATGTTAATCGGCGCGCAAACGCAGGGCCGCAAGCACTCGCTCGGCCTCCAGGTCGACAAGCTTCGCCTCTTGCACCACCGCCACGTCGCACCCGCGCGGCCTCATACGCACCGGATCGCTGTGGCCGGACATCAACACCAGAGTGGGGGCGCCCACCGCAGCGGTGATGTGGATGGGACCGGTATCATTGCCCACCACCCCGCGCGCCCGACGAGCCAAGGCCCCCAATTGCTTCAAAGAAGTGCGCCCCCCCAGATTCACGACCGCCGGAGCGGCCTCGCACAACGCAGCGATGGACTCCTGGTCCGCAGCAGTGCCAATCACGACCGAGTCGAGACCCAAACGCTGCTTCAATAACCGCGCCAGATCGGCGTAACGCGTCGCCGGCCACCGTTTCTCCAGCCGATGGGGCGCGCACCCAGGCACCAACAAAACGAAACGTTCCGGCAGGGGGGGCAACCCGTCCAGCGACGCGGATAACCAAGAAAGATCGACCGGCCGGTCCAAGCGCGGAACCCCCGCAGCCTCGATCATCCGCAACTGGCGCTCCGGAACCGGCAGC
>CAYNUW010000415.1:0-2041 GCA_964400455.1 uncultured Akkermansia sp. | reverse complement strand
CATTGGCATACGACATTCAGCATCCGGTGATCTAACTATGCCATAACGAAGGTGGAGGTCGAAATCCTACTTCGAACTAGCGTCCGCCTGAAATCTCTAGCCCCGGCGTGTCGATGGGGTGCGTGAAACGAGCGACCGGCCGGTAGTGCACCGCGACCAGCCGGAACTTGTCCACGTGGGTGTTTGGAACTCGTTTTACCGAGATAGCGCGTTGTTCGAGCCGAAGACCCGCGATGGTAACGAAGGCAGCGCGTTGGCCAACGTTTTTGTCCCTGTTGTCCGGTGCGTCGAGAGCTCGCGTATCCAACAGCAAGAGTGTGGAGTGGTTGTTCCCGATACCGGTAAAGCTCCCCAGCGTGGGCCTGGCAAGGAAGGGGAATCCCAGCATCCAGGGGCCACTCACACTCAAGCTGGCGCGGACCTCATCGAGCATCCAATACCCTTGCGACTCACGCAGGGGGCTCAATCTCGAAGCCCCGTAGTTGGTCAAAAAGGTCCAACGGCGGTCATCCAAATATCGCACGTTGAGCACCTCGCTGTGATAGAGCTCAAGATGGAGATCGCACTGAAGGCGAAGCGGTGGCGTGAGCCCGTTGGCGACCTCTCTGGCATCGTCCGAGGGCCAGTTAAAAAAGGCGTTCACATGGGTGACCTCCTCAACCGGCGTCTTCGCGGTCTCGCCGTTGATCGAGTGCCCAATCGGACGGTGGTTGAGGTGGTATACGCCCAAATTGAAAAATTCCCCTTCGCGGCTGAACTTCTGGCCCCGGGAGTCCGTGATGGTGGTTTGGGTCGCGTAGCCCATAACGGAATGCTCGCCTAGGCCGGCGAAGCTAAAGACCGGACTGATTCCCCACCGGTGCTCAAATCGCGTTACATTCACCTTCAGGTCTCCGGCTGAAGCGTTCGCCCGGTTGGGCCCGGCGAACGGTGAGTAATCCGGCCAGCGGGTGTGGTGTAGGCTGTAAGCGGCCAGCCCCAGTCCTGCACCGGCCAGGATGAAACCGCGCCACTTGAGTTGGCGACGATACAGCAGAGCCAAAAGGATCAGCCCCGCCACGGTGCCCCACGCGCACCAGGCACCGAGACGCCAAAGAACCTGGTGCACGGTTTCTTGGCCGGGTGTCGTGGAACCGAAGCCTTCGACGTCACGCAGCAGCAGGGGTGCACACATGGCCACCACGGCCGCGACGACGGACCACAACACGGCCCGGCGGTAGTTGTCCACGGCGGAGCCGATGACGAGGGCGGCGAGAACCGCCAGGCTCAGGCCGGTGACGTAGGTGAGTGAGACGGCGAGGAGCTGGTCGAGGCGAGGGGCGCCAAAGATCCACCACGGCACGAGCACGAGCGTCGGTGCTACGGCACCACTCAGCCACGCGGCGCACAGTTTTGCCGTGCACAGGACAAAACGCGAAACCGGTCGGGTGTGCAAAAAGGCCGTGGCGCGGCGCGGCGCATCCAGCTGGACCAGCCAGAGTGAGAGCAGCCACGCACCGACCACCTGCCCCATGAGCAGGAAATCATCGGCGAGCTCGAACCAGCGGGCATCCTCTCTCGACCACGGATCAGGAGCGTGCAGCACGAGCAAGCCGAGCGTGGGTCGCATGGTCGCCAGACCAAGCAGGGCGAGGGCATACACGCGGATGCGAACCAGGTCTTTGGCGAGTAAATGAAGGATCAGTCGCATGATTGGATGTTTTACAGCCGGCAGTGCCCAAGACTTAAGGTTTGGCCGGTGCAAACGGCTCCCAGACGCCACCGGCCCAGGAGGCGTCCACCGTGTATTCGCGTCGTGAGAACGTGATGCCGGAGATCGACAAACTCCGGCTGCTTCCTTGGCGGAGATCGAGGGCAGGTTCACCTGTCTCCGCTGGTGTCAGGCGGTAGAACCAACTCTCGTTTACGTGCGGTCCTGCCGACCTGGGCTGGTCGGGGCTGAGCTGAAACCACTCGATCAAAAGGCGATCGGAATCACCCGCTGAGCTGGCGACGATTTTTTCCAACCCTACCAAGCGGTGCCGGATCGATCCCAGCCGAC
>CAYNUW010000414.1:0-2046 GCA_964400455.1 uncultured Akkermansia sp. | reverse complement strand
CCGTGTTGGGCAGGCGGGGGATAGCCTCTCCGAGGATACCCCCCGTCTGCCCGCCTTGCAGACTGCCCGCTGGCCCTCAACGCAGGCCCTGCCGGAGATTTTAGGACCTCCCTTTAGTTTGCCGGTCGTCTCAGTCGGCGCGGCCAAAGGCGGCCAAGCCAAAGGAGAACCGAGGGTATGATCCGGAGATAAGCGGACTGGTCCGGGGTGAGCGGCTTGGTCAAAAATCAAGGGGTGGTGTCTTGGGAATAGCCGTCGTCAGATTTTACTCCAGAAATCAACGAACAACGCCCCGACCCATTTGGTTCGGCCTCCTCGTTTCGCGAACCACCCACTCACCGATCGCATCGAGCGCGACCGGTGAGATCGTTTCCTCGATGCCGGCGTATTCATCGGTGAGGCCGGTTTCACAGGTCTGCAGGAGGTGGTTCAGTCCCGGCAATTCGCGCGTTTCGTAACGAGGACATGCGCCCTCTTTCAACGCCTTGGAGATCGCGGGCAGCGAGGTCGCCGGCGGCACCTGCACGTCGCGACTGCCCACCAAGGCAAGCACCGGCATGCGCAGTTGCCCCAGGGTCGTCGCCGGATCGTAGCCGAGAAAAAAGCGGTGCCACGGCGTGTTGAGCTGCTCGATCTGTTGATCGATGAGCGCGTCGAAACTCGCCCCGCTCGCGGCGATCTCCGCCCGCTCCTCCGGCGTCAATTCCATGGCGCGCATCGTGGCGCGAAGTTTTTCTTTGGCCCGCTCCTGATCCGGCTCGGACAGCAGGACATCGAAAATCCCCCGCTTGCGGATGCGGCGGCGCTCGATGGCTGTCTCCTCCAGCCCCCGACGCCGGGCCTCCGTCGCGTCTTGTTCGAGATAAAACTCCGCGCCCGGCAAACCGGGTGATGCCAGGAGCACGAGAAAAGCGACCTGTGTATCCAGTTCCCGGGCGGCGAGCGCGACCATGAGCCCGCCCTCGCTATGGCCGAGGAGGCCAACGCGACGCGCGTCCACCTCGGGCCGGGAGGCGAGGTAGGAAAAAGCTGCGACGGCATCCGACGCGAAATCAGGCGTCGTCGCGGCCGAAAAATCACCGGTGGACTCGCCCACTCCGCGATCATCGTAACGGAGCACGACAAACCCGCGCCGGCTGAGCCGATCCGCGAGGACGAGGTAGGGCTTGTGACCCAGAATGGTCTCGTCGCGATCCTGCCGGCCCTGGCCCGTCACCAGAATCACGCCCGGATGTGGTCCCGGCCCGGGAGGCAGGGTCAGCGTGCCCGCCAACTCCAGATGCGCGGAGGCGTTTGCAAACCTGACCGTCTCCGCGCGGTAAGGCAGTTCCCCTGCGGGCTCTTGAAAACGCGGCGTGCGCATGCGCTGCGCCTCAACCGTCGCGGACGATAAACTGAACCCAAGGAACCAGAACAGAAGCCGGGGAAATGAAAGCACGCGCAAAAGGGAGAGGTCAGGCATTCCAAAATCAAGCCGGCCAAACGCCCGCCCCCTGTTCGTGAAGCGATGATCCCCTGGGTCTTGCGCCCGCGCGGGGAGTCCTCCACGTTTGAGCCCGTGCCGACTGTCGCCGCTAAGAAGAAGCCCACCGCACGCAAGCCCGCCGCCGCCAAACGCAAGCCTTCTTCCCTCGTGGTTTTGCCCCGCTGCACTCCGCCTCCCGTCGCCTTCACCGCTGGCGACCTCCTCAAGCGGAAGGATTTTGGCAAACGCCTCGACGGCACCTTTGTGGAATCGGCCGTGGCGGATCGCGCGCTCTGATTTTTCGCCCTGCTGCTCGATACCAATATCCTCGTTTGCAACGCCGGCCAAAGCAAACAGACGCCCCGCGCCCACGCGATCGACTTCCTCCGCCGGCATGAAGGCGCGCCCCTCTACGTCTCCCGCGTTACCGTCTTGGAGTTCACTGCGGGAACGGATAGTGTGGCCCACGCCGCCCCCCACCTGGCGGGCTTTGGCGTTTTGCCTGTGAACGAGCTGATTTGGACGCGGGCGACGGAGATCTTACGCCGCCTCCGCCGCGCCGGTTTGAAGATCGGCGTGGC
>CAYNUW010000413.1:0-2063 GCA_964400455.1 uncultured Akkermansia sp. | reverse complement strand
CAGCCGAGGAGATGGAGATCACCTCGGAACTGCGGTGGGGAATGCTGGCGCGTCTTTATGCCACGGAGTTTTCGGCCGCCAGTTCTGGACAGGTGCAATCGAACGCCGCTTCCACGGGTGAGCCAAGGGCAACGCCATTGCCCGTTGGTGCGACGGACGCTGCTCTGGGCGGTCGTGGTTCTGAACCCGACCCAATCCGCGGAGTCGTCCCGGCGGGTCGTTTACCGCGTTACAGTCGGCGGGAAGAGATTGCCACCGGTCCTATGGGCCGGGTTGTCCGCCCGGCGGTGGGGGCCAAGGGCCAGTTGGTGACGCCGCAGTCGGTGGAGGCGACTCCGGCGGCGGCGACGCTTGCCAAAGCGGGGGAGGGGGATTCACAATTAGCTCCAGGAGAGATGGAAGCAAGGCTTTTGGAGAAAATGGAAATTTCGGAGCCGGAGTTGCTGGAATTGGCTCAGGACCGCGCTGAGCGGGTTAGGACCTGGTTGGTCCAGACGGGCGGGGTGGCGGCGGAGAGGATACGTTTGGTGACGCCCAAGACGGGGGCGACCAGGCTGGCCTTGGAGTTGAGGTAGGGCAGTCCGGTTGGGGTCGTGGTGGAAGCGTGGTTTTTGGTATCCTTTCGCTCGCCTTGGGCGCTATTTTGACTACGGTTGCCATTGCATTTCGCATCCCCTCTCGGTTAGATTTCTTCTAAGTCACCATCCCCTATTAAATCTGGCATCTTCCCGCTCGCCAAAAGCGCCGAAGATCCGGACCATGCCGCATTTTCTTCCCCTGATTGACGCATTTCCCCATGCCTCTAGCCCGTTCTTCGTTGTCCTCTCCCAGCCGTGCTGGCTTCACCTTGGTGGAGCTACTTTCGGTGATTGCCATCGTCGGGGTGCTGTCGGGCATTACCTTTGCGGTTACGCGTGCGGTCGGTGAACGGGGTAAAGTGACTCGGGCTCAGGCGGAGTTGGCGGAGATCGCTTCGGCCTTGGAAGAGTAACGGCGCTACTTTGGCGACTATCCCAGGACTTTGTCTTTGCCTGGAGAGACGGCGGTCCGGGACGATGAGATCAATCCCAGCGCCCCGGGCTTTGTGGCGCGTTCGACGGACCGGGCCTACAATCTTTTTCGGGCTTTGACCGGTCTGCGGTCGCCCGATGGCGAGCCGCATCGGCGTAAGGTGTCCTTGACGACCAGTGTGATCAAGTATGCGCGTCCTTTCATCGACTACCGCAAGTTTACTTTGGAGCGCACGGACAAGGCCCGGCACGCTCCCCTCAACCGGGAACTGTTGCCGGAAACCAATACGTCGGCCAGCGCCCCGGACTTGGATGATTACGACAACGCCCTGATTGATCCTTGGGGCAACCGATACATTTATCTGTATAAAAACGTGAACGCCGTCGACGCACGCAGGTGGAAGCGCGACGGCTTCTTGTTGTTTTCGGCCGGACCGGATGGGCAGGTTAAGTTCCTGGCCGGCACGCAGCCCGCGCTGACGGGAGATTTGCTCGACTTGGGCGCAAGTGCCGCAGCGCGGGTGAACGACGATAACATCTACGCCCGCCCCTGATCCTACGCCCGAACTCGTTTCCTAACTCTATCATTTATTTCTTATGCGTTCCCGAGTCTTGTCCCCACGAGTTTCCACCGCTGGCTTTACCTTGATTGAGCTGCTGACGGTGATTGCCATCATCGGTATCTTGGCCGCGATCACCATCCCGGTGGTTGGCGGCGTGCGTGATAACGCCAAGAAAACCAAGACGCGTATACAGTTCAGCAACTGGACCCAGGCGATCATGGGCTTCAAGGCAGATTATGGTTATCTGCCCCGCTTTCCGGACAACCGGGTGAATGGTGGACTGGAGCACGATGATACCAGCATGGAGGACGACGATTATCTTTTCCGGGAGCTCTTGAGCGGCCAAGGCACTGAACCCGTTGCTTCCGGGATGGATTTCCGTAGCGACGAAAAAGAAACGGCTACCCGGCAGAATAAAAAACGCCGTAACTACATGACGTTTGCCGCCGGCGACTTGACCAGCACGGCGGCCTCGGCAGGCGACCTGGTG
>CAYNUW010000412.1:0-2069 GCA_964400455.1 uncultured Akkermansia sp. | reverse complement strand
GGCCAGGGCCAGAACTTTTTTCACCCGTGGGGTGTAGGGGATGGACCCTTGGTTTTTGGTTTCCTGTCCGGTGCCCACCTGTTTTTCGACGGCGTTGCGAACGGTTTCGAGGTCAAGGCCCATTTTCTGGAGCACGGAGACTGCGACACCTTGTCCCAGTTTAATCAGGCCGAGGAGCAAATGCTCGGTGCCTACGTAATTGTGGTGAAAACGATCGGCCTCCTTGCGTGCGAGTGCGAGCACTTGTTGGGCGCGCGGGGTGAAGTTGTTCATCGGTTCCATGGTAGAGTGGGGGGAGGATTAAAGTGACCGGGCGGGACAGGGTGTCGCGTTTGGAGGTTGTATCAGGAAGGATTAGCTAAAATCGGGCCGAGGCACGGAGCTAAACTCTCGTCGAACCATCTCCGCGCGGAGTGCATCGCGTTTCGTGGGTTCGAGTTCGTGATGGCCGGAAGATTGAATATGGCCGGGCTGAGCTTCAATGAACAAACGGTCGGTGACGGCGCGGGTGGTTTCGGGGAAGAGTCCGAGGTCTATGCCCAAGCGTAGCAGTGAGAGCAAATTCATGGCCTCACTCGAACTGAGCTGGTGGCAGTTTTGGAGGATGCCGTAAGCGCGCCCGATTTTGTCATGAAGTTTGGGAGCGTCGGCCTCGACGAGTTTTTCCCGCGCATTTAGTTCGTGTTCGACTATGGATTGAAGGACGCTGCCGAGGCGTTTGAGAATGGCCGGTTCGCTTTCGCCCAGGGTGGTTTGGTTCGAAATCTGGAAGATGCTGCCGGAGGCGTCGGACCCTTCGCCGAAGAGACCGCGGACGACCATACCCAATTGGTTAACGGCCCTGACGACTTTCTCCATCTGGCCTGAGATTACCAGCGCCGGCAGGTGCATCATGGCGGAGGCACGCATTCCGGTGCCCAGGTTGGTGGGACAAGCGGTGAGATAACCGAGCACCGGGTCGAAAGCGAAGTCCAGTCGCTCTTCAAGCTCGGAGTCCAAATCGTTGATTTGGTTCCAGGCCTTTTTGAACTGGAAGCCGGCGCGAAGCACCTGAATGCGCAAGTGATCCTCTTCGTTTACCATCACCGATACGGTTTGGTCCCGGTTAATCACCAGTCCCGCGGCGTGTTTTGCACCCGCAAGTTCCCTGGAGATCAGGTGCCGTTCGACAAGAACTTGGCGTTCAAGCTCCGTTAGCTCGGACAAGGCGGAATTGAGCGACCGCTTCATGACCGCAGAGCAGCTGAGGGCATCGCGGCAGCGGTTGAGAACTTCCTCTCTGTCTGCTTCGCGCGACCAGCCGGGGAATCGGTGTCCCGCCAAGTTGCGAGCCAAACGGATACGGGTCATGAGAACCACGGCGCATTTCGAACTCGCGGTGTCGGTGAGTTCGGATGGGTTTGCCAGCAAGGCGGAGATTTTCATGGTTTAGCGGCGGCCTGCGGCGGGGTGTGGATTGCCTCTCCGGCGGATTCTCTACGAGCAGCGGCGAGTTCATCGCGGAGTCTAGCGGCGTCTTCGTAACGTTCGGCCTTAACGGCTTCAGCCAAACCGGTTTCCAGTTCGGCCAGACGTTGAGCTAAACTTCTACGCTTCATGGCCTTTTCGGGAATCTTACCATCATGTTTCGTCCCCTTGTGCATGTTTTCCAGCATGGGGGCGACCATGCGGGAAAAAACCTGATAGCAGCGTGGGCAGCCGAAACGACCGTGTTTTTTGAAATCTGCGGGGGTGAAGCCGCAGTCGGGACAACGTGCGGGATCGGCTGAATCTGTGGTCGGTTTATCCGACGCGAGCGAGGCGTTGATGAGGAGATCTGCCAGGGAGAATCCACCTGGGTCGGTAACTCCTTTGGCTTGGGCGCAAGCTTCGCACAAATCGACCTTATGCATCTTGGAATTCACAATTTGTGTGAGATGCACGGTCGCGGGTTCGCCGCAGAGATCGCATTTAAGGGGACTTGCCATGGATGTAAGTTACGAAAAAAAAAACAAAGTTCGAACTGAACCGTTCAAAATTTTAATCAAGACGGCGGTAACGAGCCGAACGCCGACACTCTTTTGGCATCT
>CAYNUW010000411.1:0-2087 GCA_964400455.1 uncultured Akkermansia sp. | reverse complement strand
AAACACCCCAAGCTTTCAGACTTTAACCACGGATTGCACGGATGGGCACGGATCACGACCAAGTCTTTTTTATCCGTGTTATCCGTGATATCCGTGGTCAAAAACCAGGCTGATAGAAAGTCTAAATTCCTAAGGGGATTGGTATGACATACGCCTGAGAAAGTATGACTGTAAGCGAGCTTTTTGGCCTGCAAAACCGGAGACGCGTGTTCTGGTCGTAATCACCCCGGCCAAACCCCACCCCGCGCCGGATCCCCCCCGGGCCTCACCCGCCCCACCTTAATCCATGCCCGCCCGTAAAGCCCCGCTCGCCACCCCCACCCTCCGCCCCTTCGCCAAACTCATGGCCGCCAACCGTTCGGAAATAGCGGTGCGCATCTTCCGCGCCGGCACCGAACTCGGCCTCCGCACCGTCGGCATCTACGCCATGGAGGACCGCTTCTCCTTGCATCGCTACAAGGCCGACGAGGCCTACCAGGTCGGCCAGGGCAAGGGCCCCGTCGCCGCCTACCTCGACATCGCCAGCATCGTCGAGACCGCCCAAACCAACGGCGTCGACGCCATCCACCCCGGCTACGGCTTCCTCTCCGAAAATCCCGACTTCGCCCGCGCCGTCGAAGCCGCCGGCATCACCTTCGTCGGCCCGCGCCCCGAACTCCTCGAGATGATGGGCGACAAGACCGCCGCCCGCAGTCTCGCCCAGAAAATCAAGGTCCCCGTCCTTCCCGGCACCGAGGAACCCGTCAGCGACCGCGCCGCCGCCCTCAAAATCGCCAAAGCCATCGGCTTCCCCCTCATCATCAAGGCCGCCTTCGGCGGCGGAGGCCGCGGCATGAGAGTCGTCCATAAAGCCGCCGACCTCGCCGACTTGCTCGACGAGGCCCAGGCCGAGGCCGGCCGCGCCTTTGGCAACCCCGCCGTCTTCCTCGAAAAATACATCCCCCGCGCCAAACACATCGAGGTCCAGATTCTCGGCGACAAACACGGCAACGTCATCCACCTCCACGAACGGGACTGCTCCGTCCAGCGCCGCCACCAAAAGGTCGTCGAGGTGGCCCCGAGTTTTGGCCTGCCCCGCGACGTCGTCGACGCCCTCTGCGCCGCCGCCGTCCGCATCGCCCGCGAAATCCGCTACGACAACGCCGGCACCGTCGAGTTTCTCTACGATCTCGACCGTCACGAATGGTTCTTCATCGAGATGAACCCGCGTATCCAGGTCGAACATACGGTCACCGAGGTCATCACCGGCCTCGACCTCGTCCGCGCCCAGATCCTCATTGCCCAGGGCCACCAGCTCCACTCCCCGGAAGTTGGTATGCCGCAGCAGCCGGACATACCTCGCAACGGCTTCGCCCTCCAGTGCCGCATCACCACCGAGGACCCCGAGAACAAATTCGTGCCCGACTATGGCCGCATCCAGGCCTACCGCTCCCCTGGCGGCTTCGGCATCCGTCTCGACGGCGCCGCCGGCTTCTCCGGCTCCGTCATCACCCCTTTCTACGACTCCATGCTGGTGAAGGTCATCGCCAGCGGCCAGAGCTACGAGGTCGCCCTCCACCGCATGGACCGCGCCCTCCGCGAGTTCCGCATCCGCGGCGTGAAGACCAACATTCCTTTCCTCGAAAACGTCATCACCCACCCCGTTTTCACCTCCGGCCAGGCCACCACCACCCTCATCGACACCACCCCCGAGCTATTCCGCTTCAAACCCCGCCAGGATCGCGCCACCAAACTCCTCTCCTTCCTCGGCAACGTCACCGTCAACGGCAACCCCCACGCCAAGGGCTGGCGCCCCGCCAAGCCCTTCGGCCCCATCGCCGCCCCCGCCTGCGACTCCGCCACCCCGCCCCCACCCGGCACCCGCGACCTCCTGCTCAAACTCGGCGCCAAAAAGTTCGCGGCCTGGACGTCTGCGCAAAAACGCCTCCTCGTCACCGACACCACCTTCCGCGACGCCCACCAGTCGCTCATGGCCACCCGCGTGCGCACCCACGACATGCTCGCCGCCGCCGCCGCCGTCGCCCGCCGCGCCCGCGGCCTCTACTCCCTCGAATGCTGGGGCGGAGCCACCTTCGACACCGCCATGC
>CAYNUW010000410.1:0-2117 GCA_964400455.1 uncultured Akkermansia sp. | reverse complement strand
CGTCGGTGGTGTGGCCGGCGGCGAGACGAACCTCTTCGTCCGAGAAGGAACTTTCTCCGCGCGCGAGCACCGCTCCGTCGGGCCCGAGAATGTTGACGATATCGCCGGCGGAAAAGCGGCCCTGGACGTGGATTACGCCGACCGGCAGGAGCGAGCGACCCTGTTCACGCAAGGCGGAGGCGGCATTGGCGTTGACCGACACGGAGCCGGCGGGGCGTTGGTAATAGGCGATCCAGCGTTTGCGTGAATCGAGTGGAGCGCCGGTCGGCACGAAGTAGGTGCCCGGATTATCGCCACGGAAGAGGCGCGCGAGGATATCAGGCTCGGCACCGCTGGCGATGAACACCCCGCAGCCGGAGCGCAGGGCGATCTTGGCGGCGGAAATCTTGGAGATCATGCCGCCGGTGGCGGTGACATCGGTGGTGCCGCCGGCCATGGCCTCGATTTCGGGGGTGATTTTCTGCACCACTGGCAAGATTTGGCCGGTGCCTTGGAGATCGATCAGCCCGGGCGCGGTCGAGAGGATGACCAATTGGTCGGCTTCAATCAGGCCGGCCACCAGGGCGGAGAGGGTATCGTTGTCGCCAAACTTGATCTCGGCCGCGCTGACCGTGTCATTTTCGTTGATCACGGGCACCACTCCGTAATCAAGCAGCTCCCGCAGGCAGGCCTTGACTCCCAGGTGTCGGGCGCGGGAGCGCAAATCCTCGTGGGTGAGCAGCACCTGGGCGACGGTGGTGGAGTGCGGGTCAAACGCGTGCTGCCACGTCTGCATGAGCAGGCTTTGTCCGATCGCGGCGCAAGCCTGCTTGCGGGAGACCTCGGCGGGTTTGCGCTCAAGTTTAAGGCGGCCCATGCCCAGACCGACCGCGCCCGAGGAGACGACGACCACCTCCACTCCGGCGGCACGCAGTCCGGAGATCCCGGCCGCCAAGGCGGCGATGCGCTCGGTATTCAGCCGACCGATACCGGTGGTGAGGACTCCGGTGCCAAGTTTGACGACGACTTTGCGGGGGAGGGCGGGCATGGCTAGGCTCGGGGGGGCTCAGCCGACGGTGAGCAGATCTTTTTCCTTGGCGGCGAGGTGTTGGTTGATCTCGGCGATGGCCTTGTCGGTGAGGTTTTGCACATCCTTTTCCACCCGCTTGGCTTCGTCTTCCGGGAGTTTGGCCTTTTTAACTCCCTCCAGCACGTCGCGACGAACGTTGCGAACGTGAACGCGTCCTTCTTCGGCGAGGCGTTGGGCGATTTTGACGAACTCCTGGCGGCGTTCGCGGGACATTTCCGGCAGGCCGATGCGCACGATGCTGCCATCGACGCGAGGATTTAGGCCGATGTTGGCCATCTGGATGCCTTTGACGATGGCTTGAAGGGCGCCCTTGTCCCAGGGCTGAATGGCGATCTGGCGGGCATCCGGGGTGGTGATCGCGGCGCAGTCCTTGATGCGCATCATGGAGCCGTAGGATTCGATCATGACGCTCTCGACCATGGTGGGCGAGGCTTTGCCGGTGTGAATGTTGGAAAACTCATGGAGCGTGTGATCCACGGTTTTTTTCATGCGGGTCTGGGCGTCGGTCAGAAAGGCGGAGGACATGAGGAATGGAGGATTCAGAGATTGGGAAAACGGGTTTTATCTCAAAATCGGGGACGGGTTGTCGAGTGCAGGCTTGATGGCGAAAGGCGGGGCAGACGGGAGGGGGCGCGCCGTGTATTTCCCGGTGGCACCGGCGCGGCGCGGACGTCTAAGCTGTCGGCTTATGTGGATACTTTTGTGTGTATCGATTTTATGGGCACTTTCGCCCGGCTTGATAAAACACGGGCTGGCCGACGTCTCCTCGCCGGCGGTGGCGGTCACGCGACTCGGGCTGACCTTTTTGGTGTTTTTGCCCTGGCTACGGCCGGGCTCGCTCAGCCGGGCCACGCTGGCCTGGCTCGCGGCGATCGGGGCGGTGCAGTTCGGGGTCATGTATCTCTTGTATTTGCAGGCCTTCAAATTTCTGCAGGGGCACGAGGTGTTTTTATTCACCATTTTAACCCCCGTTTACGTTGTGTTGTTGGATGGCGCGCTGGAGAACAAACTACGTTGGCGGCAGGTGGGCGCGGCGGTGTTGGCGGTG
>CAYNUW010000409.1:0-2149 GCA_964400455.1 uncultured Akkermansia sp. | reverse complement strand
TCCTCGACCTCTCCCCCCTCCACCCCGGACAATCCGTCGTCCTCATGGACGTCGCCCTCCACCCCCGATTCGCCGAAAACCGCCTCGTCCACTACACCTACGGCGCCGGCACCGAAACCGCCGCCGGCGCCCGCCTCGCCCGCGCCCGCCTCTCCCCCGACGCCACCCGCCTCGAAGACTTTCTTGTCCTTCACACGGTCACCCCCCTCAAACCCACGCTCCAACACCTCGGCTCCCGCCTCCTCTGGCTGCCCGACGACACCCTCCTCCTCGCCCTCGGCGACGGCGGTAATCCCCCGGTGCGACTCGGCCCCGCCCTGGTGCGCGAACAAGCCCAGCGCCTCGACAGCCAGCTCGGCAAAATCCTCCGCCTGCGCGACGACGGCTCCGCCCCGCCCGACAACCCCTTCGCCCACCGCCCCGGCGCCGACCCCTTCATCTGGTCCTACGGCCACCGCAACATCCAGGGCCTCGCTCGCGACCCCGCCAGCCACCGCATCTGGGCCAACGAACACGGCTCCCGCGGCGGCGACGAACTCAACCTCCTCACCCCCGGCGGCAACTACGGCTGGCCCCGCGCCACCTACAGCATCGAATACACCTTCGGCACCATCAGCCCCCACACCTCCCTCCCCGGCATGATCGATCCGCTCGTGGTCTGGACCCCCGCCCACGCCCCCAGCGGCCTACTCTACTACACCGGCGACGCCTTCCCCGGCTGGCGCGGCGACCTCTTCTCCGGCGCCCTCAAACGCCGCGAGGTCCGCCGCATCCAGCTCGACGACCAAGGCCGCGTGCTCGGTCAACAATCCCTGCCCATCGGCGCCCGCGTGCGCGACGTCCGCCAGGGCCCCGACGGCTTTCTCTACGTGCTCACCGACGAGGCCGCCGGCCGCCTCCTCCGCATCCGCCCAAAACTCTGACCGCTCCCCTGCCATGACCAAATCAGCCACCACTACCCCAGCTCCCGAGCTACCGCTGCCTGAGTTGCTGCACACCCGCTTTGATCGCCACCCCGAGCGCCACCCCGGCCTTACCTGGACTCACGTCCAGGCCCGCCTTGACTCCGCGACCCCCGCTCAACTTCGAGCCCTGCAAGCGATGGAGCGCACCGGCGGCGAACCCGACGTCGTCGGCGCTCCGCGTGGCGACGGCGCCGTGACCTTTATCGACTGCTCGCCCCAAACCCCGGCCGGCCGCGTCTCCGTTTGCTACGATCGAGCCGCTCTCGAGGCCCGCAAAACCCACAAACCCGCCCACAGCGCGCTCGAACTCGCGGCCACCATGGGAGTCACCCTGCTCGACGAGATTGCCTACCATAACCTGCAATCCGTCGGGGTCTTCGACACCAAAACCTCCAGCTGGTTGTTAACTCCACCCGCCATCCGCCGCCTTGGCGGTGCCCTCTTCGGCGACCGCCGCTACGACCGTGTATTCATCTACCACAACGGTGCCGAATCCTATTTCGGCGTTCGTGGATTCCGGGCGTCCATCGTGCTGTAGAACGCGGAGACCAACCACACCCGCGCCCACCTCACCACCCCGCCGGCCAGTCGCAACCAGCCACCAACCGCTGGACAAACTCCTCCAGTCCCTGCGCGTCCTCCGCCCCGAAACGGCCTTTGGTCGGTGCGTCTAGATCCAGCACCCCCAGCAGTCGCTCGCCCATTAACAAGGGCGCCACGATCTCGCTTGCCGAGTCCGGATCGCACGCGATGTGCCCAGGAAATTCATGCACATCCGGCACCACCAGCGTCTCCCGCCGCGCCGCCGCCGTGCCGCACACCCCTCGCCCCAAGGCGATTCGCGTGCACGCCGGTTTGCCCTGGAAAGGTCCCAGCATCAGCCGCCCATCCCGGAGCAGGTAGAAACCCGCCCAGTTCAACCCTGGCAGCCTCAGCCGTAACAACGCCGCCGCATTCGCCAGATTGATCAACCAGTCGCGCTCGCCCTCCAAGTGTGCGCTCAGCTCGGCATTCAGCGCAGCGTAAAACGAAGGGGCGTCGTTGCCCTGGGGTGAAAATTCAAATTTCAAACTCATACACAGATTCCCCAAAAGACGCTCCGATACGCAGCAGGGCAAACTCTTCTCCCATAAACAAGGGACAGCTTAATTATACTCGACGCACACCTGATTTCCTGCTCTCTC
>CAYNUW010000408.1:676-2159 GCA_964400455.1 uncultured Akkermansia sp. | reverse complement strand
GCCTGTGGCGGCAGTTTTTCGGCCTTCATGCCACTAAAATGGTTTCTGCCGCAGATCTACCTCAGCCTATGGAACGGTTGAATAAAAAAGTCGCCGTCGAACAGGCGAATGACCAGCAGCGACGCAAAGATCCATTCTGAAGACGGCGGTAAACAAAGTTCAAAAATGACACCTCCGAGGTCAGGGCTTGGTCATAACCTTGGCGCTCAGGACGTAAGCGCCAAAGAGGCGGGAACTTGCCGACCAGCGACAGGTTGCTCCGGCGCGACTTGAGCTTTGAGCCCAACCAGAGCGGCGAGCCGTCGTGCAGCCTGCTGCAAATCCGCGGCTTGGGCGTTTAACTGCTCGGCCGCGGCAGCCGTCTGTTCTGCGCCGGCTGCATTGGCCTGCGTGACCTTGTCCATCTGTGAAATCGCTACCGTCACTTGGCCGATGCCTTCGCTCTGTTGCTGGGAAGCGGTCGCCACTTCCGCGACCAAGTTGTCCACCACCCGAACCCGGGTTAAAATATTTTGCAACCCATTGGCCACGCGATCGGAGAGCTCCATGCCTTGGGCGCTTCGACGATTCGACTCTTCAATCTTGTCCGCGGTCTCACGGGCCGCCTCGGCGGACCGACGCGCCAGTGAACGCACCTCGTCGGCTACCACCGCAAAACCGGCGCCCGCCTCGCCGGCGCGTGCTGCCTCCACCGCCGCATTTAGAGCAAGAATGTTCGTTTGGAATGCGATCTCATCGATGACTTTGTTAATCCGGGAAATCTCTTGCGAAGACTGCCGTATCGCACCCATCGCGGTTTTCATAAGTTCCATTTCCCCTGCCCCCTCCTCCGCCGCGCTCCTGGCCACCGTGGAGGCCTCCCGTCCAGCTTTTGCATGTTGCGAGTTCGTTTGAATCATGGCGGCCAACTCGGTGATCGCGGACGAAATCTCTTCCAACGACGCCGCCTGCTCGCTGGACCCTCCGGCCATGGATTGACTGGCTTCGGCGACATGCCGTGCCACCCGATGTAACTCTCCCGCTCCCCCGGAAACGATCGCCGACTCCTCTGACAGATCCTTGCTGATCCGACGCGCTAGAAACCAAAACACCGCCGCCCCTACCAAAAGCACCCCCAGACCGATCACAACCATCATCCGGGTGGCGGAACGCGCCTGGGCCAAAACCACCGACGTGGGCACAAGTAGATTCACCGACCACGAGGCACTGTTTTGTCCGATGCGCACGGGAGCAAAGATCTCAATTTCGTCTCCTTGGGTCTCCATCCAAGCTTCGCCTCTTATCAGGCGCGGCAACTCTTCGGCAAAATCGGGGTGCAACTCCAAAGCCGACTTGCCGATCAAATCCGGGCGATGCGATGCGGCTAACAACTTGCCGCCTTGCGAGATGATTACCACCGCCGAACCGGGAATCAGCTCCGCCGCCTTGACCACGGTTTTCTGGAGTTCACTGACGGCTAAATCGACGCCTGTTATCCCCACGA
>CAYNUW010000408.1:0-666 GCA_964400455.1 uncultured Akkermansia sp. | reverse complement strand
CCTCGCCAGCCACCGGATACAGATACGGTTCTATCACTTGTTCGCGACCCGTAGATTTAGGCAAAAGATAATAATCACCATCCCCCGGTGTCTCGTAACTCAACAGCGCTTCCAGCATCGGCGCGCCCTGTTGATTCCTCACCCAATATGGGATGAAACGTCCCGTCGCATCGTGTCCGAGCTTGCCGGCAAACTCGGCATCCCGACCGTCAAACGCATCGGGCTCCCATAAAGTGTAGACTCCGAGGACCATTGGATTGGCGCTGATCAAGCCGGCCATCATTCGGTTGGCAGTCTCCCGGTCCAGCTCCGGGGCGTTCAGTCCATCGCCGGGCGAAAGCTGCTGCGCCAGGGTGCGCGCAATCGTAAAGTTGGTGTTCACAAACTGCTCCACCAACGCCGCGCTATGCGCCGTATGATCAGCCATTTGTCTCGATATGGTATCCCTTGCCTGCCGATAAAGCTGCGACCACGCGTAAGCCCCCAAGACCAAACAAGCACCGAGCAAAGACATCATTCCAAAAAAGTTTAGTCGTTTTTGCAGGGTCATAAGGATGGATTGAGAGAGGCACGGCGTTCCTGAACACGTGTTCACGGGACCTTGATTAGAAATTCAAATACGGCTCAAAAGGCCTTCTCCTTAACTATTTGTTTTCCAATCCAGAC
>CAYNUW010000407.1:0-2193 GCA_964400455.1 uncultured Akkermansia sp. | reverse complement strand
CGTTGACCGAAGCCGGTTATGTCGGCGAGGACGTCGAGAATGTCGTCGTGCGCCGGTTGCAGGCTGCGAATTACGACATCGCCCGGGCTGAATGCGGCATCGTTTACATCGACGAAATCGACAAAATCGGCCGCAAGACGGAAAACGTGTCCATCACGCGGGACGTGTCGGGCGAGGGCGTGCAGCAGGCTCTGTTGAAAATCCTGGAGGGCACGGTCTGCAACGTGCCTCCGCAAGGAGGACGCAAGCACCCGAACCAGGAGCTCGTGCAGGTTAACACGCAGAACATTCTTTTTATCTGCGGGGGCGCCTTTGTGGGGCTTGATGCGATCGTGCAGCGTCGGCTTGGCGCGCGGGGCATTGGCTTTGGCGCCCACGCCCGGCCGGCGGAGGCGGTGGTTTCGGCGGGCTCGCTGGCGGAGGATTTGATGCGCTCGCTGGCGCCCGAGGATTTGGTGCGTTTCGGCATGATTCCCGAGTTCATCGGACGTTTGCCGGTGGTTTCGGTTTTGGCGCCGTTGCAGGTTGGCGATTTGGAGCGGGTGTTAACCGGCACGCGCCATGCCCTGATCAAGCAGTATCAAAAGCTGCTGGCCATCGACGGGGTGTCGTTGCGTTTCACGGCCGACGCGGTTCGCGCGGTGGCGGAGAAGGCGTTGAAGTTAAAGACCGGGGCCCGGGCGCTGCGCTCGATTCTGGAGCAGTTGATGTTGGAGGTGATGTATGACCTGCCTGGGCGGGAGGACATTGCCGAGGTGGTGATCGATGCCGAAACGGTGGCGGGGGCCCGCCGGCCAAAACTGCGTCGGCGCAACTCGGCGAAAAAGGCGGCACCCGGAACCACCACAGAGGAGACTCCCGCCGAGGACGCGGCCTAACCGGTTGCGCGGGCGGGCGAAAGAGTCTCCGCCGCCAGTTTCAGAACTGCGAGATGGCCCGGGCGCTCTCCAGCACGACCCAGCCCAGGCCGCTGGCACCGAGGAGGGCGAGCAGACTTTTGATCGCTCTCATGCGCCGTAGTCGGCGATCATGACGATCCGGACGGCGAGCCTCGAAACAACCGCTTGCATCCACGAAACTTACGAATTGAGCGTTGCGGATGGTAGTGCGCCGGATGCGGGCGTTGTCCACCCGGCCCATACGGACCGGGGAACGACGAAAGTAGTTGGCGAGGAAACGCAGCATCTTTTAACGTAAGGCTCTAAAACGGAAAAAAAGGAATGGTCTTCGCAAGGCCAAAGCTGGCAAATCGTCATCTTTCTTTTCTGTTCCCGTCCGTTTTTTCCAAACGCCATGCACCACTTCCATTACGCCGGTCAAAACCTGCACTGTGAAAAAGTCGATCTCGCCGAGGTCGCCCGCCTCTACGGAACGCCCACCTACGTCTACAGCACGGCGACCATGGCGGACAATTACACGCGTCTTGCTGCCGGCCTGAAGGGGCTCGACCTCCAGATTTGCTACGCGATGAAGGCCAATTCGTCCCTGGCCATCCTGCGCCATTTCGCGAATCTTGGCGCTGGTTTTGATTTGGTGAGCGGCGGCGAGATCCGCCGCGTGCTGGCCGCCGGCGGCGACATCAAGCGTTCGGTGTTTGCCGGCGTGGGCAAGACCGAGGCGGAGATCGAGCTGGCGCTGAAGCACGGCATTTTCGCCTTTCACGTCGAGAGCGAGCCCGAGATCGCCCGCATCAATCACGTGGCCGGCAAGCTCGGGGTCAAAGCTCCGATCGCCATTCGCATCAACCCCGACGTGGATGCCCACACCCACGCGAAGATCACGACCGGCAAATCTGACAACAAATTCGGCATTCCGCTCGCCCACGCCGCCGCCGCCTATGAAACCGCCGCGCGTTTTCCCAACATTGAAATCAAGGGTGCCCAGATGCACATTGGCTCGCAGCTCACCAGCCTCGCGCCGTTTGTGGAAGCGGTGAAAAAGGTCGCGCCCTTCGTGGCCGATTTGAAGGCGAAGTATGGCATCCGTTACTGGTCCATCGGAGGCGGCATCGGCATCATCTACAAGGACGCCCTCGCCAGCGGCGACGCAGCCTGGTGGTCTGCTCAACCGCCCGAGACCCGCCCGCTCACGCCCGAAGCTTATGGCGAAGCGCTCACGCCTCTATTGGCTCCCCTCGGTCTGAAGATCTTGCTGGAGCCCGGCCGCTACCTCGTGGGCAACGCCGGCGTGCTG
>CAYNUW010000406.1:0-2194 GCA_964400455.1 uncultured Akkermansia sp. | reverse complement strand
CGCCGGGGATGGGGGCGTCGCCCTTGAGCCAGGTGTAGGTGAGCGGCGGGGTGCCGGTGGCGGTGACGGTGAAGCTGGCGGGGGCGCCGGAGGCGACGGAGAGGCTGGCGGGGCCGGTGACGATGGTGGGCGGGACGGGGTCGGTGGAGACGGTGAGGACGGCGGGATTGCTGGTGGCCTGGCCGAGGGCGTTGGTGGCGACGAGGGTGTAGGGGCCGGCGTCGGCGAGGGTGACGGCGGGGAGGGCGAGGGAGGAGGAGGTGGCGTCGGGGACGGGATCCGGGCCCTTGAACCATTGGAGGGTGGGGGTGGGTTGGCCGGTGACGGTGGCGGTGAAGGTGGTGGAGGCGCCGAGGGCGACGGTTCGGGAGGCGGGGTGGGCGGTGAAGGCGGGGGCGCTCTCGCCGGCGGGGGAGGCGGCGGAGAAGACGACGTCGTCGAGGGCGAGGATGTCGTGCGAGGAGGTGGAGCTGGTGGCGGAGTTGGTGAAGGTCCAGCGGAGCCAGAGGGTGGCGCCGGCGGGGACGTTGACCGGGACGTCGGTGACGGAGCGCGGGGTGGAGGCGGGGGCGGAGCCGTTGAGGGTGGAGAAGGTGAGGGTGGGCAGGTCGGTCCAGCCGGTGGTGGCGGGGAGGTCTGCGAGGGTGGCGCCGACGCGGTAGGCGACGGTGAGGGTGAGGTTGCGGGCGGAGCCGCTCTCCTTCCACTGCTCGGCGGCGAAGGAGAGGGAGAAGGCGGTGAGGGGCTGGCCGGAGGCGTTGGTGAAGGCGAGGCCGAGGTGGGTGGGGGTGGTGGCGACGCGGGTGTGGTAGACGAGGGCGCGTTCGGCGGAGCCGGCGACGCCGGTGCTGGCGAGGGTGAGGTCGTTGGGGTTGGCGGAGCCGTCGAGGGTGCGGGCGGCGGTGTTCAGGGCGCCGGTGGCGTCGGCGGCGAACCAGCCGGGCAGGGTGGTGTCGTTGGCCCAGGTGAAGTTGGCGATCGGCAGGGTGTCGAAGTTTTGGGAGTAGGGGGAGCCGGCGAGGGCGTAGGTGGGGCCGGTGGTGGTGCCGGTGGCGACGATGGAGACGTCGGCGCGGGCGAGGGTCAGGAGGGCGAGGCCCAGGTAGGCGAACAGGGGCAGACGAAACCGGGGGAGGTGCATGGGGGGGTAAAGCAAAGGATCAGACTGGGGGTGGTCCGATGGTGGAAGGGGTAGGGGCGGTCTGCGTTACCTCGCCCCATCTTTATGTTGAAAGCAAAAGGTTGGCAGCGCACATCGTTGCACTCGCGGTCGAGGACGGCAAAGGTGGCGCGGCAAAACCGGCAATCTACCACGTGGCGGTTCGACCTGGGCGGGCGACAGGTAGGTTTTGTGCTAGGAGGGGTGGTTGTGGGATTGCCCGCGAGGTGCGGGAGTGGCAGGTTGATGTCTTTATCCATGAAAAAAGCCGCCATCCTTGAGAAACTGAACGCCGAGAAAGTAATCGCCTTGATCCGGGCCGATAATCCGGACGGCTTGCTGGATTGCGCCCGCGCCTTGGCGGCGGGCGGGTTGACCTCGATCGAGCTGACGATGACGACGCCGGGGGCGATCCGGATGTTGGAGCGGGCGACGGCGGAGCTGCCGGAGTTTCTGTTTGGTCTGGGCACGGTCCTGGATGCGGAGACGGCGAGGGCGGGCATCCTGGCGGGGGCGCGGTTTATCGTGACGCCGGCTTTGCGGCCGGACGTGATCGAGCTGTGCCAGCGCTACAGCACGCCGATTTTCTGCGGGGCGTTGACGCCGACCGAGGTGGTGAACGCGTGGGAGCGGGGGGCGGATGCGGCCAAGATTTTTCCGGCGGAGTTTTTTGGTCCGGCCTACATCAAGTCGTTAAAGGCGCCCTTGCCGCAGGTGGAGATGGTGCCGACGGGCGGGGTGACGGCGCAGAATGTGGGCGAGTTTATCAAGGCGGGGGCTTTTGCCACGGCGGCGGGCAGCTCGTTGGTGGATGCCAAGGCGTTCAAGGCGCGGGATTGGGCGAAGATCACGCAGAGCGCGCAGGCCTTTGTGTCGGCGGTGGCGGCGGCGAAGTAAGGGCCGCACGAGGGGAGGCGGGTGGCGGCGGCCGGCGGGGGGGAGGTTTCCGGACTGGTTTCGGGGCCTCCTCGCCGGCGGCTTAGCCGGGATCATGCAGTTGTCCGGGTCGTATCGAGGCGATTTGACGGCACTTCC
>CAYNUW010000405.1:0-2205 GCA_964400455.1 uncultured Akkermansia sp. | reverse complement strand
GTCGCATGCAACGCGTCCAGCTCGAGCGCGATCAGCTTGGCCTCGTCGTAGCCGTGCAGGCGATCGCGCAAGGCGACGCGTTCGCCGGCAAGGGCGATCCAACGGTCAAGATCCGCCGCCAGTTGATTCCACGGCGTGGTCGCAAAAGCCGGTCCGACCGCTTTGGGAGCGAGGAGATCCCCGACCAACGCGAGCAAGTCGGCGAGTTGTCGGCGCGAGGCCGACGCATCGGGGCAGCGCAGCCACGTCCGCAGGTCGCGCGTGGCTTCGAGCGCGGCGGTGGTGCGGGCGGCCAGTTCACGGAGGTGGTCGAGCGTGCGTTCGGCCCAGGCCGGCGACCAATCCTCGCAGGCCAGCGGAGCCAGCGCGTGGTCGTGCAGCGACATGACGGCGCGCGAACGTTCCTGAAGCTGCCGTGCGAGCAGGCGCGTTTCATCCAGCTTCGCGGCCGTCGTCTCGGTAATGGTCGGCCAGTTGTTGAGCCGCACCGTCGGCTCGGTTTGACGCGGGAGCAGATGGTCGAAGCAGGCATGTGCGCTCAGCCCGCAGGGCGTGCGTCGGTGCAGGGCGCGGGTGTAGGCGTTGAGGTTGGCGCGCAGGCGCTCCAGCTCGGCGGCGCGGTGCTCCCAATCCACCGCGCTCGCCTCGGACACGAACTTCAGGCTCCGGTCGAATTGAGCGAGCACGTCGGCTTTGCCGATCTTGTTGGAATGCAGTTCGAGGCAGAAGGGCGCCAGGCCCTCCTCGCGCAGTCGGCGATGCACGACGTCGAGCGCGGCGCGCTTCTCCGCCACGAAGAGCACGCGATTCCCGTTCGCGAGGCAGTGCGCGATGATGTTGGTGATCGTCTGCGATTTTCCCGTGCCGGGCGGACCTTCGAGCACGAAGTCGTGGCCGGCCGCCGCCGCCATGACCGCCGCGAGCTGGGACGAGTCGGCGCTCCGCGGGCAAAACACGTCGCGCGGATGAAACTGATCGTCGAGGCCGTGTGAGGTGATGTCGGGCGGGTTTTCGTAGGGCGTGCCGGCTTCGTTGACGAGGTGGTTGACGATGCGGTTGCGCGTGAGGTCGTCGAGCCGGTCGGCGAGGTCTTTCCAGAGGAGAAACTTGGTGAACGAGAACTGCCCCATCCAGACCTCGGTCTTCACCTCCCAGCCGGGCAGATCGCGCACCGCGTCGCGGAAAAGCTGAAACACCCGCGCGACGTTTACGCCGTTTTCGTCCTCCGGCAGCGGGTCGAGTCCCGCGATGTCCTTCTGGAAATTCTGCCGGAGCATTTCCATCAGGGTGACGTTGAGACGCGTCTCCTCGTCGATGCGGCGCAGGGAAAAGCCTTCGAGCACGGATTTGCGTTTCAGCTCGACGGGAACGAGGAGCAAAGGCGCGCGATAGACACGGTCGCTGTGCTCGGTCTCGCGCCACTCCAGCAAGCCGACGGCGGCGAAGAGCGTGTTGGTGCCGTTTTCGTCGAGCGCGTTGCGAGCGGCGCGAAACAGCTCCGTGAGGCGGCGCGCGTGCTCGGCCTCGTCCAGATGGGTGTGCAGCCGGCCGTGTTTCAATTCGTCTGCGAGGTGCGCCGCGAGCGCGTCGGCGCGTTGTTGGCGGGACAGGGTCGCTCCGTGGCGCGGGTCGTCCTCGCTCATGAGCTTAGGCTTGGGGCGGAGGGCGAGTTCGCTCTCCGCCGCCAACTCGTCCTCCACGTGCTCGGGCGCGGCCGAGAGGATGCGGATGGTGGACTTGGTTTCTTTGAAATTCAGAAGCCGGTTTCGAAGACTGAGGTCGAGCAGCCGGCTCTTCCACTGGTCGATGCGCGTGGCGGGCTTGGCGGCCGCGGTGTTGGCCACCGGGCCGAGCGGGTCGATGAATGTGCGGTTGCCGATGCCCTCGACGGTATCGACCACGATGGGGCCACCTGCGGACTCGGCAACCCGTTGCCCAGGGATCGGCAAGGGCACGATGCGCGAGAGGCGGGCTTGGTGAACATCGAGCGCGAGGCGAAACGGCTTTTCCGTTTCCAGGTGGGCGCGCGCGGAGCGTTCGGCATCGCCGAGCACGCCCGGGGACTCACCGGCCACGAGGGTGGTTTCGAAGACGGTGATGAGCGACTCGGTTTCGTGTTTGCGGATTTGTTGGAGCGCGTCCGCGCCGTCATCGGCGGCATCGGAGAACGTGCGCTCCTCCAGCCAACACCCCGCGTAGGCATGG
>CAYNUW010000404.1:0-2250 GCA_964400455.1 uncultured Akkermansia sp. | reverse complement strand
GCGTTCCCGAATCTGATCCAGCATCGACTCCGGCGGCCGCAGCGCCGGACCCAGCACGGGCTGAAACGGAGCATACTTCAGATCCGGCCGGTCCAGGTCGGCCAGCGACATCAACCGGCCAAAGTTGATCGGCGACTCAAGGCGGAAGACATATTCGTGGGACAAACCCAGATGTTCGCACAGGGTGGCGAAAATCCGGTCGTCCACCCCGTCCTCAATCTCCAGCCGGACGGCCGCGCCACGTCGCAGATTGCGCAACTCTTCCTCGATTTTTTTCAGCAGATTCTCCGCCTCCTCCTCATCGATGTAGAGGTCGCTGTTGCGCGTGACCCGGAAGGCGTGCGCCCCGTGAATGCGGTAACCGGGGAAAAACTGCTCCGCGCAGAGCTTGATGATGTCGGATAAAAAGATCAGCCGGCGCTCGCGGGGGTCGGAGTCGGCGGCCTCGATGCGAATGATGCGTGGCAGCACGCGCGGCACCGGCAACAGCGCAAAATGGCGGTCGTTCTCCGGCGTCGTGGGGTCATCCAGGCATACCACCAGGTTATGCGACTTATTGCCGATCTGGGGGAACGGGTGCGATTGATCGATGGCCAGCGGAGTGACCACCGGAAACACTTGCGTTTCAAAGTAGGTGCGCACCCACGCCAGCTCCGACGGGTTCAATGCGCTCGGCGCGGCAAACACGATGCCCTCGGCGGCCAGCGCGGGCTTCAGCTCTTCGCGCCAGCAGCGGTATTGATCATCCACCAAGGAGGCGACCACCGAGTGGATGCGACGCAAAATCTCGCGCGGACCGATGCCGTCGCCGGCACCCGAGGCGACCACGTTGTTATCCACCTGCTGGATGAGGCCGGCCACGCGGATCTCGAAAAACTCGTCGAGATTGCTCGATACGATCGCCAGGAACTTCACCCGCTCCAAGAGGGGGTGGCGCGGGTTGCACGCCTGCTCCAAAACCCGGCGGTTGAAGGCGAGCCAGCTCAACTCACGATTAAAATAGGCCGCTTTGGCCGTGCCCGCCCGCGTGATCGGCGCTGGGTGATTCTTCGGGGTCAGGACGGCGTCCTCGGCGGGTATGGCAACGGAGGGCGTGCGTGATTTACGGTTGGCGGCCATGCGGGAAAAGAGTCCGCCATCAGGTCAAGGTTCCACCCGCTAGACGAGCAGAATGCGCCGCGTGACCCGGTTGTGACAAACCCGCCCGGGGTGAACTCGCCCCGGGGACCAGCTGACGGCGCCAGGCCCCGGGGGTGACCCCCGTTTGCTTGCGAAACCAACGGGCGAAGTAGTTCGGATCATCAAATCCAGCCCGCGCACCCGCCGCCGCGACCGACTCGACTTCCCGCAAGGCGGCCTGCGCCGCCTGCAACCGCTCCTGGTCACGCAAACCGCGCAGCCCCAGACCGTGTTCGCGCTTCAGCCGCCGGCTGAGCGCGTCACGCACGTAGCCGTTCTCGCGGGCGACCTCGGCCAGCGAGCGCGCCTCGCGCAATCGTTCGCGCACCCTCGCCACCAACGGCGATTGGGAAAAGCTCGCTGGATCTTCATCCAGCCGCGGCGGCTCCAGCAGGCGCGCCACCACCGAAAGCACCGCCGGGTAATCGGACAAGGCCAGCCTGCCCTTGGTCGGCACGCGCGCCAGCAGCGCATGAAGATCGTTCAAAGACTGCTGCGGCAGACGGCGGTGCAGCACCCGCGTGCCCCCGGCGGCTCGTTCATAATCGAGAACCAGGCAAAGCGGACGACTCTGCCCGCTCATCGCGAACCCGTGATCCACGCCCGGCGGTATGATGAAGAGATCGCCCGCCCGCGCCTCCACCCGGCGCTCGCGCAAAACCTGCACGCCCTCACCCGCCAGGTACAGGATCAGCTGGTGAAAGGGATGGCGATGCGACGCCACCTCGGCGTCCCGATGGCGGTTGAGCTGTAGTTTTCGCAAAACAAAACCCAGCGCGTGGATTTCGATCTTTTGAATGAGCAGAGGACTCCAGGCTAACATGACGGGTGAAGGGGGTTATGTCGGAAGTGTGCTAGTAAGTATCGGCATTGTTCTAACGGCAAGGCGACTCTTGGAGTAAGATGCGCCCCCTACCCGCCCACTTGCGGCCAACCGTCACCACCACTACTCACATGACCACGCACAAAATCGGCATCATCATGAACGGCGTCACCGGACGAATGGGCACGAACCAGCACCTGCTTCGCTCCATCAAGGCCATCATCGCCCAAGGCGGCGTCAAACTGAGC
>CAYNUW010000403.1:0-2266 GCA_964400455.1 uncultured Akkermansia sp. | reverse complement strand
GGTTTCATTGAGCCAGTTGTTCATCAGCACATTGGTGTTGTGCGTATAGCCGGAATACCACGCAGGGGCGGGGTTGTCGTTCCAGAGGCCCTGAAGATTGGCGGGGAGACCGCCGGGGCGAACACTGGCGATGGAGAGGTAGCGCCCATAGTGAAAGAGCAGCGCCTCCAGGGATCGGTCGATGGCGCCGCGCTTATACTCCTTCAGTCGCTGGTCGGTGGGAAGAGCGTCGCGGGCATGGTCGCCAAGATCGAGAGCGACGCGGTTATAGAGTGCTTGATGGTCGGCGACGTGGTCGGCAAAGAGGCGGGCGAAGGGCTTCTGGGCGGCGCGCTCCAGGGCGGCGGCAACCTTCGGCGCCGGAGCCTCGCCGCGGAAGTTTTTGCGCGGGTCGAGGTCGTAGTCGGTGGCGGCGGCGAGAAGCAGGGTGACGGCGTCGGCGCCGGTGACGACCAGGGAGTCGCCGGAGCTAGACGCCACCACCTGCCCCCCCTCGGAAAGGACACGAAGGGCGGCGTGAAAAGCCATGTCATTCCAGCGGAGGTCGGCGGCAGGAACACCGGGCGGCCGCGAAAGGCGACCGGCAAAGGCAAGCTGGCGGGCTTCGGCATCAACGGTCGTGAGGACCGGGGCGAGCTGGCGCCGCTGGACATCACGAAGCGAGACCCGGAAGTTAAGGGACGCAGGGCGGTCGGCGGTCAGGCGAATGACGACGACGCGATCGGGATGCGAAGCAAAGACCTCACGGGTAAATGCGACCCCGCCCACGGAATAACGAGTGGAGGCGACGGCGGTGCGCAGATCCAGTTCGCGGCGGTAGGCGGAGGCGGCCTCGTCGGAGGAAGCGAAATCAAGGAACACGTCGCCAAAGGGCTGGTAGTCACCCATCGCCCCATCGCCCGTGTTGTGGCCGGTGATTTTTTGGGAAGCAGCGACGCCAGTCCAGAGGGTCTGCTCGTTGAACTGTATTCGCTCTTTGGCCAGCCGGCCAAAAACCATGGCTCCCATGCGGCCGTTACCGACCGGCAGAGCTTCGAGCCAGGACGAGGCCGGTGCCGAATACCAAAGAAGCTGCGAAGACGAGGGACGGACCTCGTTGCCCCTTAAACCGGGAGTAAAAGAGAACTGAGAGATAAACACCAACAAGAGAACGAAGCGCTTCATGAGAACTGGAATGCGGATTGGATGTTCAGTTTTAAAGACCGGGCGGGATAAACGGCAGTTGCCCAACCACGGGCGACGGGAGCGGATATGAAAGCGAGGTCGCTAAATCCAGCGGTTGGGCAAACTACGACCACCGGTTTCTCGCCGGACGATACAAAACAGCTCAGCCCTCCCATGGCTTGGAACTGCTCTTCGTCACCTGCACAGATCTTACGCTACCATCGAGGTAAACTCGATTACGCGTGGTGCCGTGCGTCGGTCTTGCGCTCATCACATTCGCATTAAAGCCAGGCGCGATCATCGCATCCATGTCTCCGACCGCCCAGATCTTGGAAAAGGGCAAGGGATACTTGAACTCCTTTAAGCCAGCAGAAGTCATAGAACCTTCAGTGTGGTTGAAGACGCGCACATCGTAACTGGGAAACGGAGATCCGGCTTCACTGAAGGACTCAACGGACAAATGATAGCTCAGCGCCTGCTCACGAGTCAGTCCGTTCGGCGGATTTAGCGAAGGACAGACGAAATTTTGGTGCACAGGAGCTAATCCGGCAGTCCCCAGCCTCTGCGCATCATAGCTCTTTGTGTAATAAGGATAGAGGTAGTAAGCCAAAACCCCGCTTCTGGCGGTCACCCGAGACTGGCCGCCCGCTACCTGCGTGCCAACGTTGCCATTGGTGTAGGAACCTTGCTGGTTGAAACGATCCGCGGGCAATCGACTCCGGTTGTCATTGGCATACAAAATCAGCTGAGTGCCAATCTGCCGCAAGTTCGACCTGCAGGTGGATGATCGCGCGGACTCACGCACCCGGCTGACCACTGGAATAAGTATCGCGGCCAAAACACCGATGATCGCGATTACGGTCAGCAATTCGATCAAGGTGAAACCCGAACGATGTTTTGGAGTAACAATGGCATTCATAGGGGGATATCTCTGAAAGTGTAGGGGCAAACAGAACTTGAATGACATGGAGTGTGATGATTTCTCCGCCCGAATCGATGAAATAATTTATCTTTAAATCAAAAACCATAAAGATAGACGCCTACTTTCGTTACCCTCGGGGGAAAACATCGTTCAACCCGCACCAAGCCTCCCTCGAAACGC
>CAYNUW010000402.1:0-2278 GCA_964400455.1 uncultured Akkermansia sp. | reverse complement strand
CCGGGAAAACTATTGTTAAACCCCGTTGTCTGCGCCCTTGCCTACACCGCAGTCATCTCCATCTGGCACATCCCCGCCCTCTACGACTGGGCCCTGCGAGATAAGTTTGTGCACGTCGTCGAACACGTAACCTTTTTTGTGGCGTCGCTCCTCTTTTGGTGGCCGCTGTTATCCACTTGTCGCGTCTTTCCGCCCCTGCGACCCGCCGCCCAAATGCTCTATCTGGTCGCCGTGACCATACTGATGACACCTCTCTTTGCCTTCATCGCTTTTTCAAAAGAGGTCCTCTATCCGACCTACGAATACGCCCCAAGGCTGTTTGCCAATTTCTCGCCCGCCCAAGATCAATTGCTCGGCGCCGCCATCATGAAACTCGGCGGCATGTTTGTGACCTTCCTCGCTCTCATCGGCTGCTTCTACCGTTGGTATCAACAATCCGAAAAGACCGCCCCCGCCATTCCCGCCGACCGGCGATAAACTTCACGCCACATTACCGACCGTCATCTCGCCTCCGGTCACGCGCAGTCTACCGCCTGTTTCGAAAGAAGAACGCACAAAAAAGCCGACCACTCTACAGTGGTCGGCTAAAACTAGGCTCGAACTAAGACGACTTAGTTGGAGTAGGTGAGGGTGCGGGCGCCGGCAACACCCGTGGCGGTCAGAGCCTGACCCTGGGTGATGACCGCAGGATAGGACTCCTTGGCGACGGTGGAAACCGACTTCACATACTGGGTGCTGTTGGTGCCGACGATCTCGGTGGAACCAACGGAGTTGTTGCCGGACTCGAGGAAGTATTGATCGGCGGCGGAGGCGAGCTGACGAAGGTTGTTCGTCACAGCCTTGTCTTGGGAGTTGGCGCGGACCTTTTGGAAGGCCGGGATAGCCATCGCGGCCAAGAGGCCGATGATGACGACAACGATCATGATTTCAACGAGCGTAAAGCCCTGGGTGGAACGAGTTTTCATGGCGATTTAATGACTATTTATTAGAATATGTTCAGGAATTGAACACCCTACTCGTGCACGGACGTGCCGCAAAGACAAGGCAAAATTTCTTCAAACGCAAAACCCCCGTGCAACAAAGGTTGATGACCTATGCCGCCTGACCTGCGCAACCTAATCTAAACGTTCTGTCGCCTATCGGAAAACCGACCCTCCCGCCTAGCTTCAGAATCTCATCTATAGATTTTCCGCCCAGGAAGTGGTGTCACCGATCGCACGCCGAGCGGCAGCCACCGCGACCGTATGCCGATAGTAGGCACTGAGACGATTTAGCTGCGCCTCCGTCAACGCCACCCTGGCTTGCAAAACATCCAGTTGCGTGGCCGCTCCGTTCTTATACCGCACGTCGGCGAGGCGCAGTGCTTCCGTGGCCTGCTCGACCACTTTTGCCGCCGCATCCGCGAGCTCCTCGGCTTCTTGCCAAGCCGACAAGGCACGTCGCACCTCCACCTCGATGGACAAGGTTTGTTCGGAAAGAACCAACCTGGCTTGGTTCAACCGGGCGCGTGCTTGAGCGACTTTGCCGCGAGTGCGCGCACCATCAAAAATGGCCCACTGCGCGTTTACGCCCGCCGTCCATCCGTCAAGCGTGTCGGAGAACGAGTTCGAGCCCGACATTTTGCGCCCCTCATAACCGGCGGTCAGACTGATCTCCGGCAAAAATCCCGCGCGCGCCACATCCACCCCGGATTCATTCGCTCGGCGCAGCTGTTCTAAACGCAACAACTCGGGCCTTTTCGCTTTGGCGGCCGCCAAGGCGGACGTTAATTCAAACGTCACCGTCTCACGCGTCAGCTCACCCTCAAATTCCGGAATCCGGGTCGGATCGCCACCCGCTTGTCCGCGATAGCCAATCGCCCTGCGCAATTCATCTATCGCGATACGAAACGCGTTGCGCGCACTGATCAGGCCAGGTTGGGCATTCGCCAACGCGACCTCGGCGGTGAGCACTTCAAATTGGGACACGCTGCCGGCTTCGAAGCGATTCGTGACATCGCGCAACTGTTCGCGCAACAACGCCACCCCTTGCTCTTGCACCTCGATAGCCTCTCTCGCCAGCAGCACATCGGCAAAACGAGTGCGCACCTCCAAGAGCACATCCTCCACCACAGCACGAATCTCGAGAACCGCCGCCTCACGGGTGGTTCGAGCGGCATCAAGCGCCGCGGAGACGCCTCCGCCTTGATAAAGCAGCTGGCGCACATACACCCCGGCGGTCCAGCTCTGGTAGTTTCCATTACCACCCGGTCCGGAATTAAAGTCTTTATCATCTCGGC
>CAYNUW010000401.1:0-2279 GCA_964400455.1 uncultured Akkermansia sp. | reverse complement strand
AGCCGTCCTGCTCAGCTATGGACGCATCCAACAAGCGGATAGTTTGGTAAGTTCTGTGCGGGACGACCTTTTTCCCAACTCGCTTGAATGCGCCCAAGTGTTGCGCACCCTCGGTGAGTGGCACGCGGTGGCCCGTCGTTGGGAGCCGTCAGCACGTTATCATTTTGCCCTCGCTCGCGTAATCACCCGAGTGGATGATTCCGACTCAGAAAAAGTATCTTTCAGCCTTATTCCGGTTGGATCTGCTTTGCGGGAGCAGGGTGATCTGGCTCGATACGATGTGTTTAGACGGGAAGCGGTTGAGCGTTTTTCCAAGACCACCGATCCGCAACCGGCGGAGCAGGTCTTGAAGGCGAGCCTGCTTGCTCCTTGTGATCCGGTGTTTCTGGCGGAACTGGAGCCTTTGGTTGAGGTAGTTAAAGCCGCGTTGGCTAGAAGCACGCCGGAGACGACCACCGACGCCTATCTCGATGGCTGGAGATGTTTTGTCGTCGCTCTCTACGAGTTACGGCGGGGAGCGCCTGAATCAGCTTTGGAATGGTCCCGGAAATCCCTGCGTTATGACAATCCGAACCAAGCTAGAATTTCTTCCGTGTGCATGACCAAAGCGATGGCTTACAATGCTCTAGGCGAGACCGAAGAGGCCCGCAAGTGGATCGACGCGGGACGTCCGTCGATCGATGATTATTTTAGGACCAATGGGCTGGCCAACAACGCGAGCGAGCATGGTTTCTGGGTCTTTTGGTTCGATTGGATCAACGCTCGTGGCTTGATGAGGGAGGCGATTGGGCGTCTACCGGCTAAACCGGTGACGGAATAAATCGGGAAATAACGCTACTAGGAGACACGTTCGAAGATGTCTCCATGGCTACCGCACTATTCACCCGCTGGTTTCAAACCCAGGTATTCTCACCAGACTTTCGGACTAGCTTTTTGCCATCGCCCGGAAGACCCGCTCCCCATGAGGGGCAATTGATTTTGCATGAATATCTTAGGTTAAGGCAGAGATTCGAATGTTACGTTGATTCGGTCGCGTCCATGCACGCGCGAGGCGCAGCGTCTTTAAGTTACGCCGCCTTTTTGCGCAGCGCAGGAAAGGTTCCGGCGTATGCCTTCGGTCCTTCGTTATGGATTTGTCCGGCACCGGTCGACCCGAGGGAGGATTGGCCAGTGACCTTACCGGCGGGAACTCGCTGGTTTGATTTCTGGACGGGAGCGTCTTTCGCCGGCGGGGAGATACTACGACTGCCCAATTCGCCAGACCGGTTAGCCATTTTTGTCAAAGCTGGCTCTATTTTGCCCTTGGCAGCATTGGGAACAGACGGACAGGTCATGGCGGATGGCCACGAAATCCGGGTGTATCCTGGTTCAGATGGGTGTTTTACTTGGCACGAGAAAGGTTCACCGGCTTTGAGCCTAGCGTGGGATGACAAGCAACATTCGCTAAAGGTCACCGGGGCGGCGGCTGGGAAGTGCAGGGATTTCGAGGCGGTCGTGGTTCGTCCCGGCCGAGGCGTGGGTCTTCGGCCGGCCACGCGTCCTGACGCCACGGTGCGGTTTGATGGTCGCGCCCAGACGATTCGCACTCCCTTTCCGCCCGGTCGTCCGGCGGCTCCCAAGGGATTGCTGATTCGCGTCGAGGGTAGGGTGGCTCACGCGTGTTGGCAGGAACCCTGCGCGGGAGTTTTTTACCGACTCAAACAGGCAGGGCGGCCAGGCAAATGCACCGAAGATATTGCATCGGTTTTGGACGTCCCGGAACACACGTTTGAAATCCCCAACTTCGAAGATACCTTTCATTGTTTTGTCACGGCGATGAACGCCGGCGGTGAAAGTGACCCGTCTCCAGCGGTGCCGGTCAGTGCGATACGTCCCCGGGCACCCCGGTCAACTTCGCTACCCAACATGCTAAGGGTGGTGTAAGAACTGGGGATTTTGGCGGGTTTTAAACCAGGAAACAAACTCCGCCCAGGCCCGGGCGCGATGGCTGATCTGGGACTTTATGTCGTCGCCGAGTTCGGCGTAGCTTTCCGCGTAGCCGTCGGGGACAAACAAAGGATCGTAGCCAAAACCAGCGTTTCCACGCGGTTCAATCAGGAGTGTTCCCCAGCATTCGCCCTCAAAGACCTTCTCCGATCCGTCTTCAAGGAGGAGCAAGAGCAGGCAGTAGAACTTTGCCCGGCGCTTATCGGCGCTCACGGTCCGCATTACATCGGTTAGTTTCCGCAGATTAGCGACGGCATCTCCAGCCGGACCGGCGTAATACGCGCTTTCGACCG
>CAYNUW010000400.1:0-2288 GCA_964400455.1 uncultured Akkermansia sp. | reverse complement strand
AGGCCGGCGAAGTTTTCTCGCCCCGGTTTAGCGGCGCAACCAGGTTCAGGGAGTCGGCGCGGTTTCCGCTTCTGGCGGTGGAGGCGGGAAGAGGCGCTGACGCAGGCTCGTGGCCGAAGGCTCGTCGGGGATACGGCGGAGCACTTCGTTAAGTATGAGGCGGGCGTTATCCGGTTTGCCGGCGTTAAAGGCTTCGGAGGCTACGCGCAGCGTTTCGCGAATGCGGGTGCGTTCGTTTGCGAGGTAACGTCGGACGGCGCCCTGAAGTGCGGCGGCGTCTTCGAGGTTCGATTGGATTTCGAGTTCGGCGAGGTCCAAGGCCGGACCCTCCTCTTTCGCCCAATCGGGGCGAGCTTGACGAAGATCGTAGATGAGGCGCAGGGCGGCTTCGGGCGAGTCGCTGCGTTGGCGGGTGAGTTCCGCTTGGAAAAGTTTGGCGGATTGGAGCTCGGGGCGTGACGCGGCGACCGGGCGGGCGGCCTCCTCGGCGAGACGGCGGGCCTCGATTGCGTTGTCCAAGGCTTTGATCGTATCTGCGATGTAACGATTCGCCGGATAGACCCCCTCGCCGAAGGTGGCGATGCGCCGGGCGGTATCGATGCGACCGGCTTTGCGCAGGGCCTCGATCAACTGGCGGTAGACGGAGAGGGGGAACTGGCGTTGGCGCACGTGGTCCACGATGCCGGATTGCGCGGCCTCGGCCGAATCGCTGGCGGCGGCGATGAGCAGACTTAGGATGTCGAGCATGGCGGCGCGGCTGAGCGCCTCCGGGGACAGCATGGCGCGCACGTTGTCGATTTCACGAGCGGCCTCGGTCCAGCGAGCGCCGTTGACCAAGCCTTGCAGGCGGGCGGAGCGCAGCCGGGCATCTTTCATGCCGCGTTCAGCGGCCGCGTTGATCAGGTGGTCCACTTCGGCGACGCGTCCGATTTCGCCGAGGGGCTCGGCGGCGAGGATGAAGTTGTCGATGGTGCCGCCGAAACGGAAGATGAAGTCGTCGAGCAGTTGACGGCCGGCGTCGTCCGCTCCGGCGAGAAAGTTTTGGATGAAGGCAAAAACCAAGGCCCGCGGGGAGGCGGGTTCGAGCGCGCGGGTGGCGGCGAGGATGCGGGTCATGTCGTCTAGACGGCCCGCTTCGCGATAGGAGCGGGCGAGCAAGCGGTGCACCTGCGGGCTGCGCGGAGAGCGTTCATACCAGGCTTCGGCGAAGGCGATAGCCTCCTCCACTCGATTGTCTTGAAGCAGGGCGACGAGACGAAATTCCGAGCGCAGTTCGTCGCCGAGGATGGCTTCGTGTTCTTGCAGGGTGGCGAGCACCTCCTCGAAGCGGCGTTCCTGGAGGAGGGCGCGGGCGCGTTGCTCGACCAGCCAACGGCGGTCGGCGGGGGGGTGGCGGGCCGGGTCGTAGAGCGAAAGGGCCCGGTCGCAGAATTCGATGATGAGTTCCTGGTCCTCGCCGGCTCCGGCCACGGCGATGGCGTTTTCCAGATAGTAACGACCGGGCCATCCGTAATCCAAACCGCCGAGGAGCATCGCTTGGGCGCGCGGTCGGACTTTGGCGGCGAGGAAAAAACGGGTGACTTCCAGGCGTGCTTTCAAATCGCGGGGATATTTGTCCAGGCCCACGCGTAACTTCATCATCGCATCCCCCCAGCGCTGCTCCTTGAGCGAGTCCATGCCCTCCGCGATCAAGGCCTGGCCGCGTAGCTCGTCTATCTCCTTCTTTTTGAGAGGATAGGCCAGCATGTCGGTATACTTCACGAAATTATACGGCCGCTGTTCGAGTTTCCACCAGACGTAGGCGGCGACGCCGGCGTAGGCGAAGGCGGCGAATACGCATGACCAAGCGAGTAGACCGCGCAAACTTAGCGCCACGCCGCGGCTTCGGGTGGTGCCTCGCTTGTAGATACCGATGAGACCTAGATACCAATCGCCGGGAGTGGTTTTGGCGGTGGCCCACTGGAGTTTTATGCGGGGGATCTTGATCATGGGCAGCAGGGGGTAGGGGAGAGAGACGAAGGGCGAACTAAGCGGCGGGGCTGTCGAGTCGGGATTTGGCCCCGCGCACGGATTCGGCGATGTTTTCCGGCTGGGTCTCGGGTTCGCCCTTCACTTGGTTGAAGCGCATGGAGACCGTCTTGGAGACGCCGCGTTCCTCCATGGTGACGCCGTAGATCGAGTGGGCGGCGGCGACGGTGCGCTTGTTGTGGGTGATGATGATGAACTGGGATTCGTGGACGAACTTTTTGAGGAGATCGGTGAAGCGGCCGATGTTGGATTCGTCGAGA
>CAYNUW010000399.1:0-2374 GCA_964400455.1 uncultured Akkermansia sp. | reverse complement strand
CTGCCCGCCGCAACCGGTCGTTTACGCGAGCTCACCGTCGCCACCTGGGTGAACTGGGACGGCGGGGGCGATTGGCAGCGTATCTTCGATTTTGGCAGCGGCACTCACCAGTATCTTTTCCTCACCCCTCGCGCCGGCGGGGCCGGCTTGCGGCTTGCCTTCAAGGACGCGTTTAACGGCCGCAATACCGAATACGTCGTCAATCAGCCAGCCCTCGCCACTGGTCAGTGGGTGCACCTCACCGCCGTGCTGCGCGAACGTTACCTCACGCTTTACGTCAACGGGCGCGCCGCCGGCTCGGTTTTTGAGCTGCGCAGCAGTCCGGCCGACTTTCCAGCGACCCAGAATTACATCGGCAAAAGTCAGTATCCCGATCCGCTTTTTAATGGGCGAGTGGACGACTTTCAGGTCCATGCCCGGGCTCTGAACGGTGCGGAAGTGTGGGCACTCTGGGGGCAAAGCACGAACCAAGCCCCGATGGTCTCAACCGAAGCACTGACTCTACCCGCCGCCAGCGTAATCGAACCGTATGACGGTCAGTCTTTGTCCGAGTTCGCCGACGACGCCGATGGTCAGTCGCTCACCTTCAGCAAACTCGACGGCCCCGCCTGGCTCGTGGTCGCCGCCAATGGACAACTCTCCGGTCAGCCCGGGCCGGAGAATGCCGGTGAGAATCTTTTTGTCGTGCGCGTCACCGACCCCGCCGGGGCGAGTTCCGATCTCACTCTGTCGATTTCCGTGCAGGTCCCGCCGCCGGCTTTTGTCACCGCCAGCCCAAACGCACCCGTCAGCGATGCCGTAGACGTGGCCTGGTTCGCGACCAACTTGGGCGAGCTCGATAGCATCGACGGTGCGGCCAACGCCGCCACCAACGACGCATCCACCTACGTGGCGTCCGATCGCACCAGCAAGGGACAGTCCTTCACCACCGGTCCCCACCCCGAGGGTTACCACCTGCAATCCTTCACCGTGCAGCACGTCAATTGGCCCAACCTCACCGCTCCCGGCACCAGCTACGACCTGCAGCCCGGCGACTCCTGGCGGCTGCAAATCGGCACGCTCGTGGGCACGACCAAACAGCCCCTTTTGAACTACAGCGCGGTTTTCGACGGCTCCACGCTCACCGGTTCAGGCAACACCGGCACCGGTCGCTACCTCACCTTTAACCTCTCGGCCCTCGGATTGCAGCTCGCCGCCGACACCGCCCACTACTTCGAAATCGCCCCGCTGAACGGCGCGCCGTTTTTCGAGCTCAACAGCTCACGCACCGGTGCTTACAGCGGAGGCACCGCCTTTCGCGGCAACGCCGTCGGTGGCATCGGCACCCAGCTTACGCCCCTCGCGGGTGACTATGTGTTTCACGTCAACCTCACCCGTCGCCAGCCCCAGCCCGCCACGACCATCGCCTACTGGAACTTTGAGGAAGGCGGCTCCGCCAACACGCTCGTGCCTTACACCCGCACGACCTCGGGACAGTATGACGGCACCTTGCTCGATCTCTCCGGTAACGCCCACCACGCCTCGGCTTGGGCGGGCAACTGGCATTGGTATCGCTCCCTGGTCCCCGCCGCCATCACACCGCAGACCGGACGGGCGAATACCCGCAGCCTGCAAAACGCCAATAGCTATCCTGCGCTTTCCGCCTTCGGCACGGCCTTGACCGCCTGGCGCCCCGACCGTTGGACGCTGGAGGCAGCCATCCGTCCCGACAGCGCCGCCAACGGTTACCAAAACGTGATCGGGCGCGACAGCCGCGGAGCCCATGCGGCCGATCCCGCACTCTCCGTCCTGTATTTTGGCCTGACCCCCAACGCCGGGCTTCGTATCGCATTTACGGATACAAGCGGACGGCACTGGAGTCTCGTCTCGCCCGCCAATGCCATTCAATCCGCGAAATGGCACGCCATCGCCGCCACCTCCGACGGGCAAACCCTCTCACTGTATCGAAAAAACCTGACCGACGCCGAGGCGGATTACCGGCTCCTGGGCACCTTGGACTTATCGGGCAGCTCCGACCCGGCGCTCAGCACCGGCGCCGGTGACGGGGCCGACTGGGACGCAGGGGTTTTCTCCCTCGCGCGAGGCCTCTACAACGGCGGCCACACCGACCGCTTTTTTGGCTACCTCGATGACGTCCGCCTCAGCGCCGGCGCGCTGTCGCCGGGCCAGTTTCTCTACAGCACGCCGGCACCTGCTGCACCGACCTATGCCGGCTGGATCGCGTCATACCCCGGAGTCGGAACTCAGAACGCCTTTGACGCCGATCCGGACGGAGACGGTTTGGCCAACGGCTTGGAGGCGGTTTTGGGCACCGATCCCACCGCCCCCTCCTCCGGCCTGCGTGCCGTGGCCAGAAACGGAAACTCCCTGACCT
>CAYNUW010000398.1:0-2400 GCA_964400455.1 uncultured Akkermansia sp. | reverse complement strand
CGCCAAGGACGCCATGGACGCCGGCCGCCACCAATACGCCATCACCTGGGGCTCCCCCGAAATCCGCGAAGCCCTCGCCGCCAAGCTCCCCCGCCACACCCGCCTCCCCGTCGACCCCCCGACCGACCTCGTCGTCACCTGCGGCGCCACCGAAGCCATGATGGTCGCCATGATGACCGTCTGCGACCCCGGCGACCGCGTCGGCCTCTTCTCCCCGTTCTACGAGAACTACAACGCCGACGCCATCCTCACCGGGGCCACCCCCGTGCACGTGCCCCTTCACCCACCCGACTACCGCTTCGACCCCGCCGAACTGCGCGCCGCCTTCGCCTCCGGCCTCAAGGCCTTCATCCTCTGCAACCCCTCCAACCCCTGCGGCCGCGTCTTCACCCGCGAAGAACTCCTCCAAATCGCCGCCCTCGCCGAAGAATTCGACACCTTCGTCATCACCGACGAGGTCTACGAACACATCGTCTTCGACGGTCGCGAGCACGTCTACTTCGCCGCCCTGCCCGGCATGGCCGCGCGCACCCTGTCCTGCTCCTCGCTCTCCAAGACTTTCTCCATCACCGGCTGGCGCCTCGGCTACGTCCACGCCCCCGCCCCCATCATCGCCCAGGCCCGAAAAATCCACGACTTCCTCACCGTCGGCGCCGCCGCCCCCCTCCAGCACGCCGTCGTCACCGCCCTGCGCTTCCCGCCCGACTACTACGCCGCCCTCGCCGCCGAATACTCCGCCCAACGCGACATCCTCTGCGGCTACCTCGACCGCGCCGGCCTCGCCTACACCCGCCCCGAGGGCGCCTACTTCGTCATGCTCGACGTCTCCCCGCTCGGTTTCGCCGGCGACGTCGAATGCGCCCACTGGATGGCCCGCGAGATCGGCGTCGCCCCCGTGCCCGGCTCCAGCTTCTTCCCGTATCCCGAAAATCGCTACGTCCGGCTCAACTTCGCCAAGCGCCCCGCCACCCTCCACGCCGCCGGCGCACGCCTGCTTCGCCTGCGCGACGCCCGCCGCGACTGATCCGCCGCGCTTGCGTCCCGCACGCTTGCCCCTCCCCCCCCCGCCGGTTTTGCTGTCGGGGTGGAAATCCTCATCTTCATCGGCCTGGCCTGCGTGGTCGGCATCGCCGCCTGGATCGGCCACCAGGCCGCCAAGGCCCGGCGCGACGCTCTCGCTGCCCTTGCCGGCCGCTTGGGACTGGCCTTCCGCCCCGAAGCCCGCGACTGGGGCGGGGGACTGTTCAGCCGCCGCCCCAACCTCGCCCCCTTCCCCGTTTTCGACCAAGGCCACACCCGCCGCTCGATCAACCACCTCGAAGGTTCGCTCCGCGTCTGGGACCGCGACCTCGCCGTCCTGCTGGCCGACTACTCCTACCGCATCACCAGCGGCTCCGGCAAAAACCAGACCACCCACACCTACCACCTCAGCTTCCTCCTCCTGCGCCTCCCTTTCGGCGACCGCCTGCCCGCGCTCCGCCTCCGCCGCGAACACTTCGGCGACCGCCTCGCCGCCGCCGTCGGCTTCGAGGACATCGACTTCGAATCGGCCGAGTTCTCCCGCCGCTTCCACGTCTCCTCCTCCGACCGCCGCTTCACCTACCAGGTCATCGACCCGCGCATGATCGAGTTTCTCCTCGACACCGAGCCGCCCCGCGTCGCCCTCGCCGAAGGCTGGCTGCTCGTCACCCCACCCTCCGGCCTGGGCCGCTGGGAACCCGGCCAATTCTCCGAAGCCGCCGATTGGACCCGCGACTTCCTCGCCCGCTGGCCCGAATTTGTGGTGAAAGACTGGATACAACGATGAGCCTCCTTCTCCCCGTCGTCCTGCTCGGCGCGTTTCTCGCCCTCGTCTGGACCATCGTCATCTACAACCGTCTGGTCGGCCTCCGCCAGCATGTGCGCGAGAGCTGGTCCGACATCGACGTGCAGCTCAAACGCCGCCACGACCTCATCCCCAACCTCGTCAGCACCGTCCGCGGCTACGCCGCCCACGAGCGCGACCTGCTCGAACGCATCGCCGCCCTGCGCGCCCAGGCCGTCGCCGAACGCTCCTCCGGGCGCGCCACCAGCGGCCGCGACGAGGAGCCCCTCTGCCTCGCCCTCGGCCGCCTCTTCGCCATCGCCGAAAACTATCCCGCCCTCCGCGCCGACGCCCACTTCCTCGCCCTGCAAAGGGAACTCGCCGAAACCGAGGACCGCATCGCCGCCGCCCGCCGCTTCTTCAACGCCAACGTTCGCGACTACAACACCCTCTGCGAACAAGCCCCCTCCAATTTCATCGCCAGCCTAGGCGGCTTCCGCCCCCACGACTTCTTCCAACTCTCCGACGCCGCCGAACGCGTCGTGCCCCGCCTCGGCTAGCCCAGCCACTGGGTCATATCATCTCACTTGGTGGGT
>CAYNUW010000397.1:0-2423 GCA_964400455.1 uncultured Akkermansia sp. | reverse complement strand
CCCCAATCTCAAATCCCAACAACTCCAAATTTATCCGAAATTCGGATTTGAACCATAATCCAAATTTATCCAAATTTATCCAAAATTCGGATTTATGCGCATCCCCCAAAAGCCGCCTGCGTTTGCTAAACTCATTCAAACCTATGAAGCTAAGCTGCCTGCGATTTTTGGCGAACTGGCGAACTGGAGCAAAAAAGACAAATATCTGCACTGGAATGATCTCCGGCGGCGCCCCACACCGGACGGATTTAACCACGAAGCCTGGTGGTTGGGCCTAAAACTCCATCGCAAAGGGCAACTACGCTTTATTCCACTGCGCGACCAAGGCGGTCGGCCCTTTGGCTTTGGGCAGCCAGATGCCCTGAGCGAGCTCCTGCACCACATAGACCGAGGCCTCGGCATGGCCCTCGGACTCCCGGAGGCGCTCACCCAGGCTGACAACCGCGACCGCTACATCGTCAACACGCTGATCGAGGAATCCATCACCTCCAGTCAGCTCGAGGGTGCGGTCACCACGCGCCAAGTCGCCACCGAGATGCTTCGCACCGGTCGCAAACCGCGCGACACCCACGAACGCATGGTCCTGAACAACTACCTGACCATGCAGCGCATTCGCGACCTGCGAGACCAAGCCCTTACACCGGAGCTGGTCTTGGAACTGCACCGCCGCGTGACCGATGGCACCATGGACGCTCCCGACGCCTCCGGCCGCTTGCGCCGCGCCGACGAAAACGTGCGCGTCGAAGACCACGAGGGCACTGTTTTTCACGAACCACCCGCCGCCGACGAGCTGCCCGCCCGGCTCGGAGCCATGTGCGATTTCGCCAACGGCGCCACGCCCGACTTTTTCGTCCACCCCGTTATCCGCGCCATTCTGCTCCACTTCTGGCTGGCCTACGACCACCCCTTCGTCGACGGCAACGGCCGCACCGCGCGCGCACTTTTCTACTGGTGCATGCTGCGGCGCGATTACCCGCTCTTCGAGTTCATCTCGATTTCGCAAATCCTGCTCCGCGCCCCGGCCCAATACGCCGAGGCCTTTCTCCATACCGAGACGGATGACAACGACCTCACCTATTTCCTGCTTCACCAAGCCGGTGTGGTGAAGAAAGCCGTCGCTTCGCTGCAAGACTACCTCGCGCAAAAACGCTCCGAACTCACTCAAGCCTCCGACGCGATGCGCGGCGTAGTCGGCCTGAATCACCGGCAGCAGGCTTTAATCATGCATGCGCTTCGCGAGCCGCACACCCGCTACGTCATCACCGGGCACCAACGCAGCCACAACGTCAGCCACCAGACGGCGGCCAACGATTTCCACGACCTCGTCGCACGCGGCCTGCTCGTCATGCTGCCCGGCGGCCGCCCGCGCACCTTCCTCGCCCCGGCGGACCTGGGAGAAAAACTCAACAAACTCGCCGCCGCCCCCCTGCCCGCCGCGCCGCTTCCCGAGGCCGACCCCACCCTCCCTCTCCACTTCACCCTGCGCACGCGGCACGATTAAACACGCGCCACTCCGCCCCCCGCACCCGTCGGGGGGGTTGGGCTCGCCTGCATTCCCCGCCACGCCAGCCCGCCTCGCATCCGCATCTACCTCGATGAGATTGGCGATACCCACGAACAATTATCCTGCTTTCGCGGCTACCTGGCCGGTCTGGCTGAAACCAAACCCATTCGCGCCTCCGGTGACATTATTCTCGAAGAATCAAGTCCGCTCGCACGACCACATCGTCATGCAGGCACTCGACACGGTGCTTGGCGCCATGACCTTTCGTCTGAACAACAAACATCTCGAGCGCGCTCCGGGCCAAGTCGGCCCCGGCAAGCGCACCGTCGCCAAAGAGCGCCTCTACCGCCCCATCTTGGCCGAGATCAAACGCGTCACAGGCAGGGCTGGCTCCAATATCGGCATGAACATGGGAGCCAGCTATCCCGGCGGCCGTCGGCATGATCCCTACCTTCACTGGCTCTTCGTTCCCGCCCAACACCGCTTCGACGACACCCTCACCAAACCCTGAAAAAAGGCGACGCCTCGTTGAACCTACATCAGCCTCTGACGACAAAGCGTCAGCATTCGATTCAAAAGAGCGTCTGAGATGAATGTCTTCCCCTTGCCGACCAAACCCAAGCCTCGTCTGGGATCCGCGCCGCTATTCGGCTTGGAGAAAATCGGACCAATCCACGAAGCCGTCGTCCGCGTAGGTGTTGTTGGGGCTTGATGGCAGATCGGCCGGGCGGGTGGCCTTGTGCCAGGCGCGGTATTCTTCGCCGGTGCGGAAGCCGAGGGTGCGGACATAGGTGCGGGCTTCTTCGAAGGGGCGGAAAACGCGATTCTTGGGCGCGACATTGCCGCTGCCGAGAAAATCACCCCAGCCCTGCCACTCGGCCGAGTATACGTTCTTGGGGCTGGCGGGGATGTCGGCGGG
>CAYNUW010000396.1:0-2426 GCA_964400455.1 uncultured Akkermansia sp. | reverse complement strand
GCCTTGCACGCGTTTGGCGACATTCCTTTTTCCAACCCACCCCGCCCCCAACCATGAAACCCGACCGCCTGTTCACCGCCAGCTGCCTCGCCCTCATCGTCACCGCCATGAGCTTCGCCCTCCGCGGCGGAGCCGCCGGCGCGTGGGCGACTGAATTCAACCTCACCAACGCTCAGATCGGCTGGATCAACGGCACCGCCTTCTGGGGTTTCACCCTCGCCATGATTTTCGGGGGCCCGCTCTGCGACACTCTCGGCATGGGCCGCATCGCCGGCCTCTCCTTCTTCGGTCACCTCGCCGGCCTCCTGCTCACCCTTTTCGCCTGGGATTACTGGAGCCTCTTCGCCGGCACCCTGCTCTTCGGCATCGCCAACGGCTCCGTCGAGGCCGCCTGCAATCCGCTCATCGCCACCCTCTATCCCAACAACAAGACCACCCGTCTCAACCAGTTCCACGTCTGGTTCCCCGGCGGCATCGTCATCGGCGGGTTGCTCGCCTTCGCCCTCGGTCATTTCGGCTTCGGCTGGCGCGTCCAGTTCGCCACCATGTTTATCCCCCTCGCCATCTACGGCGTGATGTTCCTCGGCCAGAAGTTCCCCCGCACCGAACGCGTCGAACAGGGCGTCTCCACCGGTCAGATGTTCGCCGCCTGCGCCAATCCGCTCTTCCTGCTCATGGTCGCCTGCATGCTGCTCACCGCCGCGTCGGAGCTCGGGCCCGGCCAGTGGATACCCGACATCCTCTCCAACGCCGGCGTCTCCGGCATCCTCGTGCTGGTCTGGATCACCGGCCTGATGGCCGTTGGTCGCATGTTCGCCGGCGTGTTTGTGCACAAGCTCGCCCCCATGGGCATGCTCTTCGCCAGCGCCATCGTCACCACCTTGGGACTCTACGCCATGAGCCACTCCCAGGGTGTCATGCTCTTCGGCGCGGCCACCGTGTTCGCCGTGGGCGTATGCTTCTTCTGGCCCACCATGCTCGGCTACGTGAGCGAGACCTTCCCGCGCACCGGAGCCCTCGGCCTCGCCATCATGGGCGGCGCCGGCATGCTCAGCGTCAGCATCGTGCTGCCCGTGATGGGCAAGTTCTACGACAACGGCATCGCCGAGCGCGCGCCCGCCGGGACCGAGATCACCACCGCGATCAAGGCCGCCGCCGGCCTCGATACCTTGGGCCACGTCGCCATCCTCCCCCTCATCCTCACCTTTGTCTTCGGCCTTCTCCTCCTCTTCCGCCGCCCCGCCCAAGCCGCCTGAACGCCCCCGCCGCGTCGCATTGGCCCGTCAGCCAGGCCCGCCGCACCGACGATCCTTCTGACCGGCTAACCCGCGAAGGCCTCCGCCCACTTCTCAACCCAAACTTCCCCCAAAAACGCGGCTTTAACTTTGCGCTGAATCCCGCGATTGCCACCTCTGATCAAGTTGTATCCCATGCCTTCCCGTTCTCGCTTTTCGCGCCGCCGAAGTAAGCCGAGCTTCCTCGAAGGCCACGCGCCAATCACCCGCTAGTTTCCACCCGCCTCCACCCCGAACGCACCATGCCACGCCCCGTCACCCTGTTCACCGGCCAATGGGCCGACCTCCCCCTGGAAAAACTCGCCCCGCTCGCCAAACAGATGGGCTACGACGGCCTCGAGCTCGCCTGCTGGGGCGACCATTTCGACGTCGAAGCCGCCGTATCCAGCAAAAAATACGTCCACCAGAAGTGGGCGCTCCTCAAGGACCACGGCCTCACCTGCCACGCCGTCTCCGCCCACCTCGTCGGCCAGGCCGTCTGCGACCTGATCGACGCCCGCCATCAATCGATTCTCCCCCCCGACGTCTGGGGCGACGGCGACCCCGAGGGCGTGCGCAAACGCGCCGCCCGCCGCATGATCACCACCGCCCGCGCCGCCCGCGCCTTCTTTGACGCCCGCCCCGGGGCCTCCGCCCGCGAGGAGGCGTTCCCGGCCGTGGTCAACGGTTTCACCGGCTCCTCGATCTGGCACTCGATCTACGCCTTCCCCCCGACCTCCCAGGCGTATTATGACGCCGGATACGCCGACTTCGCCAGACGCTGGCTGCCCATCCTCGACGCCTTCGACAAGGCCGGCGTCAACTTCGCCCTCGAGGTCCATCCCACCGAAATCGCCTTCGACATCGCCTCCGCCCGACGCGCCCTCGCCGCGGTCAGGCACCATCCGCGCTTCGGCTTCAACTACGATCCCTCCCACCTCGGCTACCAGGGCGTCGACTACGTCAAATTCCTCCGCGACTTCCCCGACCGCATCTATCACGCCCACATGAAGGACGTCTGGTGGGGCCACGGCGACGGCTCCGTCGGCGTCTTCGGCGGCCACACCACCTTCGGCGACCCCCGCCGCCAGTGGGACTTCCGCTCCGTCGGCCGCGGCGACGTGAAGTTCGAGGACATCATCGTCGCCCTCA
>CAYNUW010000395.1:0-2450 GCA_964400455.1 uncultured Akkermansia sp. | reverse complement strand
CGGGGGTGCGATGAGGCGGGGCAGTTCGTGGGCCCAGCGTGGGCGGACGGCGGCGGCGTCGAGAGAGCAGACCACGCCGTCGGCGTTCAGGCGGGCGTCGGGGCAGACGAGCAGGAAGCGGCCGGGACGGGAGAAGCGCAGGCAGGCCTCGCAGCGGGTTTCGAAGGCGCGGCCGGAGTCGGATGGGCACTGGCAACGGGCGGGGGGAGGGGCGCCGCCGGGTTTGCGCGGCGGGCGCGGCGGGCGGCACTTCTGTAGATTGAGCCGCAGGATTTCCGGCCAGATGCGTATCCAGTCGATCATGACAATGAGCAGGATTAGTCCGCTAGGCCGAGGGCTCGGCGAATGCTGCGGCAGGCGGTGCGCAGCACGGTAAGGCGGGCGAGCCGTTTGTCGTTGGCGGGTATAAGGTGCCAGGGAGCGTCGGGGGTGTCGGTGAGCGCCAGCATGTCGCCTACGGCGGTTTCGTAGCCGGACCATTTGCGGCGATTACGCCAGTCCTCTTCGTTGATCTTATGTTGTTTAAAGGCGGTTTGTTCGCGGGCGCGAAAGCGGGCGAGTTGTTCTTCGGCGGAGATGTGGAGCCAGAATTTGACCACGATCTGGCCGTGGTCGGTGAGTTGATGCTCGAAGTCGTTGATCTCCTCGAAGGCGCGGCGCCATTCGTCCGGGCGGCAGAAGCCCTCGAGACGCTCGACGAGCACGCGACCATACCAAGAGCGGTCGAAGATGGCGACGCGTCCGTCGCGGGGAATGTGGCGCCAGAAACGCCAGAGGTAGTGGTGGGACTTTTCCTCGTCGGTGGGTTTGGCGACGGGGTAAACCCGGTAGTCTCGGACATCGATGGCGCTGGTGAGACGGCGGATGGCCCCGCCTTTGCCGGCGGCGTCCCAACCCTCGAAGACAAAGGTGATCGCGCGGTTGGCGGCTTTGGCGGCGCGCACAGCGGCGTGGAGGCGGCCCAGCCATTTGTCACGTTTGGCTTCGTAGTCAGCAGCAGAAAGGGCTTCGTCCAGGGGCAAGGCGGCGAGACGACGACGCCCGGCAGCGCTCAGGGCGCGAGGGTTCGGGTCGGGCGAAGCGGGTTTGCGGAAGCGGGCCCGGCGTTTGAGGGTTTCGAGGTGGGCTTGGAAGCTGTCGACGAGCAGTTCACCGACGGCGATGTTACGGGCGCGTTCGTCGTGGGCTTCGACCACGGTCCAAGGCGCGTGGGGGCGGTGGGTGGAGGCGAGGATGTGGACGGCGGTGCGTTCCAGGCGGTCGTAGATGCGATGGTGACGCCAATCTTCCTCGGTCACGCGCCAAGCGGTGCGTTCGTCGGCTTCGAGTTTTTTGAAACGTTCGCGCTGGGAATCTTTGTCGAGGTTGAGCCAGACCTTCACGATCAGGGTGTCGTTGTCGGTCAGGACTTTTTCAAAGGCGCGAATGCGTTCGAGGTCGGGCTCCAGGGCGGCGAGGTCGCGCCGATTGCGTGCTTCCTCGTTGAGGGTCTCGGTATACCAAGAGTTGGCGTAGATACCGATTTTTCCGACGGTGGGAAGGCTGCGCCAGAAGCGCCAGAGAAACGGGCGGTGGCGTTCATCCTCACCGGGGGCATCGAAGACAAAAGTTTCGGTGCCGCGCGGGTCGAGCCAGCCGCCGAGGGCGTTGAGGAGATCGCCCCGTCCGGAACCGGCCACACCCGCGATGATGAAAAGAATTTTGAAGGGCCGGGTTTTGAGGTCCACCTGTAGGCGAACAAGCTGTTCCCGCAAGGCGGTGACGCGCGTCTCGTAGGACTTTTTGGAGAGGCGTTCGGGGGGCGGGCGGCGTTTACCTGAAGGCATCGTTCACGATTAGGACGGGCCGGCGGGTTCGGGGCGAAAAGAAAATAGGCCTCGCCGGTGAAAATTCACAGGTTTTCGCGCAGGCCTGACTGTGCCGCGGTGCGAGCTAGGGGCCGGCCAAGCGGTGGTCCAACGTGCTTTTGATGTGATTGTTGTCGCCCAAAAGAACGACCCGGGAAGTGTGGGTGGAGATCTCGGCAGAGGCCAATTGGGCATAGGCCAACACGATGACTCGGTGGCCGGGGCGAACGAGCCTCGCCGCCGCTCCGTTCACCTGAATTTCTCCGGGCTGGCCGTAAATCACGTAGGTGGTAAACCGGGCTCCGTTGTCGATATCGAGCACGTCCACCTGCTCAAACTCCATAAAATCCGCCGCTCGGCAAAGATCTCGGTCGATCGAAATCGAGCCCTCGTAATCGGGGTCGGCAGCCGTGATGGTGGCGCGGTGAAGTTTGGAGCGGAGGAAGGTGCGGAACACAGGCGTGACGAGTGAAGCGCGAGGTGAAAAGGTTTCCCAGGTTCGCGCAAGCGCAAGCGTTCACTGTGTTTGACCCGTTCGCGTCCACCACGCGGTGCTTCCGTTTATCTTAACGTGATTAAGGCATCATCGTGTCCTTCATTTGC
>CAYNUW010000394.1:0-2453 GCA_964400455.1 uncultured Akkermansia sp. | reverse complement strand
CTCGATCTTCTCGAGGAGGTGGTAGTCGACGAAGAAGCCTTTTTTGATGGAACGTGCCATGGTGAGAGGGCGTAGGGATTACTTCTTGCCGCGGGGCTTGCGGCCGTTGTGGCGGACGAGGATGAGGCTGTTCGAAGGTTTCGAGCGGCGGCGAGTCGGGAAGCCCTTGGCGAGCTGACCCCACGGAGACACAAGGTGCTGGCGACCGCCACCACCCTTGGACTTACCCTGACCACCACCGTTGGGGTGATCGACGGGGTTCATAACCATACCACGAACGCGAGGACGTTTGCCGAGCCAGCGATTGCGGCCGGCCTTGCCGAGCTTGCGATTCATGTGGTCACCGTTGCCAACTTCGCCGATGGTGGCGCGGCACTTCGGGTTGACCAGACGGATTTCGCCGGAGGGCATCTTCAACTGGGCAAAACCGTTTTCAACCGCCACCAGCTCGATCGAGGTGCCAGCGGTGCGACCCAGTTGGGCGCCACGTCCGGGAATCAATTCAACGCAGTGGAGCTTTGTCGCGGGAGGGATGATTTCCAGCGGGAAGTTGTTGCCCACCACGAAGTCGTTGGTGGTCGCCTTGTCGGAGGTCACAATCGTGTCGCCCACCTTCATGCCGTTGGCGGCGATGATGTAGCGTTTCTCGCCGTTTTGGTATTGGACCAAAGCCAAGCGGGCGGAGCGATTGGGATCATATTCAAGCGCCTGCACCACGGCAGGCACGTCGATGATCGCACGTTTGAAGTCGACGATACGGTGAAGGCGCTTATGACCGCCGCCACGACGACGGCTGGTGATACGGCCGTTGTTGTTGCGACCACCCGATTTGGACTTCGAGTAGGTGAGCGCGCGCTCGGGACGTTTGTCGGAGAGGCCCTCGTCCTGATTCAGCACGGTAAAGCGCTGGGACGGTGTGAGTGGGCGGAAGGATTTGAGAGGCATGGCGTAGGTTTCCTGGATAGGGCTTATGCCTGGGGCTTAGACAAGCTCGATCTTGTCACCCGCCTTGAGGGTGACGATCGCCTTGCGAATGGTGGAGGTGGTGGTTGGACGACCGTTACGGGTGCGCTTGGGCTTACCCTTGATGGTCTGGGTATTGACGCGCACAACAGAGACCTTGAAGGTCTTCTCGACCGCAGCCGCGATCTGATGCTTGGTGACCTTGGGGAAAACCTCGAAGGTATATTGGCCGAGCTCAGAGGAGAGCGTGGACGCCTTTTCGGTCAGGCGAACTTGTTTGAGGATGGCGAGGGCGTTCATTAGTTTTTGCCTCCGTTGACACGAGCGATGATCTTTTCGAGACCTTTGGTGCTCACGATGATGCGCTTGTATTGAGCGAGATCCTTGGCATTGAGTTTAGCGGCCTCCTGGAGGGAAACGCGCTCAATGTTCCGGGCGGCGCGGGCAGCGTCGGCCGAGAAAACCTCGTCCACGATAAGGATTTTGCCTTGGGGAGCGATGCGGCCGATGACCTCGTTGATGACTTTGGTCTTGGGCTGCGCTACGGACCAGGCTTCGATCACGTCGATCTCGCCGGCGACGGCGCGATCATATAGGGCGCGGGAGAAAGCCAGGGATTTGACCTTGGCGTTGACCTTTTTGGAGTAGTCGCGCGGTTTGGGACCGAAGACGACACCACCGCCCACCCAGATGGGAGAACGATTAGAACCGGCGCGGGCACGACCCGTGCCTTTCTGACGCCAGGGCTTTTTACCACCGCCGGAGACTTCGCCCCGGGTTTTGGTGGAGTGGGTGCCCAGACGGGCGTTGGCATTGATGGCGACAATCACTTCCTTGAGGGCTTGGACACCCTTGTCGCCTTCGAATACGGGTAAACCGACGAATTCCTGCTCTTGGGCGGATTTGCCATCGGCGCTATAAACTTTGAGTTTCATGCGAGTTCCTCCTGGTTAGGCCTTCTTGGCGGGGCCTTGGCCCTTGATAGCGGTGCGGACGATGACATCATCGCCGTTGGCACCGGGGACGGCACCCTTGACGAGGATGAGGTTCTTTTCGGCGATCACTTTGACAACCGTCAGGTTTTGCAGAGTGCGACGAACTTGACCCATGTGGCCAGGCATGGCCTGGTTTTTCCAAGAACGACCGGGGGTTTGACGCATACCGATCGAGCCGATGCGGCGATGGAACATCGAACCGTGGGAAGCAGGACCGCCGGCTACGCGGAAACGTTTGACGACGCCGGCGAAGCCTTTGCCCTTGGTGATGCCGATAACATCAACCAGCTGGCCTTCGGTGAAGGCCGATACCGTGACAACGTCGCCCAGGTTTTGGGTGGGCTTTTCGTCGAGACGAACTTCGCTGAGGACGCGAGGAGCCTGCTCGAGGCCGGCCTTCTTGGCGTGGTTAAGCTCGGCCTTGGAGGTGTTTTTGACCTTCTTGGCGGAGAATCCGAGCTGACCGGCGTTGTAACCGTCTTTGTCCGTAGTCTT
>CAYNUW010000393.1:0-2474 GCA_964400455.1 uncultured Akkermansia sp. | reverse complement strand
CGGGGAGGGTGGTGTCGGGGTTTTCGAGGAAGCGGCGGGTGAAGGTGCCGTCGACGGCGACGGGACTCATGCTTTCGATGGGCACGCGGACCTGGAAAATGGAGTCGAGCAGGACGGAGTCCTCGTCGATTTTCTGGCCCTGGACGTCCACGAAACGCTGGCCGACGGGTTTGATGAAGCCGACGCGGGGGAAGTGGGCTTGCAGGGCGCCGTAGAGACCGAGGCAGGTGGTGGTCTTGCCGTCGTTCATGCGGGTGGCGGCGACGAAGACACGTTTGGTCTCGGTGTTGGTGGGGGCTTGGAGGAGGGGCAAGGAGGGGAGGGAGAACGGGTTGGGCGCGCCGGTGGCGCAGGCGGAAGCCGGAGTGTGGCCGGCGGGCGGAATCGGAGAGGCGGAGGCCATGGCGGAAGGAAGGCGCTTAGCCGTGGTGGATGCCGTGGAGCAGGCGGCGGTCGATGGCTTGGACGGCGACGATGGCGGCGGCGCCGAAGACGTCGTGGGCGGAGGCGCCGCGGGAGATTTCGGCGGCGGGTTTGGAGAGGCCGGTGAGGATCTGGCCGTAGCTGTTGGCGCCGGCGAGGATTTGCACGAGTTTGAAGGCGATGTTGCCGGCGTTGAGGTCGGGGAAGATGAGGACGTTGGCGCGGCCGGCGACGGAGCTTTCGACTTTTTTGGTCTGGGCGACGGCGAGGTCGAGGGCGGCGTCGACCTGGAGTTCGCCGTCGATGTCGAGGTCGAGCAGGCGGGTTTTGGCGAGGGAGCGGGCGAGTTCGGTGGCGTGGCGGACCTTGACCAGGGAGGGGTGGTTGGAGGCGCTCTTGGAGGCGTAGCTGAGCATGGCCACGCGAGGGGTTTCGTTGGTAAGGTGGCCGGCGATGAGGGCGGTGGAGAGGGCGATGTCGGCGAGTTGTTCGGGGGTGGGGTCGGGGATGACGGCGCAGTCGGAGAGGAAGAGGGAGCCGCCGGAGCCGACTTTTTTCTCCTCGAAGTCGAGAATCATGAGCGAGGAGGCGTGGAGCACGCCGGGGAGGCGCGGGATGAGTTGGAAGATGGGGCGGAGGGCGCTGGCGGCGGAGACGGTGCCGCCGGAGACGATGGCATCGGCCTGGCCGGCGACGACCATCATGGTGCCGAAGTAGCCGGTGTCGCGCAGGGCCTCGGCGGCCTGGTCGGGGCGCAGGCCTTTGAAGCGGCGGATTTGTTCGAGCTGGGCGGCGAAGGCGGCGAAATCCTCGCTGCGTTCGGGCTCGATCACCCTCATGCCCTGGAGGTTGATGTCGAGGCGGGCGGCGGCGTCCTTGATGGCGGCGCGGTTGCCGAGGAGTATCGGCACGCCCATGCGGCGGGTGACCCACTGGCGGGCGGCTTGGAGGATGCGGGGGTCCGCTCCCTCGGTGAAGACGACGCGCTTGGGGTGACGTTGCAGTTTCTCGGTTAAGCGGGGAATCAGCGGCATGATGGTGGACACGCTGGGAGTCGTCGGGGTGGTGGGCAAGGTCGGAGCGCGGCGGAGCTTGGCGAAAGGCCGCGAATTACTTTTACTGATCCCAACATGTTTCACGACGCCCTCGCCGCCCAGCTGCTACCTGTCGTCGCCCAGCTTGCCCGTGAGGCCGGAGAGATTGCGCTCCGGCACTTTGCCGCGCCGATTCCCACCAGCAGCAAAAGCAGTCGGATCGATATCGTTACGGCGGCCGACACGGAGATCGAGGCGTATCTGGTGTCCGCGTTGCAGCGCTTGCGACCCGGGGATCATATCGTTGGGGAGGAGGGTGGAGGACAGGGGGCGCCGGCCGAGCAGGCCGCGTGGTTTTGGTTTGTCGATCCGATTGATGGAACGGTGAATTTCGCGAGCAAACTGCCGCATTTCTGCACCAGCATCGCGTTGACCAATGCAAGACGTGAGCCGGTTTTAGGGGTGGTCTATGACCCTACGAGAGGGGAGCTTTTCGCGGCGGCGGCGGGAGCGGGAGCGACCTTGAATGACAAGCCCTTGCGGGTGACAAATACGGCCGAACTGGCGGACGCGGTGATCACCAGTGGTTTCCCGTATGACAAACATACCAACCCGGACAACAACCTGCGGGAGTGGGGTGCGTTCTTAACCCGGATCCGGGGTGAACGCAGACTGGGGAGCGCGGCGTTGGATCTCTGTTATGTGGCGGCGGGCCGGCTGGACGGTTATTGGGAGAAAGATCTGAAGCCCTACGATGCCATGGCCGGCCTCTTGTTGGTGCGCGAGGCCGGAGGCATGGTGACGGATTACGAGGGCGGGGCGGCGCCGCAGCGGTCGGAGCGTGGTCGGTATGTGGCCAGCAACGGCAAGTTGCACGGTCAGATGCTGGCCGTGCTGCGTGGAGCGGGTTGAGCCCTGATTTAGCCGGCGGGCAACAGGCCGCGGGCGACGGCGTCGTCGAGCAGGGCGAGGGTGTGTTCCCAGACGGCGGCGGCACCGAGGCCGGCGTGCTGGTTG
>CAYNUW010000392.1:0-2480 GCA_964400455.1 uncultured Akkermansia sp. | reverse complement strand
GGATTGGGGCACTCTCATCTTCAACTACGGCCGCCACGAGGTCCGCGGCTTCCTCGTCGCCAACGCCCTCGCCTGGCTCGACCGCTACCACCTCGACGGCCTCCGCGTCGACGCCGTCGCCTCCATGCTCTACCTCGACTACTCCCGCAAAGACGGCGAGTGGATCCCCAACCGCCACGGCGGCCGCGAAAACCTCGAAGCCATCGAGTTCCTCCGCGAAACCAACCGCCTCGTCCACCACTACCACCCCGGCGTGCTCATGATCGCCGAGGAGAGCACCGCCTTCGCCGGCATCACCAAACCCGTCGAACACGGCGGCATCGGCTTCGACTTCAAATGGAACATGGGCTGGATGCACGACACCCTTAAATTCTTCCAAAAAGATCCCATCCACCGCTGCTGGCACCTCAACGACTTCTCCTTCGCCGCCCTCTACCAGTGGTCCGAAAGCTTCATCAGCGTCTTCAGCCACGACGAGGTCGTCCACGGCAAAGGCTCCATGCTCATGAAAATGCCGGCGCTGGAAATCCGCGACCGCGCCGCCCACCTCCGCTCACTCTACGGCCAGATGTGGGCCTGGCCCGGCAAAAAACTCCTCTTCATGGGCTCCGAATTCGGACAGTCCCGCGAATGGGCCTACGCCGGCCAGCTCGACTGGCACCTCCTCCAATACCCCGAACACGATGGCCTCCGCTCCCTCGTCCGCGACCTTAACCGGCTCTACCGCGACGACTCCGTCCTCTCCGCCAGCGACTCCGACGGCCGCCGGTTCCGCTGGGTCAACTGCGCCGACACCCAGACCACCATCGTCGCCTACCTCCGCCACGACGCCGCCGAACGCGACTTTGTCCTCGTCGTCGGCAACTTCACCCCCGTCACCCGCCCCGGCCACCGCATCGGCGTGCCCCGCAAGGGCTGGTGGCGCGAAATTCTCAACACCGACAGCCAATACTACGGCGGCTCCGGCCAGGGCAACGCCGGCGGCGTCGCCAGCGAAGACCTCCCCTGGGACGGCTACGAACAAAGCATCTCCCTCCTCGCCCCACCCAGCTCCACCACCCTCTTCAAATGGTCGCCCACCTCCGGATAAATTTTCCCCAAAAAAACGGAGGGCACGCGTCCGCTCGCGCGTAACACTCCCCGAAATCAAAACCTCAGCCACCCACCATCCATCACTATGAAATCCCTCAAGACCCTCGTTGCCCTCCTCGCCCTCAGCGCCCTCGGCGTTGCCTTCGCCCAAGCCGAGGCCGCGCCGGCCGCGAAAAAGAAGGACGCTCCCGCCGCCGCCTGCTGTGGTTGCCCCACCGGTGCCGACGCCAAGGTCTGCGGCGTCGACAAAGATTGCTGCTGCACAGGCGAAAAAGCCGCCAAAGCCGCCGATAAAGCCGCGAAGAAAGCCGAGAAAAAGGCGGATAAAGAAGCCAAGAAGGCCGCGAAAGAGGCTGCCAAGGCCGCGAAAAAAGCGGAGAAGAAGGCTGAGTAACCCTCGCCCCGATGGAGCGGTTCCCTCCTGCTCCGCTCCCATCGGCACCTCCCTTCGCTCCGCCTTCCCGGTGTGGAGTTGGTCTTGCCACGCTGAAACGCCTCGCTGCGCTCTAGCGTGTTTATGAAGCGATCTTTCGTTGCTAACGTTTCTCTCTGGGCCGCCCTCCTGCTCGCCGCCACCGCCGGGGCCATGGCCTGGCTCACCGCCCAGACCCCCTCCGCCCGCTGGGTGGCCCTCGTCGCCTGGCTCGCCGCCGGCTGCGTCTGGCTCCGCCTCCGCGGCGAAATCGCCCCCGCCCCGGCGCCCACCGCCGAGCCCACCCCGCCGCCTCCCCCCGCCCCCGCCCTTACCCCGCCGCCCGCCCCGGTCGCCCCCGACCACACCGCCCTGCACCACGCCGCCGACGGCGGCGCCCTCCGCCTCCTCTCCCGGCTCCAAGCCGAAGGCCGCCTGATCGACTTCGCCACCGAAGACATCCACGCCGTGCCCGACGCCCAGGTCGCCGCCGTCGCCCGCGTCGTCCACGCCGGCGTGCGCTCCGTCCTGCAACGCGACTTCCAACTCGCCCCCGTCCGCGCCGAGACCGAGGGCGCCTCCCTCGTCCTGCCCGCCGGCTTCGACCCCGAAAGCGTGCGCCTCGTCGGCGCGGTCAAGGGCGAGCCACCCTACCGCGGCACCGTTCTCCATCGCGGCTGGACCTGCGCCGCCGTCCGCCTGCCCCGCCCACTCCGCCCCGATGCCGCCCCCTCCCCCATCGTCGCCCCCTCCGAAATCGAGCTCAAGTAACCGCGCCCCGCGACCGGCCCACCACGTATCCATGAAGACCTACACGGCCAGCCTCGGCATCGATCTCGGCACCAGCAACAGCGCCCTCGCCCTCGCCCCCCCCCCCGCGCCCCCCCCCCGCCCCCCCCAAACCCCCGGCGCCCGCCCCCCCCGCCCCCCGGGCCCCCCCCACCCGGCCGCCCGCCCCCAACAGCCCCCCCCCGGG
>CAYNUW010000391.1:0-2604 GCA_964400455.1 uncultured Akkermansia sp. | reverse complement strand
GCCGAGCCGCATTTCCCGGCCGCGCAGTCCCCGCCGGAGAATTTAGGACCTCCCTTGAGCCCGGATATCGCGGTCATCGCGGCATCCGGGCGAACGAGAGTTTCGGCCTCTCCGGATCAGAAGGCGTAGGACGCCGTGATCCCGATCTGCCGGGGATCCGCGCGCGTCTCATACCGGGTCGGAATGTAGTTGGGATCTTCATTCCCGAAGAAAAACACCCGCTTTTCGTAGTCCTCATCGAGCAGATTCCTCGCCCAGAGGGTCAAGGTCCACGAGCCCCAGTCGTAACCCAGGCTCGTATTCACCACACTGAACGCGCTGCGCGCCTCGTTCTGGTTGTTCGAATCATACTGCTCGGCCCGCCCAACCCACTCCACGTCGCCGAACCAGCCGCGCGGTGCACGATAAGCCACACCCAACGTGTAACCATAGGGAGGTGTGTTGGCCAGCCGACGCCCCCCTCCCGTGTTGCCGTTGGAGAGCGTAAACGTATCCAAATCCGACTGCATCAACCCGAGCGTTCCCCGCGCCGACCAACGCTCCGTCAACGCATAGCGAAGCTCGCCTTCGAGCCCATACACGGAAGCGCGCTCCGCGTTGTCGGTGAAGAAGCGGTAGTTGCCGCCAAACCCTGCCGAATCCCGCACCTGGGCGTCGCGCCGATCCGTGTAGAACACCGAAACCCCGCTGGTAAGCCGCTGCTCCAACCAGCGGCTGCGCGCGCCGAGTTCATAGTTCCAGAGCGTCTCCGTGTCGTAAGTCAGCGGATCCGTGGCCGGATCGATCCGGGCATCCACATTGATGCCGCCCGCCTTGTAGCCCCGCGCCACCGAGGCGAACACCAGGTGCTGCTCGGCCAGATCGTGCTCCAAGGTCAACTTCCCGCCCGTCAGCACGTCATCGTAGGAAGGCGCGATGGCGCGCGGCGGATCAAACGTGCCGGGCCCCTTGCGAAACCGGGTGCGCAGGCCGTTCCCCTCGCTGTCCACCTGCTCCAACCGCAGTCCCAGCGTGGCGCGGGTGCTCGTCCCGATCTCATGCATCCCCTGCGCAAAGAGCGCCTGGTTGTCCGCCTGGTAATCGGTGGCCAAGCCGCGCAGATTGCCCGGGTCCTCATTCGTATAGACCGTATCCTCGCGATTGCCCGCCCAGTTGGCCCCCAAGGTCCAGCGCGCCAGGAACCCGTCCGTCTCGCCGTCCAATCGTAGTTCCTGCGTAAATACCCTGCGCTCGCGGTTCAGCTCGCTGAACCCCGCGTAAGAGGCCGCCGTCCAATCATCGTCATAGCTGTAAAGCGAGTCCGCCCGCGTCGCGGTGGTGATCGTGGTCAGGCGCACCTCGTCCCAGCCCAGGTAGGTGCCGCGCAGGCTGCCCGCCAGCGCGTCCTGCTCGTCGCGCCCGGGCTGGTCGCTGTAGGTGTAGCGACCGTTGTTATCGAGCGCGAACTCGTCGAAGCCGTTGTCCTGCCGACTCCATAACAGACCGGCATCCCACCGCCACAGGCGGTTGGGATTCCACGTCAGTTTCAGGCGCGCCATGTCCTCGTCGCGCGCATTGGTGTCGCGGTCCAAGGTGCGGTTGCGGCGGAAACCGTCGCTTTCGCTGTGCTGAGCCGCGATGCGGAACATCAGGGTCTCCGGCGCGCCCTCGGTCAATGTGCCGCCATAGGCGACACCCGCCTCGCGCAGGGAGTCGTTGCCCACCGTGCCCGACACAAAACCCTCCGCCACCGGCGTAGGGTCATTGGTCACGATCTGCACGATGCCGCCAGCCGCGTTGGCCCCAAAGGCCCCCGCCTGCGGTCCGCGCAACACCTCGACTTGCCGCACGTCAAACGTGCTGCCGAGACCACCCAGTCCGGTGAAATCCAGGTCATCGACTTTAAACGCCACCGCGGAATCCGGCGTCTCGCCCTCGTATTGAGAATTTTCGCCCACCCCGCGGATCTGGAAATAGCGGGGACGCGAGGTGCCGCCGGTCCAAGTCAGGTTGGCCACTTGATCAGCCAGATCGCCAAAATGCCGCACGCCGCCCCGCTGGAGCGCCGCGCCTTCGTAAATGCTCACGCTGGCGGGCAGGCGCTCGAAGGGCGTCTCCCAGAGATCCGCCGTCACGCGCATGGCCGCCAATTCCACCACGTCCGCATCCGCCGCGGGAGCCGCGGCCGGAGGCGTGCCGGCATCCGTCGCCGGCGTGGCGTCAGACGCGTTAACTTGAGCTCGGGCACCAGGGTGGAGCAAGGCGCCGAGGAGCAGGATCTGTGTCGGGAGTCGCATGATAGGTGTGACAAAGGCCCGACCCAAATCGGACTCCCGGGGAGGTGAGGAGGGCGCCCGGACCACGTGGCCCGGTGCTAACGCCATCCTGCTGTTTCCTTCGCCGGTATAATCCGTTTCAGGTTCGAAGGGTCGAGCGGCCGGTCGTGCCGCAATCTCAGCCCGACGCATCGGGCACCCCTACAGGCAGAGGCGGTAAAAACGTGCGCCGCCGCTTCGTGCAAGCGAAACTTTTGCCCCGGAGCGCCTTTGACCTTCCCCCCAAAGACAAAGTTTTGATCCGCTTCTTTTGCCCTTGCACACCCCCACCCCCTCGCCCTTTCTCTCA
>CAYNUW010000390.1:0-2626 GCA_964400455.1 uncultured Akkermansia sp. | reverse complement strand
GGGCGGGCGGATACGGTGGCGTGGGGGTATACGGATGTGACGGTGGGGATGGCCGGGGGGTGGGAGTTGAGGGCGGGGGGCACGGCTTGGGCGAGGGAGGAGGCGGACGGGGTGCGCACGGAGGGCATGGGCGACCTGAATCTGTCGCTTAAGTGGGAAATGCTGGGAGATGAGTCGGAAGGGTTGGCGGTGTCCTTGATGCCTTTCCTCAAAGTGCCGACGTCGGATGGGCGTTTTAGCGATGACAAGGTGGACGGCGGGCTGCTGGTGATTTTTGGGTGTCCGTTGGGCGAGGCGGGGTGGTGCAACGCGCAAATCGGCGGGGAAAATGCCGGGGACGGGACCGGCGGCCGAGATGTCGGTTTGTTTGGTTCGCTGGTGGCCGGACGTTCCGTGGGCGAACGCTGGACGGTGTATGCGGAGACGATGGCGGCGCGGTATCCTTGGAATCGTGGGGGGGATACGTTGAGCTGGGATGCGGGAGGTGGGGTGACCTGGTCGGGCGATGTCGACGGCACGTGGGGGCTGGATCTGGCGGCTTACGCCGGGTTGACCCGGGCGGCGACGGATGGGCAGGCGGTGCTGCGCCTGTGGAAGGAGTGGGGGGCGGGGCGCTGAGTGGCGCGGCCGGACTCGGGGCGGGTCAGATGGTCCAGTTCCAGGCTTTGAGTTCGTCCTGTTTTCGGCATTCGACGGCGGCTTCGCGGGGTTTGCGGGAGCGGACCACGAGGTTTTCGTTTTTGTAGTAGGCGATGCTGTGGTCGGGGATGCTTTCGAGCAGCCAGACGTTGGCGCCGATGATGGAGCCGGCGCCGATGCGGGTGTCGCCGCCGAGGATGGTGGCGTGGGCGTAGATGGTGACGTGGTCGCCGATGTCGGGATGGCGTTTGACGCCCTTGACGGGGTTGCCGGCGGCGTCGACCTCGAAGGACTTGGCGCCGAGGGTGACGCCCTGGTAGATTTTGACGTGGTGGCCGATGGTGGCGGTTTCGCCGATGACGACGCCGGTGCAGTGGTCGATGAAGAAATACTCGCCGATGCGGGCGCCGGGGTGGAGGTCGGTGCCGGTGCGTTCGTGGGCGTATTCGGTGATCATGCGCGGCAGGAGGGGGACGCCGAGGCGGTAGAGCTCGTGGGCGAAGCGTTGGAGGGAGATGACGAGCACGCAGGGGTAGGCGAGGATGATCTCCTCGGTGGAGCGGGCGGCGGGGTCGCCGGCGTAGGGGGCTTGGCCGGGGGTTTGCCCGAGGGGGCGCGGTGGGGGGGGGGGGGGGTGGGCGGGGGGGGCGGGGGGTGGGGGGGGGGCGGGGGGGGGGTGGGGGGGGGGGGTGGCCGGGGTGGAGGAGGCGGCGGCGAAGCGGAGGGATATTTCGATGTCGGAGCGGAGGCGGGCGTGGACGGAGGCGAGGCGGCGGCGGGTGAGGGCGGGCACGGCGTCGCGGGAAAGGGGCTCGGGTTCGAAAAAGCCGGGGAAGAGCAGGTGCATGATCTCGACGGCGAGCTGGTTGACGGAGGCGTCGGAGGGCAGGTTGCTGCCGTCGAGGTGGTTGATGCCGCCTTCGGTCTCGTAGGAGCGGAGGAGGGCGAGCAGGGTGGCGTCTAGGCTCATGCGGTTCGGGAAAGAGGAGTGTGGTGGAGGGGCCGGGGCGAGGCGGGGCGGCGGATCAGACGATCTTGAGTTTGGGGAGGTCCTGGCCGTCGACCAAGCCGACGGGTTTGCCCTTGGCGTCGACGACGATGAGGTCGTCGATTTTGTGGGCTTCGAAGACGCGGAGGGCGTCCACGCCGAGGGCGTCGGCGGGGATGGTCTTGGGGGAGCGGGTCATGAAGTCGGCGACGGGTTTTTGGAGGAAGTCGGGGCCGGTGAGGGCGCTGCGGCGGAAGTCCCCGTCGGTGAGGATGCCGGTGAGTTTGCCGGTGCGGGGGTGGACGAGGGCGATGCTGCCGCTGCGAGCCTTGGTCATGCGGAGGATGGCGTCCTGGAGGGTGACGGTGTCGGGGGCGACGGGGAGGCGGTCGCCGGCGCGCATGATGTCGCCGACGCGGAGGAGGAGGACGCGGCCGAGGTTGCCGGCGGGGTGGTAGCGGGCGAAGTCGTCGCGGGTGAGGCCGCGGGCCTCGAGGAGGACCATGGCGAGGGCGTCGCCGAGGGCGAGGGCGGCGGTGGTGCTGGCGGTGGGGGCGAGTTTGAGGGGGCACGCCTCGCGGGGGACCTGGTAGAGCAGGCGATGGTCGCAGCCGCGGGCGAGATCGGAGTCGGCGTGGGCGGTGAAGGCGACGAGGACGAGGCCGAAGCGGCGGAGGACGGGCAGGAGTTTGAGGACCTCGTCGGTCTGGCCGCTGTTGGACAGAATGAGGGCGACGTCGCCTTCGGCGACCATGCCGAGGTCGCCGTGGAGGGCCTGGGTGGCGTCGAGGAAGCAGGCGGGGGCGCCGGTGCTGTTGAAGGTGCCGGCGAGTTTTTGGGCGATGTGGGCGGATTTGCCGACGCCGGTGAGGACGATTTTGTGGTCGGCGGAAATGGCGGCGTGAACGGCGCGGGCGACGGCGACGAAATCCGTGCCGAGGGACTCGCGGGTGGCGGCGACGGCTTTCGCCCCCTGCCGCCCCCGCACCGGTCATTGCG
>CAYNUW010000389.1:0-2630 GCA_964400455.1 uncultured Akkermansia sp. | reverse complement strand
AGATCGACCTCACCCGCACGCGCGCTCGCGGCGTGCGCGACCTGAAGCACTTCCTCGACTACGCGGATCGTGGTCCGAAGGCGCTGGCCGCCGCGACCACCGCTTCCGGGACGGCGGAGGCCGAGTCGGAGTTCGAAAAGATGGTCGCCGATCGCATCCGCAGAGCCGGCTACGACGTGCATCATCAGGTCGGTTGTTCCGGATATCGCATCGACCTAGCGGTGGTCGATCCAGCTGCGCCGGGCCGTTATCTGCTCGGCATCGAATGCGACGGAGCGACCTACCACCGCGCGGCCACGGCGCGCGACCGCGATAAGCTCCGCCAGATGATCCTCGAAGGCCTCGGCTGGAAGCTCCACCGCATCTGGTCCACCGACTGGTGGCACGACGCGGATAATGAGATGGTTAAACTCTTCGAGGCGCTAGCGGCTCTGCGTCACGGCTCGGTCGCTATGAAATGCTGATTTCGCTTCAGCAAGCGTCCTCGTTTTTGAGTGATCACCACGACGTCTTCGACGAAATGTGGCGGCACCGGGAGGTGGGCTCACATACGGAGACATCCTTTCGGCCATGGGTGTTCTATTCCATAGCATTAAACGTCACCGGCCAATCCTCCTCTCCGGGTCCCCTGACCGCCATCCGTCGCGCCATCCAAGTGGTTCTTCCTTAGACAAGTAACCATGTGCCTTAACTTCCCAATCGTGACCGTTCCAATCTGCTTGATTTAACATAAAATCAACACTCAGCATCCCCGCCAGATTCCACTGCTGCGGCAGCTGTGACCAACGTTTTCGATCATGACCACTACCCTACGCGACCTCATACCCAAACTACCCCCTGGGATTCTCTACGGGGGTGACTACAATCCAGAGCAATGGCCTGAGGCTGTCTGGCCCGAGGACGTCCGACTCATGGAGGCAGCCGGAGTTAACCTCGTCAGCCTGGGCATCTTTTCGTGGGCAAAACTCGAGCCCGAACCAGGGCGCTACGACTTCACCTGGCTCGACCGAATCATCGAACTCCTGTGGAGCCATAAGATTTCGGTCTGCCTCGCCACCGCAACGGCCTCCCCTCCCGCTTGGTTTTCTCGTCTCCACCCCGAAGGGGTCGCACTCGCCCCGGACGGACAACTTTTCACCCACGGCTCGCGCCAGCATTACTGCCCAAACAGCCAAGCCTACCGAGCCGCGTCGATTCGTCTCATCACCCGCCTGGCCGAACGCTACGGAAAACACCCCGCCGTCGCCCTCTGGCATATCAATAATGAAATCGGTTGCCACGTAAACGCCTGCTATTGCAATGTCTGCAAAGGTGAATTTCAAGTCTGGCTGCGTCGCCGCTACGGCTCGCTCGAGGCCTTGAACAAGGCCTGGGGAACCACTTTCTGGAGCCAGACTTACGGAGACTGGTCGGAGATTTCGCTGCCGGGTCGCACCCCTACCTTCTGCAACCCCGCACAATCACTCGACCACCATCGCTTCGTCAGCGACTCGCTACGCAAAATCGTCGAGTGCGAGATAGCCGCGATCCGGGCCATCGTCCCGGAAGCAAAAGTCACCACCAACGGCGTCTTCATCATGAAGCCGGTCGACTACCGCGACTGGTATACCCTCTGCGACGTGGCGGCCTTGGATTGTTACCCAGATCCGCATCAGGGACTTCCCGAAAACCGCGCCGCCGCCCTTTGCCACGACTTTTATCGGGGCTTCAAAAACGGCCTGCCGTTCATTCTCATGGAGCAGGTCGCCTCCCAGGTAAACTGGCGTCCGAGCAACGTGCTCAAACGCCCGGGACAAATGCGCGCCATGAGCTACGCCGCCATGGCCCGCGGCGCCGATGGCATCATGTTTTTCCAGTGGCGGGCCTCCCGCGCCGGCGCGGAAAAATACCACGGCGCCCTCCTGCCACACGCCGGTCACGAATCACGAGTGTTTCGCGAGGTCAGCCAGCTTGGCCGGGAACTAAAACGACTCGGATGCATCGCCGGCTCCCGCGTCCCCGCGCGCGTCGCCCTGCTCGACTGCTGGCACAATCGCTGGGCACTGGAACTCCCCTCCAAGCCCGCAACTTTCGACTATCTAAAAATCTTCTCCCACTTCCACTCCGCCCTCTGGAGTCAACACATCGCCGCCGACGTCGTTTCGCCGGAACACGACCTCACCGGTTATGACGTCGTCCTCGCCCCCGCCCTGTATCAACTTCCCACTGCTCGCGCCGACGCCCTGCGAGCCTACGTCAACCGCGGAGGCACTCTGGTCACCACCTATTTTAGCGGCATTGTGGACGAGAACGAGCAAGTCCATCTCGGTGGTTACCCGGCTCCGCTAAAAGATGTGCTGGGACTCGTCGTCGAGGAGTGGCAACCCATCCCCCCCGATTCGCGCAATGGCTTACGTCTTGTCGGCACCGAAGAGGGGTCGCCGGTCACGCCCTGCACCTTTTTCTCCGAGGTGGTCCATTTGCGCGGAGCTGAAGCGCTGGCCACGTTCACCGAAGACTTCTTTGCCGGCTCACCCGCCCTCACCTGCCACCGCTACGGCCAAGGCCGGGCCTACTACCTAGCCACCCAGCCTGAGCAAACCTTCCTGGAAATCTGGCTCCGAGACCTACTCGCCAAACACGGCATTCAC
>CAYNUW010000388.1:0-2650 GCA_964400455.1 uncultured Akkermansia sp. | reverse complement strand
GGTCGGTCGGGTGGGGGCAGGGGGCCGACGGTGAGGTGGGTTGCGATGACCTGATTGAGAGCACCGTCGTTATTACTACACACGGCGAGGCCGGCGTAGATGGTGCCGGTCATTGTGGTGGTGGTGGTGTTTTGAAGGGTCCAGGTCTGGCCATCGGGCGAGTGGTAGGCGCTGAAGGTGTTGCCCGAGCGCAATAGGCGGATCCATTGCGGGGCGGCGACTCCGGGCTTTTCGCTGATGCCTCCGGCCGCAGCCCCGGTGGATGCACGACGTTGGAAGGCGATGCCGTTGGTGGGGGAGACAAAGTTCAGGGCGTAGGCGGCGTTGGCGTCGAGCGATTGGCGGATCATGGCACCGGCCTTGGCCCAGCCGGAGGTGTTCTGCTGGCTAACGATGCGGACGGTGACTGAGCAGTCGCCGATCATGGGTTGATAAACGAAGCGGAAACCATCCGAGCTTCCCCAGATGTCGGCACCGGATCCTTCGATGACGAGGACGTCGCCGGATTGCTGGAGGGAGCCGGTGGCTCCGACCGCTCCGATATCGGAGGAGGTCCAGGTGGGCGCGATGTCTCCCGTAGCGATGCCGGCAACTACAGTGGAGGGCCGGGACACCATGCCTTCGGCGCGGGCGGTTACGGTGTAGTAGTAGAGCGTGCCTAGAACGACGGTGCCATCGCTGTAAGAGCCGGAGGTAAGCCCGGCGGCGATGGTGGTGAAGGGGCCGTCTGGCGAGGTGGAGCGGGCTACGTCAAAGGCAGTGCCGCCCCGGCCCGACCACGCGAGATTTACCCGGTCTGGAAGCGAGTCCGCGTCCACGTTGGCCGGGGCGGCGATGCCGACGGCAGAGGCGGGGCCGATCTTGAACCCAACGGCGGTTTGGAAGGGCATGGTGGCGGGGCACGTGATAATGAGGGCGTCGGCTTGCCGTGACCAGGTGAGTCGGGCGGTGGAGCCCAAGAGGGAGACCTCTTGGATGGGGCCGGCGAGCAGACCGGCGGCGGTGCCGAGCGAAGTGATGCGCAGCTGCGTCCCCGGGGTGGGAACCGTCATGCAATAAACGTAGAGGCTGCCGTCCTCACCCACGGTGAAGCGGAAGTCCGAAGTGGTGAAGGCATAGTTGGCTTGAGCGGAGCCGAGTTTGCCGTGGGGCAGGGTGCGCGTGCCCTCGGCGTGCTTTACCCAAGAGCGACTGCCGTAGATGCCGGAGCCGTTGACCACCATCCACTGGCCTACGGCCTGGAGCATAGACGTGCTGCCGGCGTCGAGTGAGCCGTCGGGGGTCGGAGATACGCATATCGCGGCGGCACCATCGCGAGAGACGCACTCGAGCAGATAACGGACGACCATGCCGGGATCGTAGTTAAAGCCCGGCGCGTAGAACCAATCTCCGACCGGCACCTCGCCGATCCAGGGTTGGTCGTTTTTTATGCCGGCGGGAAAATTGTTCTCGAACGTGGTGGTGAGCCGGTCGCCGGAGCGGAACTTGACCACGGCATGTGTATCCACAAAGCCGCGACGTTCAATGGAGCGGTTGGCAAGGTGGGCGAGGACACGTTGCATGGCGTCAGATTTATAGCCGGTGCCGGTGCCCGAGCCGCTGAAGGGTTGGGAAGAGGTGCCGTCGGTGTAGACAAAGTCGGGATCGTATTGCTCGATGGCATCGATCATGCGCAAGGCCCACCAAGTGTTATACCATTCGGCAAACTCGAGGTGGTTGGTGAAGAGACCGGCCGGCGGCGGGCTCCAATCGCTCGCTGCGGCGGCACTCACGCCCTGGTATTCACGCAAGTCCACACCGTAGAGCAGGCGAGGATCGAGCCCCTCCCACCATTGACCTACGCCATCGGCCAGGGTGAGGTGTCCGTCGTAGGGGGCGCCGGCCCGTGCGCCGGAGGTGTCGGCGTTAAAGGCGCTTTGCCACCACCACCAAGAGTATTCGTGGTGGAAGGTAATGCCAAAGGTCAGATTGGCGGCGCGGGCGGCGGAGGTGAGTTCGCCTAGGATGTCGCGTTGCGGGCCGAGGCGGGTGGAGTTCCACGGCTGGTAGCGTGAGTTCCAGAGATCGTATTGGTCGTGATGCACGCCCTGGATTAGGAGGAAACGTGCGCCGGCCTGTTGGTAGAGGGAGACGAGACTGGCCGGGTTTAGTCCGGTCGGATTCCAACTACGCAGGACGTCTTTGTAGCCCACTTCGGAGGGGTGGCCGTAACGCAAGAGGTGGTTGTTGTAGGCGCTGGTGCCCGGGGTGTAGAGGCGGCGAGCATACCAGTCTCCGCTCTCGCCGGAGGCTTGGGGGCCGAAGTGCACCCAGATACCGAATTTGGCGGCGCGGAGACGGGCGGAATCGACGGGCAGGTTGGCGGCGATGGAGGCCCATGTGGGCGCGACCGGGCCTTCCGCGATGGGGAAGTCCATTTTGACTTCGGGGAAGGCGTTGATGTTGCCGAGAGGCACGGAGTTCACCGGTTGCGCAGCCGGGATGGTGGGCAGGGGAGGCAGTTCCGGCAAAGCGTAGTTCGCCCACAAGGCGGTGGCCGACCAGAGCAGGGCGCAGATGAAACGAATACGACGGGAAAGGCGGGATCTCGGCGAGGATGACATGGGAGGCGACGGGGGCGGGCGGTAACGGGGACCAAAAGCAGACAGAG
>CAYNUW010000387.1:635-2697 GCA_964400455.1 uncultured Akkermansia sp. | reverse complement strand
CGTCCAAAAGATACGGAGTTGCTTGCAGCAGGTTGGCGCCGGTGGATATGGCGGCGTTGCGGTTGTGCGTCACTTTGTAAAGCGGGGTGCCGTCCGGACGGAAATCGTGCAATTCGGCGAAGCGGTCGCCTGGTCCCTCCAGGCGGAAGGGCACGTTATTGGCGAGGGCGTTGGCGTGGGTCGTCTCCAGACGACGATCATCGATTTCGGCCAGGCGAGCAGCGGCGAGCGCCCGATCAGCGGGCCGGGAAAGGTCCAAACCGAGGAAGGCGGAGGCCGGATCTTGGTCCGCGGGTTCTGGAGACGGAGTGGGTGCGGTCCGGTCTTCGGGTGGGGCTAACGTCTCAGGGGCGACGGTGCTGGACGGTGCCTGGGGCGCAGCGGCTAAACTGCCCGCGGGTTGATGCGCCGTGCTTTCTCGCTCAAGGCGAGGTTCGGCGGAGTGAGCCTGGTGTGGTTGCTGCCAGTCCAAGCCGAGCAGCCACAGGAGGCCCGTTAATAATAAAACGTTTACGCAACTAGGGACGCGCGAAATCACTGTAAAACGCAAAACGATCAAAGTTTGGGGCGGATTGCGAATCAATATCGTTCATGCGGGCGATTTGATTGCGGAGGCTGCTTGCCAAGGCCGGTCGTGGTCGGAAGGTTGGCGGGTTTATGGGTTCACTTTATCGACACGCGATTCGACCAATCTTGTTTCGTCTTGATCCGGAGCAGGCGCATGAGCTGAGCGTGAAAGCGCTGGCCGGGTTGGGGCGTGTGCCGGCGTTGTGCCGTCTTTTGGAGCGGTTCAACCAGTTGGACGCCGCCATGCATCGACCGGTGCGGGCCTTTGGTCTCGATTTTCCGAATACAATCGGACTGGCGGCCGGTTTCGACAAAAACGCCGAGGCCTGGCCGGCGGCGGCGGCGCTGGGCTTCGGTCACGTGGAGATCGGCACGGTGACGGCGCTGGCGCAGCCGGGAAACCCCCAGCCGCGTTTGTTCCGTTATCCTGTCGAGCAGGCGGTGATCAACCGCATGGGTTTCAACAATCAAGGGAGCGAGGCGGTGGCGGCACGGCTTGCGGCGCAGACGCCGCGCGGAAAACGCCGCATTCCACTCGGGATCAACCTGGGCAAGTCGAAGGTCACGCCCAATGAGGAGGCGGTCGGGGATTATCTGGCCAGTTTTTCCAGGCTGGCCGGGCTGGCGGATTATCTGGTGGTGAATGTGTCGAGCCCCAACACGCCGGGCCTGCGTGCGCTCCAGGACGAGCGGCCCCTGCGCGAGTTGCTGGGGGCGTTGACGGAGGCCAATCGGGCGCGAGGAGCGGACCGGCGACCGCTGTTGTTGAAGATCGCCCCGGATTTGAGCTGGCCGCAGATCGACGCCGCGCTGGCGGTGATCTCCGATCTGGGGCTGGATGGTATTGTCGCGACGAATACGACCCTGGCCCGTCCGGGGGCTTTTGCGGACATCGGCCAGGCCGGGGGGTTGAGTGGCGCGCCTCTGGCGCGACGCAGCACCCAGATCGTGAGCTACATCGCCAAGAGCACGGGCGGGCGTCTGCCGATCATCGCCGCCGGGGGCGTCACCGACGCCGAATCGGCCGGGGAGAAACTCGATGCCGGCGCCACGCTGGTGCAAGTCTACACCGGACTCATCTACGGCGGCCCCTTCCTGGCGGCGGAACTGGCCAGGGCGGGGGCGGCGCGTCAACGCAACGACTTCAAGGGCTGAGGCCGGCTCAGAGCCGGTGCAGGTGGAAGCCGCCGTCGACGTCGAAGCAGGCGCCGGTGGAGAAGGGGAAGCGGTCCTCGGCGATGGCGCGGACGGCGCGTCCGATGTCCTCGGGGCGGCCCCAGCGGCGGAGAGGGGTGATGCCGCGCTCGTCGGTGATGATGAGCTTGTCGTATTTCTCCTTCACGCCCCCGGTCATGTCGGTGGCGATGACGCCGGGGCGAATCTCGTAGACGTTGATGCCGTCGTTGGCCAGGCGGTCGGCGAAGAGCTTGGTCATCATGGCTAGGCCGGCCTTCACCATGCAGTAGTCGCCGCGGTTGATGGAGGCGGTGTAGAC
>CAYNUW010000387.1:0-625 GCA_964400455.1 uncultured Akkermansia sp. | reverse complement strand
TGACGATGCGGCCGCGGAAGCCCTCGGCGTCGGGGGCCTGGGCGATCATGCGTTTGGCGACGAGTTGGGAGAGGAAGAACGGGCCCTTGAGGTTGATGGCGTAGAGGCGGTCGAAGCTCTCCTCGCCGGCGTCGAGCAGGTCGGAGCGGACCTTGGGGGCGACGCCGGCGTTGTTGACCAGCAGGTCGATGCGGCCGAAGCGGGCCACGGTCTCGGCGACCATACGTTCGCGGTCGGCGGCGACGGCGACGTCGCCCTGCACGATGAAGCCGTCGCCGCCGGCGGCGCGGACGAGGTCGAGGGCCTCGGCGGCGGCTTCGGCGTTGCCGGCGTAGTTGATGGCGACGCGAGCGCCGGCCTTGGCGAGTTCGACGGCGATGCCGCGGCCGATGCCGCGCGAGGCGCCGGTGACGAGGGCGGAGAAACGGGGGGTGGCTTGAGTGTCCATGGTGGGGCCAAGCAACGCGGGCTCGCGCGGCGCGCCAAACCGAAAGTCGGCGGACGGCGGCGGGCTAGCGGTTTCGTGCTAGGTCGTGTCTCGCAGATAAATCATACCAAACACCCCAAGTTTTTCAGACTTTAACCACGGATTGCAGGTATGCGGTCAATCAAGTGGTATTTTGGA
>CAYNUW010000386.1:0-2732 GCA_964400455.1 uncultured Akkermansia sp. | reverse complement strand
GCGAAGGTCCAGGCCGCCCTTCTTGAAGCGATGCAGGAACGCCAAGTCACCCTCGGCGGCCAAACTCACCCGCTGCCCCGCCCGTTTTTCGTCATGGCCACCCAGAACCCCGTCGAGCAGGAGGGCACCTACCCGCTCCCCGAGGCGCAGACGGACCGCTTTCTGTTTAAACTTCTGGTGGACTACCCCTCCCTCGAAGAAGAGACGTCGATGATGAGTCGCTGGGGCCAGGTCACCCGTTCACCCGCCCTGGCCGCCGTCTCCTCCGCCGACGAGCTGCTCGCCTTGCGCGCCCTGGTCGACGCCGTCCATGTCGCGCCCGCCGTGCAGGGCTACATCCTCGCGCTCGTCCGCGCCACCCGCGAACTCGCCAAACCCTCCCCCAACGGCAAAGCCCGCCACGTCGCCTACGGCGCCTCCCCCCGCGCCTCCCTCGCCCTTTACCAGTCCGCCAAGGCTCTGGCTTGGTTGCGTGGTCTCGACTACGTGCCCCCGTCACTTGTCCAGGAACTCGCCCCCGACGTGCTGCGCCACCGCATCGGTCTCACTTACGAGGCGGAGGCCGAGGAGCTCACCACCGACAGCATCGTCGCTCAGGTCCTCGCCCAGACCCCGGTGCCCAAGACCGGTTAACCGCTCGCACCTTACCCATGCACCTCGACTTCCCCCGTCTCCGCATCTCGGCCGAGATTCCCCTCGGACGGATCGTCGCCTTGCTCTGCTCTCTCGGTTGCGCGGCCGCCACTTTTTTCGCCCTGCGCCACGTCGGCGGCAGCGGCGGCGGACAGTTGGCCGTCATCGCCGCGGTCCTGGTCCTTTTCGCCGGCCTCATCGGCACCGGCATCTGTCTGGGCCTCGCCGCCCGCGATTCTTTCGCCAGCCCTTTCGCCGATTTTCTCTCCGGCATTATCGCCCCGCGCGAAACCCTTAAAGCCCCGCCCGAGGACCACCTGCGCGCCCTGCGCATGCGACTGCGCGACCGCCAGTGGGACGCCGTCGATCACCAACTCGCCAAACTCGAACAGACCTACGGCCACAGCGCCGAGCTCTACTGGCTGCGCGCCCACTCCGCCGCCGGCCGCACCGGCTCCTGCGGGCACGTCACCTGCGAGGCTTCTGAAAAACTCAAAGGCCCCGCCTTCGATCGTTACCTCGCAATGCTGCGCCGCGACCCCGTGCCCGCCGCGCCGCAAACCGATCCGGACTGCTGAGCTTCCCGCTCCGCGCCCCCCGCCGCCCGCGCCGTGCCTCCCGCCCAGCCCGCCCACTCCCTCGCCGACCCGCCGGTCCCCGCCGCGCCCCTGGCCGCCCTGCGCCGTCTCGAATGGCGGGTGCGGCACGCCGTCGAAACGTCCCTCGGCGGCGGTTACCGCTCCGCCTTTCGCGGGCGCGGCATGGAGTTTGACCAAGTAGTGCGTTACGAATACGGAGACGATGTTCGCGACATCGATTGGAATGTCACCGCCCGCCTCGGAGAGCCCTACCGCAAGAAGTTCGTGGAGGAGCGCGAGGTCGCCGTGCTTGTCGTCTTCGAGGATTCTCCCTCCCTGGGTTTTGGCTCGGGCGACACCACCCGCCGCGAAGCTTTGCTCGAACTCGCCGGCCTGCTGCTCCTGCTCGCCGGCATCAACCGCGACCGCGTCGCCCTCGCCCAACTCCGTCCCGCCGGCCACGTCTTTTCCCCCCTGGTGCGCGGCCGTGGGCCGGTCCACCATCTCGCCTCCCGCCTCTTCGCCTCTCCGCCCCCTTCGCCCGCCGGAGTGGACGGGTTTCAAATTTCGAACTTCAAACTGAGCGCGCTCAGCACGCTCGTGCCCCGCCACGGCGTCATTGTCTGGCTCTCCGACCACCCCGCCCGCCCCGTGCCCGAAGGCTGGTCCGCCCTGGCCCGCCGTCACACCGTCATCGGCCTGCGCGTCGATGACCCGTGGGACCGCGACTTCCCCGAGGCCGCCGCCGGCCTGCCCGCCCTCTATTCCGTCTCCGGCCGTCTCGTGACCTTGGGTCGCGGCACCGCCGCCCGGACCGCCCACGCCCGTTGGCGCGCCGAGCGAGACGCCTCCCTCGCCACTTGGTTCCCCGATCCCCTCGCCCGCGAGGCCGTCGGCACCGACGAGAACCGCCTCGACGCCCTGGTGCGCTTTTTCCGCCGTCGGGAGGCGGCCCGCCGATGAATGCCGACTGGTTCGCCTGGCTGCCCGACGGATGGCAGAACCTGCGCCTCGCCGAGCCTCTCTGGCTGCTCGGCTTGATCTTCTTGCTCGGCGCGCGTCTCTGGCGCCGCCGCCGTCCCGCGCCCGTCCACCTCGTGCCTTACGCCGCCGCCTGGGCTCCCGCCACCACCGCGCCCACCCGCCGCCTCCCCGTCTTCGCCGCCTACTTCGCAGCCTTCCTCCTCGCCATCGCCCTAGCCCGCCCCCAACGCATCGACGACCGTCGCATCGTGCGTGGCGAGGGTTACGATCTTGTCATCGCGGTCGACCTATCAACGTCCATGTTCGCCGAGGACTCCCGCATCGACGGCGTTCCCGTCAACCGGCTCGAAGCCCTAAAGCCCGTGCTCGAGGCCTTCCTGCGGCGGCGCCCCGCCGACCGCATCGGCTTCGTCGCCTTCGCCGGCCGGGCCTACACCCTCGCCCCGCTCACCCACGACCACGATTGGCTCGCGCGCCAAGTTGCCCGCCTCCAAATCGGTTTGATCGAGGACGGCACCGCACTCGGTGACGGCCTCG
>CAYNUW010000385.1:0-2744 GCA_964400455.1 uncultured Akkermansia sp. | reverse complement strand
CCTGGATAAACCACGAAGTTAACATCTATCGGCCTGACCCCATGGGCCTCCGGCCTCTCCACCACCTACGGCTACTCGGCCGCCGGGGATCTGGAGACCATCGACTACTCCGATGCCACCCCCGACCTCGCCCACACCTACGACCGCCTCGGCCGCCTCCTGACCACCACCGACGCCGCCGGCCTCCTCACCCGCGCCTACGAAAACGGCCGTCTCGACGACGAAGTTTACACGAGCGCCCCCGGGAGCGCCGGCCTCCTGGCCGGCCTGTCCGTCCTGCGCACCCAAGACAGTCTCCAGCGCCTCCAATCGCTTCAGGTTTCAGGTCTCAGCCCCCAGGTTTCGTATACCTACGACGCCGCCTCCCGCCTGAGCACGATCACCCAGGGCGCCCGCGTCGCCACCCAGGGCTACCACGCCACCCGCGGTTACCCCGAAAGCCTCTCCCTCACCGCCTCCGGCACCGCCCGCGGCACCCGCACCACCACCCTCGACCAGCTCGGTCGCGTCGCCTCCGTAGCCACCCCCGGTATCGCCTCGGCGACCTACGATTACAACGCCGCCAACCAACGCGTCCGCGCCACCCGCGAGGACGGCGCTTATTGGGATTATGCTTACGACGCTCTCGGCCAGGTCGTTTCCGCCGCCAAGCGCCACGCCGACACCACCCCGCGCCCCGGCCACGCCTACGGCTACGAGTTTGACGACATCGGCAACCGCCTCGCCACCACCCAAAACGGCCTGGAGGCCATCTACTCCGTCAACCCCCGCAACCAATACCTCGGCCGCAGCACCCCTCCCCGCATCCCCGTGCTCGGCACCGCCTCCCCGTCCTCGACCGTGAAGGTCAATGGTGAAACCGCCGCGAATCGTGTCGGCGACTGGTTCTACCACGAACTCGCGCTCGACGGCGCCGGCACGCCGAAGTATCTCCAGTTCCCCGTGAGCGCCACCGCCCTCCAAGGCACGCCCCCCACCTCCGAGCTCGTCCGCAGCGAGACCCGCCAGACCTTCGTCCCCGCCTCGCCCGAGGCCTTCACCCACGACGCCGATGGCAACCTCACCCAAGACGGTCGCTGGAACTACAGCTGGGACGCTGAAAACCGCCTCGTCGCGATCGAGACCCGCCCCGACGTGGTAGCGCAGGCTTCCAGCCTGCCCCGCGCCAAGCTCACTTTCTCCTACGACGCCCAAGGCCGCCGCATCCGCAAACAGGTGTTTGCCTGGAATACTTCCACTTCAACTTACACCTTAAACTCGGAAACGAAGTTTCTCTACGACGGCTGGAACCTCACCGCCGAATACAACGCCCTCTCCGGCAACGCCGTCCTCCGCAGCTACGTCTGGGGCTTGGATCTTTCCGGCAGCTCCCAGGGCGCCGGCGGGGTAGCGGGCCTGCTCTGGGCCGAACTTCATCTTCCGTCTTCATCTTCCCCTACGGGCGCCTATGCGCCCGCCTACGACGGCAACGGCAACATCATCGCCTGGCAGGAGCTTGCCACCGGCGCGAAGGTCGCGGTCAACGACTACGGCGCCTTCGGCGAACCCATCAAGGTCTCGGGCGACAACCCGGTGCCCTTCGGCTTCTCCACCAAATACACCGACCAGGAAACCGACTTGGTTTACTACGGCTTCAGATACTACAACCCAAGCACGGGAAGGTGGCTAAGCAGGGACCCCATCGGAGAGGCTGGTGGGGTAAACCTCTATGGCATGGTCGGAAACGACGCCATTAACGGAGTTGATTTGTATGGGCTCGCAAACACACAAGATGTCCTAAAAGCGCTTAAGAATGCCGAAGATGCATTAGTTAAATTCGGAAACTGCGAGAAGATTCGCGCATATTTGCAGTGCGTTCTTAAGAAAATTAATGCTGATTTAAATCCCGATGCGGTTCGCGATTCGCTAGCTGCAATCGATGCAGCATTAAAGGAATTCAAGGATGCGGGCGGGAGTCTTGAAGACATCGCAAAGTATGGCGAGCGGGGATTCGTTGCGGCAGATTTCGTTGTGAAGAAGTTCGCGGAATCCCGAAAATACGAAGTGATATATAAGGGGAAATCACTTGGATTCATTCCAGATCGAATCCGCGCGCAGGAAATTCTGGATATTTACGGCAAGGCCTCAGCGGCGCCCAGAGAGGGACTTGAAGCCCTGTCGAGCATCGGTGGAGCAATCAATAAGGTCGTTGGAATTGGCAGCGATATATCCACAATTGCCGGGTCCGACGATGGATTCGGTGCTGCGCTTAACACGGGAGCTGTTATATTGGATCGAGCTAACGTGCCCGTGGTTGGTGATTTCGTTAAGCTATACGCCGAAGCATATTCAGCCTCCGTGCGCGCGCTGGATAGTATTAAATACCTCGGCGGCAGCGGCACGCTTAGTGGACGATTGATTTTGATAAATTCAGATGCAGTGTCCTGCGGTGACTGTGACGATGCTAATAATCGCCTCCGAGGCGGCTTTGGATCTGGCACCGGCTGTGAATCGCTGCTAGATTAATCCTGCTTGGTATTCTTTAATAATGAAAATAAAATTACGCTACATTAGTTTACTACTTGCGATGGCCTTATTATCCGTCGGCTGGTGGAAAATGCCCGAAGATAAGCAAACCATATCCCCAAATGTTTTGTATAGTTGGGTCACGGAAGATGACACGCGTGTCGATATGGCTATTCAAGACAATGAAATGATACTGTATATTGGGGATCACGCACAGCAAACACCGCGCTTTCAGCTAA
>CAYNUW010000384.1:0-2759 GCA_964400455.1 uncultured Akkermansia sp. | reverse complement strand
GGCGGCTCGCCTTAAAGGGAGGTTCTAAAATCTCCGGCGCAGGCCCTGCCGGAGATTTTAGGACCTCCCTAAAGTCCAGAGGGTGGGTTCAGTCGCGTGTGGTCAGGGCGAGGGGAACAGCCCCCAAACCGGTGCGAGCGGCCGGGCCGGCGCGAAGCAGGAGGGTGAGCACGCGCGGTCCCGGGCCCGGGGGCAGGGTGATCGCCAGGTCGGCGGCCGCCGGATCGGTCTTTTCCGCGACCTTGGTGCCATCGAGCCAGATTTCACCCGCGCCGAACAGGTCGGGCAGGTTCAGGACTCCACCGTGGGCCTGCAGGCCTTTCCAGGGCGTAAAGGTGGCTCGATAGAGCACCCATTCGCCCGCGGGGGTGGTTTGGGTCGATCCCGGGCGGATGGTGGCCCACGTGTTCATGTCGGCATCGGACATCAGCTGTTTCGGGTCCGGTCGGGAAGTTTCCGCCGGGGCGGCGCGCCAGCCGGTGATGGTGAAGTTGGGACGGGCGGGGGCGACGGCGGGCGGAGTGGGGGCGGGCAATACCGGGTGGGTCAACTCGGCGGATGCCTGGCCTGGGGAGGTGGCGCGCACGTGGAGCGAGCCGACGGCGGGCCGGGAGCGATCGATGAGTTGGGCGAGGCCGTGGAAGAGCCGGCGGTCGGGGCCCTTTTCGGGATCGTGGCAGTTATGGTCGCCGTTGCCGTGGCCGAGGTTTTCGCCTGGTCCGGAGAGGGTGAAGCTGACGAGTGGAGCGGAGCGCGGAACGACGCGGCCGGAGGCGTCCACGGCGCTGACGGTGATGGGCATGGCGTCCCGGCCGTCGCCGGCGAGGGCCGGACGATCGGGCTCGAGGCGGAGGGCGACGGCCTCGCCGGTGGTCTCCACGACGGCGCGGGCGACCTCGGCGCCGTTTTTGAAGGCGACGGCTTCGAGGCGGCCGGGGACGTAGGGCACCTGCCATTCCGCGTAGTCGAGCGGGGTGGTGGCGCGTTCGCCCAGCGGGGCGCCGTTGAGCGAGAGGGTGACGCGGTCGGCGTTGGTCATGGCGATCACCTTGATGGGCTGGCCCTCGCGGCCCGGCCAGTTCCAGTGCGGAGCGAGCGCGAGCACGGGGCGGTCCTCGATCCAGTGGGCTTGGTGAATGTAGAAGGCGGTCTTGGGGAAGCCGCAGAGGTCCATGATGCCGAAGACGGAAGAGACGGAAGGCCATTCGAGACGTTGGGGTTCGCCGCGGTAGTCGAAACCGGTCCACACGAAGCCGCCGGCGAGGAAGGGGCGTTCGGCGATGAGTTTCCAGCCCTCGCGATGGGTGCGGCCCCAGCTGGCGTGCTCGGTGTCGTAGGAGGAGATGACATTCCGGGCGCGATCCGTTTCGAATTCTCCCCGCGTCATGAACGAGGAGGTGTCCTCCGCGCTGGTGATGGGGAGGTCGGGTAAGCGGGCGTGAAAGGCGTCGTAGGAGCGGTGGACGTAGTTGAAACCCATGACGTCAACGGCTTCGAAGACGCCCTCGGGATTCATCATGCCGCCGTTCATCGCGGCGGTGACGGGGCGGGTGGCGTCGAGTTTACGGACCTCCGCGACCATGCGGCGCACCATCTCGCGGCCCTGGGGAGTGCCTTGCATCGGCTCCTCGTTGAAGACGGACCAGAGGATGACGCTGGGGTGGTTGCGATCTCGCCGCACCAGGAGCCGCAGTTGTTCCAGATAGTCGGGCGTGGGGTTGAAGTTGCGATTCTCGTCCATGACGAGCAGGCCGAGGCGATCGGCGGCCTCGAGGAACTCGGGCGCGGGGGGATTGTGGGCGGAGCGGTAGGCGTTGGAGCCCATTTCCTTGAGCTTGCGGATGCGGAAGTCCCAGAGGCCGGCGGGCACGGCGACGCCGACGCCGGCGTGGTCCTGGTGGTTGCAGGTGCCCTTGAGTTTGAGGGGGCGGTCGTTGAGGAAAAAGCCGAGTTTGGGGTCGAAACGGAGGGTGCGGAAGCCGCAGCGCGTCTCGATGCTGTCGATCACGCGGCCTGCGCGTGAGACGGTGGCGCGGACGGTGTAGAGCGTGGGTGCGTCGACCGACCAAAGCCGGGGCGAAGCCACGGGCAGGGGCAGGCGGACGACGGCTTGATCGAGGACGGGGACGATGGTCTCGGATTCGGCGGACAGAAGCGGGCGGCCCTCGGGGTCGATTAACTCGGCGCGGACGGCGACGGCCGCCGGAGACCGTTCGATATTGTGCAGGGTGAGCTCGACGGGGACGGACCAGGCGCCGGCGGCGTCGCGGACGGGGTTGGCGTGCAGGCCGTGGGTGACGACGTGGACGGGGGAGCGTTTGACCAGCCAAGTGTGCCGATATATGCCGCCGCCTTCATACCACCAGCCCTCTTGGGCGTTGGCGTCCACGCGGACGACGATGGTATTGAGTTGATCGCCGAAGTTGGCGAAGGAGGTGATGTCGATGTAGGAAGGAGTGTAACCGCACCAGCTGCGATGGGCGAGCAGACCGTTTACCCAGATAGTGGCGTGGGTGGCGATGCCATCGAACTGGAGCTCCAGGTGGCGGTCGCGGTCGGATTCGTTGAGGCGGAAGCTGCGGCGATACCACGCGATGCCGCGCGGACGGTAGCCTTGGGAGATGTTTTCCTTGGGATCGAAGGGGCCTTCGACCACCCAGTCATGGGGCAGGTCGAGCGAGCGCCAGTCGGAGTCGTCATGGTCCGGGGCGGCTGCGCCCCAGGCGACGCCGGCCTTGGCGTTGCGGTAAGAATCGCGG
>CAYNUW010000383.1:0-2764 GCA_964400455.1 uncultured Akkermansia sp. | reverse complement strand
GGGCGGGTGTGTTTTCCACGATGCGCCAGGAGGAGTGACGATTCTGGCGGTCCATCATGGCCTCGTGGCAGCCGTCCTTGCTCCACGTTTCGAAGGCCTCGAACTGTTGGCCGACGTCGCCGGACTCGGCGTAGAAGATCGGGTAGATGGTGCCGTTCCAAGCGACGAAAGTGCACGGGGTGGAGTCGAAGCGGACAAAGATATCCTGGGTGCGGTCGAAGCGGCGGGTGCGGTCCCAGTCTTCGTCGTAGGCGAGGTGGGTTTCGAAGGCGCCGAAGCGGCCGGGCAAGTCCTGGGCCGTCGGCATACGTCTGAACGCCAGCGGCGGCTCGGTCGGTAGAGTAACGGCGGCGAAGGTGGAGCGCAGTTCGGCGGCGGGTAGCGGTCGACGGTGGAGTTTCACCTCATCGAGCAGGCCGTCGAAGGAGCAATGGTGCGGGAGATTGGCGCGAGGACGGGCGAGGAAAAGCGGAAGGACGGGGGCGGCGGTGCGGCCGAGCACGAGGGGAGACGAAGGGGCGGGGACGAAGGGGCCGGCGGCGGCGAATTCGGCGGCGGATTCACCGTTGAGAAAAACACGCAGGACACCGGCGGCGTTCACGGTGGCGGCGACGTGAGTCCAGCGCAGGAGAGGGACGGAGGGATCGGGCCGGGCGTCGCCGAAGTTGGCGGTGTTGGTCGAATCGCCGCCTTCGTTTGCGAAACGCAGGCCGGGGTGGAGGCCGGGCAGGGCGTCGCGGGTGGCGCACTCGGCCCAGCCGGAGGCGGTGGCGACGCGGAAAACGATGCGGCCCTGATAGTCGAGGTCGAGGGACCAGCCGCGTGACTCGTCGTGCTGGCGGAGGAGCGGGCAGAAGTTCCACGGGAAGGCGCGCGGGGCGATCCAGGCTTCGACGGTGAAGCCGGCGGCGGACAGCGCGGGGGCGGAGGCGGCCGGGACCTCGACGAAGGTGGAGAACTCATCGGAGCGCAGGGCGCGGCCGGTGCCTCCGGCGACGCCGATTGCGTAGGCGTGGTGGCCGGAGACCACATCCATCCGGCCGGAGACGGCATCGCGGGCGGTGCCGTCGTCGAAGCTCCACCACAAAGCGAGCGCGCCGGCGAGGGATGAAGTGGCGGTTGAGATCATTTGGAGCGGTCGGATGAGCTCGCGAAAGATCCAGTTGAGGCAGGTTGGGCTCCGGTGAAGAGGATCTTGACGCCGGTGGCGGGCGCCAGAGGAAGATCGGCGGGCAGGCGGATGACCAGTGCCTCGGGTGACTGCTGCCATTCAAGAGGGGAGGCGCGGCCGAGGAGATGAACGCTGGCGACCGGGGCGTCGGCGTAGGTAGACGTTGAGCCCAGCGACTGAATGCGGAGGACGTCGGCGGGCTGGCCGAGACAGAAGGCGTAAAGCGTGCTGCCGTCTTTTGATCGGGTGAAGCGGATGTCCTCGGCCGTGTAGTCCGGCCTCGCTTTTTCGGTCGCGCCGTTGACGGGATCGAGCTTGCCGTCATCGAAATTGAGTTTGCCACCCTCGCCGAAAATTTTCCAAGGGCGGGTGGCGTAAATGCCCTCGCCGTTGGTTTTCATCCATGCGCCGATGTCGCGGAGCATTTGTTCGGCGGCCGGTTCGAAAGTGCCGTCGGGCAGTTGGGGAACATTGAGCAAGAGGTTGCCGTTCTTGCTCACCACGTCGATTAGCAGCCGGATGGCGTTGGCGCCGTGGCGGGCGTAGTCGATGCCCTGATTGTAAAACCAAGGGCCAGTCGAATCGCAGGTTTGCCAGGGCTCGGGGTGGATGTTCTTCAGGCGGCCGCGTTCGATATCGAGCACGGCCGCCCCGTCGATGTATTCGCCGTGGTCGCGGATGTCCTTGATGTTGTAGACCGCTTCCAGGCGGCCGCTATTGCGCTGGATATTGCTGTTGTAAAAGTCGGCGAGGAAAGTGCGACCGAGCTCGCCGAAAGGGATGGCCCCGTCGGTGTAGAGCAAGTCCACGTCGTAGCGTTCAAGAAGGTCTTTAACCCGGTAGAACCAGTCGCGCTGTATCGGTTCGGGGGTGTTGAGCGGATAGGTCGCGCGCGTGTCGGGATGTTTGGCAAAGTAGAGATCTTCGTAGCGGGGGTCGTTGCCGTCGTAGGGCACGCCGGCCATGGGGCCTTGTTTGTCCGCCCCGTGGCTGGTGTTGAACCAACTGTAGCTGCGAGCGATGTGTTCGCTGACGCCGAAGCGCAGGCCGTGTTTGCGCGCCTCGGCTCGCCACAGCCCGACGATGTCCATTTTCGGGCCGTAGTTCACCGAGTTCCATTCGTGGTAACGGGAATCCCAGAGATCGAAGTTGTCGTGATGGGCCCCGATGGTGACGAAGTATTTGGCGCCGGCGTCGGCGTAGAGTGCCATGAGTCGGGCCGGATCGAACCTTTCCGCCTTCCAGAGTTGGATGATGTCCTTGAAACCGAATACGGACTGGTGACCGTAGGTTTCCTGGTGGTGTTTGTGGGCCTTGTTGGTCTCGACATACATCTGGCGGGCATACCAGCCGTCGTGCATGGGCACGGACTGGGGACCCCAGTGAGACCAGAGGCCGAACTTTGCGTCGCGAAACCACTCGGGGCATTCGTAGGTCTTGAGTGATTCGATGGTGGGAAGGAAAGGCCCGGGGGTGAGCGTGATTTTTTCCGGCAGGGGATCGGCGGTGCGGGCCGGCGGAGGGATGGGCGGAGGGGGCGGGTGGTTCTGCGCGGGGCAGGAGGCCGCGAGACCGCAGGCCAGGGCGGTCATG
>CAYNUW010000382.1:0-2778 GCA_964400455.1 uncultured Akkermansia sp. | reverse complement strand
ACCGTGCGCAAACTTCTGCGCGCTCAAACCGCGCCGACGCCCAAGCCTCGGACGCGCGCCAGTAAGCTGGACGACCACCGCGACTACCTAAAGATGTTGACCACGCCCAATCTGCTCATTGTCGACGAGGTCGGCTATCTCGGACTCGATCACGACCAGGCCTCGCTGCTCTTCCAGGTCATTTGCCAGCGCTACGAAAAACAGGCCGCCACCATCATCACCTCCAACGAAGCCTTCAGCGACTGGGGCCACGTCTTCGCCGGCGACGCCGTCATGGCCTCGGCTGGCTTTGGACTGCCTCCTGCACCGCGCCTCCGTCGTCAACATCAAGGGCGAGTCCTACCGCATGAAGGAAAAGCGCCTCAGCGGCCTGTTTCCCGGCTCCGTGGCCCTGCCCGATGCCCCAACCAAAGGAGGCTTCTGCTCCAAGACCAAATAACCCCGCCTCTTTCTTTACCCGAGGGTGGGTCAATTTTAGCCCAGATTCCTTTTTTGAACCTTGAAGTCCAATCGCGGCGCGATTGATTTTCTAGCTTTCTTATTACTAAGCATCAAGGATTGGCGGTAAATTAAGCGAGATGAAGAGTCAACGCGTTACACAAGGCCATTTTGGGCTGATTCGATCCAAGTTTTGCCTCTCAAAATCGGCTCAAACCCGGACCTCTGGGTTTAGACGGTCACAGGTGGGTCAAATCTCGGCGGGCGTTGACAGCTTTGGTGGTCGAGAAGGTGATGGTCCGGGTTCTGGATGAACACCGTTACGGTCTATTTTAGGTGATTCGGCGCTGCTCGGGACTACTCGGGTTGCGGGTGCATTAGCCCTAACCGACCAAATACAAGCGGGGCTATCTTCACGAGGCCCTGGAGGTGGACGGCACAAACAACTGCCAACTGCTCTTCACCCCGGTCATCGACCGCGACGTGCACGCGCTTTTCCTTGGCCAGATCGGCGCGGTCGAGCGCGACGCGCTCCATGTCGTCATCGCCGGCCATGCCAGCTTCCACCTGCCAGAAGGCGATCCGCGCGTCCCCAAAAACATACGCCTCCTGCGCCTTCCTCTATATTGCATATAATTAACGTTTAGGCGGCCCGCTCAAGGCCGCATTGGCAACCGCCTCTACTCTGCCCTCCCCGGACTGGAGCGCCACCTCGAAGCCGCCGCCCGTCGCTGGTCACGACCCGAACGTGTCCGTTCCCTCATCCACGACAGGATGGCCCTTCAAGTAAAACCTGGCGCTACAACCTAAAGTCTAAATCCGACTAACGATCACAGCCGTCCCATAGCGGGAGCTGAAGGAGGCTGGGCCGGAGGGGTTCAAACCTGCCAGAAGGCAGGGGATGAAAAAGCGAACTTACCTCCGACCCGGCCGCGGGCAGCAAACGGTTTTGCGGCAGATCTGCGAGCTGATCCCGACGCACATGGTGGCCAAACTTTCGCGGGCCTGCGGCGCGGACTGGCATGAGCGCACCTTAAGTTGCTGGAGCCACGTGGTAACGATGCTTTACGCTCAACTCGCCCACGCCATCAGCCAGAACGACGTGTGCGACGCGCTGCGGCTCAGCTCCGGGCCATTGAGCGCGATTCGCAGTGCCCGGCCTCCGGCCAAAAACACTCTCAGCCACGCCAACAAGGTCCGCGACCACGCCCTGGCCGAGCAGCTTTTCTGGCACATGTCGCGCACCTCCAGTCCGCCTTCCCAGGTTTTGGCCGGGGCTGGCGCAGCCGGGGGCTCGCCCACCGCTTTCGCGCCAGCATTCAGATTGTGGATGCGACGGTGATCGGCCTGGTCGCCTCCTGCATGGACTGGGCGAAGCACCGTCGGCGCAAGGCCGCCGCCAAATGCCACCTGCGGCTGGACCTGCAAAGCTTCCTGCCCCGCATGGCCGTGGTCGACTCGCGCACCGCCGACGCGACTCGCGCGGCGGAGCTGTGCGCCGGACTCAAGCCCGGCGAGATCGTCATTTTCGACAAGGCCTACGTGGACTTTACCCACCTGTGGCCTGCACGAGCGCGGCGTGTTTTGGGTCAGCCGTTGTCTCGAACGCTTCCGCTACAAGGCCGTCGAGAAGCGTGCGGAGGCGAAGGATCCCCGCATCAAACGCGACGTTCTGGTCGAGCCGCACACCTGGCACACCCGCCGCAACCACCCCGGCCCCCTGCGGCTGGTGGAGGCCGAGGTGGAGGTGGACGGGCGCCGCCAGAACATGATGCTTTTGACCAACAACCTCGTCTGGGCCGCCTTCAGCGTGGCCGAGCTGTATCGCTGCCGCTGGCAGATCGAGGTGTTCTTCAAACAGCTCAAACAAACCGTAAAACTGGCCGACTTTCTGGGCCATTCGGCCAACGCGGTGAAGTGGCAGGTCTGGACTGCGCTGCTGGTAAACCTGCTGATGCGCTTTCTGGCGTGGCGCAGCGTCTGGACACATAGCTTCAACCGGCTGTTCACCTTCGTGCGCGCCGCGCTTTGGCGAAAACTCGGGATGCACGAGCTACTATGCCGCTGTGGGACAGCCGACGGCGACATCCGCTGCATCGGCCAGCCTTCCCAGGCGTCGCTCCCCGGCTGGGCGCACTGATCTGTGGGACAGCACGCCCGACCACACCAGCGATAATCACGGACGCACCCCCCAAAAAACCTAAAACCTCGAACACTCCATACGTCAGTGGCTCATTTGGAAATCAGCCACTTGCACCACCACGCCCTTAGCTATGGGACGGCTGTGGCTAACGATTGATATTAAGTGAAGGATGGATCCAATGCAAGTAAATACATTCT
>CAYNUW010000381.1:0-2815 GCA_964400455.1 uncultured Akkermansia sp. | reverse complement strand
ATCGGGGACGGAGCAGCGCACGGGGTAGGTGTAGGTGCGGGTGCTTTGTTGGCTCATGCGGCCGTTGATGGTGGTGAAGCGGCTGCTCAGGTTGGTGCTGGGCGAGCCGAAGCTGAGGCCGGGCACGTCGGGCGGCACGGGGGGGGCGGTGGGTTCGGCGTCTTCGATGAAGAGAGAGAGGTCGGTGACCTGGTTTCGGGCCAGGGTGGTGCCGCTGGCAACTTCCCAGCGTGCGTATTGAGCGAGGGTCACCTGGGCGCAGAGCAACCAGACAAACCAGATGGGGGAGCGGAGCGGGCGGAGGAGGGCGGGCATCGGTTACCAATCCTGTTTGGGTTGGGTCGGGCGGGGCGTTTCGCGCGGGGCGTTGGCGTCCTGCATGAGTTGGAAAAGGCGGGCGGGGGAGTCGGCGGAGCGGACTTGTTCTAGGCGCTGGCCGACGGCGAGGGCGGTGGCGTCGGCGGTAGTGGTGGCGGAGTCGCCGGGCGGAGGCTCCTCGCGGCCGCTGGCGGAGACGCCGCCGGCGGTTTGGGCGGGGGTGTCCTCAGGTGACGGAGGTTCTTCGGTGCCGGGGGCGGGCACGGGGGCGTCGTTTTCTTGCTCGGGCGTTTGTCCGTCGCCGAGTTCGCCGAGTTGCTGGCCGGCGGGGCGGTTTTTTTCGGGGTCGGACGCGGGATCGGCGGCGGATGAAGAAGCGGCGGAATCCGAATTGGATTGATCGTCGGATGGGCCGGAGTCGGCGGACTGGGGCTGGCCGGGCTCGGAGGGAGAGTCGGACGGCTTGGACGGATCCGACGACGAGGAGGCGTCGTCCGATTTTTGGGATTCGGAGGTGTCGCCTTGCTGTTTGGCGGCGTCGGACGAGGTGGCGTCGGACGGGGAAGATTCGGAGTCCTTTTGTTTTTCGGAGTTCTCGGATTTTTGGGGGGAGGACTGGGGTGGGGAGTCGGGTTTTTCGAGCAGGCGGGCGAGGCGGTCGCGGAGGGCGTCCCAGTCGGCGTGGCCGGGGCCGGCGCGGCGGCCTTGTTCGACCGCGAGGAGGGCGTCTTGGACGGCGCCTTCGGGGAGGGCGGGGGAGCTGCCGGATTGGGCGCGGGCGGCTTCGCCGAGCTCGGCCGTGAGGTTGGCTAGGGCGGCCCACTCACCGGGGGAGGGGGACTGGGCGGAAGCGAGGTTGGCGACGAGGGCGACGAGCGGATCGGTGGGAGGCGGCGTGGCGGATTCGGCGGCGGCCGCGGGGGCGGGCGGCTGGAGGAGCAGGGCGGTGGCGAGGCCGGCGGAGGCGACCAGCGGGCGCGGGGTGAGTCGGGTGGTTTTGCGGCGCACGGGATCGGCGGGAAACTCGCGGCCGAGGGAGACGAAGAGGAGAAAAAAGGCGGGGGCGAGGAACCAGGCGAAGAGCTCCTGGCGGCGTTCGGAGCGTTGCTCGACCACGCGGCCGGCGCGGCCGCGCTCGACCGTCTCGGCCAGCAGGGCGGGCAGGTCGAGCCAGGCGGAGGCGTCGCGGTAGGTGCCGCCGGAGAGCTCGGCGAGCTGGCGCAGGGTGTCGGCTTGGAGGCGAGAGAGCACAACGGCGCCGCGGTTATCCTTGGCGAAGCCGCCTTGGCCGTCGGGGATCATCGCGCCTTCGGCGGTGCCCAGTCCGAGAGCGATCACGCGCACGCCGCGGGCGGCGAGTTTTTCGGCCAACGGTCGCCACGCCTGATCCTGCGCCTCGCCGTCACCCAGCACGATGAGGTAGCGGTCGGCGGTCTGCGCGTCGCCGTCGAGACCGAAGGCCTCCTCGGCGACGCGCAGCAAAGCGGCGTAGTCGGAGCCGCCGGCGGGGATGAGGTCGGGGCCGAGCTCATCCAAGTAGGAACGAAAGATCTCGTAGTCGGCGGAGAGAGGGCTTTGCAAAAATGCCGTGCCGGCGAAAGGGAGCAGGCCGAGGCGCTCGCCGCGCAGGGCGTCGGCGAGGCTGCGGATGAGCAGGCGGGCGCGTTCGAGGCGGCTGGGGGCGATGTCCTGAGCGAGCATGGATTTCGAGACATCGACGGCGACCAGCACATCGCGCGCCTGGATGAGGGTGGGCACGGGCACTGAGGCGCCCTGGGGACGGGCGAGGGCGAGGACGAGGCAGGCGAGGGCCAGGCAAGCGGCCACGGGGCGGGGAATGGTGCGGGTCCGGCGGTCGAGCGGTGACCAGCGACCGGCGGCGACGAGGGCCCGAGGGACTTTGGGATAAGCGGAGGAGGCGGTCCGGGCGTGACGGCGGAGGGCGGCGAGGAAAAGGCCGGCGGGCAGGAAAAGAAACCAGAGTAGCCAGGGGTGCAGGAAGGTCATGGCAGGTCAGGCGCGGCGCAGGAGGGCCGGGGTGGCGGCGAGCAGGAGCAGGCCGGCGAGGGCAGTGGGCCAGAAATACAGCTCGGTCGCGGTCACTTGGGTGGTTTGGTCGAAGGTGACTTTTTGGCGGCGATCAATCTCGGCAAAAGCGGCTTGGGCGGCGCTGGGTTCTTCGGCGCGAAAATAGGCGCCTCCGGTGATGGCGGCGATGGTGCGCAGGGCGGAAGTGTCGAGGTCAGACATCGCTCGCCCGGTGCCGACGCGGCGGCGGTTGTCGTCGAAAAGGGGGACGGGCACGATGCCGTCGCGTCCCACGCCAAGGGTATGGACGACCACGCCGGCTTTTTTGGCGAGCTCGGCGGCTTGTTCGGGTGAGAGTGTGCCGGTGTTGTTGGAGCCGTCTGTCATGAGAACGACAAAGGCACCGGCTCGCGGTCCGGAAGATTCGCCGCGGGCGCGTTCGAGTCGGGAGAGGGCGAGGCCGAGGCCG
>CAYNUW010000380.1:0-2824 GCA_964400455.1 uncultured Akkermansia sp. | reverse complement strand
GTGCAGGCGTCCCAACCCCCTCCACGTGCACCCAAACTAACGCCCACAGGCGTCGCTCTGCGTCGCCATTTCGCATCCGACTCAAGCATTTCCCCCAACCCATGAATCCGAGTATGTTAACCCCCAAAAATACCGTTCGCCGGTCCCGGACCACGCTCCGAACCGCCGCGACTCGTCTGGCCAGCGCCCTTGCCCTAGCCGGCCTCGTCTCCACCGCCCAAGCCCAAGCCACCTGGGTAGGCGATACCAGCCAAGACTGGAACACGGCCGCCAACTGGAGCAGCGATCCCAATAACCCCACCGGCAACTTCACCATCAACAACGCCACCGCCGGGGTTTTCCCGATCGTGAGCGCGTCCTCCGTTTTCTCCCCGGTCGACATCATCGTCGCGAACGGAGCGAGCGCGGTCGGACGGCTCGACCAAACCGGCGGCACCTTGGCCACCGGCACCCCCAATTGGTTCATTGTCGGCACCGAGCGGGGCACCGGCACCTATAACATCTCCGGCGGCAGTCTCAGTGCCCAGGAGATCCACGTTGCCCGCACCGGCTTGGCCGCACCCGCCACCACCGGCATGGTCAATATCAGTGGTGACGCCTTCGTCAGCACCCGCGGAGCCTTCGTCATCGCCGACGGCTTGAACAACGTCGCCGCCGCCGTCGGCACCACCACGGTCAGCGGAAACGCCACCCTCCAGTCCGAGGGCGACATCGTTATCGCGTTCGCGGGTGGCGCTGCCACCGTCGGCACCCTGAACATCGAAGCCGGGGGCACCGTCTCCGTGGCCTCGACCCAAGAACGCTGGCTGATTGTAACGACTTGGGACAACACCAACGGTTTCCTCAACCTCAACGGCGGCACCCTTAATCTGAACGCCAACACCGATATTCGGTTCAGCACCGGCAACTGGGGCCCCGGCGCCTCCAACGGCACCTCCGCCATCACAATCAACTCCGGCACCCTCAACGGCGGCGCCGGCTCGGTGATCGACCTCAATCAAAACGCCGATCGGACCAACGTCTCCAACACGCTCAACTTGAACGGCGGCACGGTCAACATCAGCGCCATCATCAGCAACAAGGCCATCGGCACCCGCGTCATCAACTTCAACGGCGGCACCCTGCGCCCCACCGCCAGCTCCGCCACCTTCATCGGTGCCAACGCGGCCAGCGCGGCCAACGTCAAAGCCGGCGGCGCCCGCTTTGATACCAACGGCTTCGACATCACCGTCGCCCGCGCCCTGGTCGCCGACGCCGCCTCTCCCGGCGGCGGCCTGACCAAGACCGGCCTCGGCACCCTCACTCTGACCGGCGCCAATACCTACACCGGCGACACCACCATCTCCGAGGGAGCCCTGGTCCTCGCTGACAACGCCACCCTCAAATTCGCCATCGGCGCGAACGGCGTAAACACCCGCCTCACCGGCACCGGCTCTGTCACGATCGACGGCGACTTCGACTTCGACCTCACCAGCGCTGGCACCACCATCGGCAACAGCTGGAACGTCGTGAACGTCGCCAGCCTCAACGAAACCTACGGGCCCACCTTCAGCCTCATCGGGTTTACCCAGGAAGCTGGAAAATGGCTGAAACCCGCCAACGGCGCCTTCTACCAGTTCGATCCCGCCACCGGCGTCCTCCAGGTCATCCAAGACCCCGGACTCAGCTTCCCGCCCCCGACCGTGAATCTCGGCACCTACCGGGACGCCTACGCCTCGGGCTCCAACTTCACCATCAATGTCACTGCCTCCGGTGTCGGAGTGCTGACCTACCAGTGGTATTATCAGGCCGACGCCGGCTCCACGCCCGTCGCGATCCCGGGTGCCACCACCGCCTCCCACACGGTGAGTAACGCCACCGCCGGCAACGGCGGCATCTACTCGGTCATCGTGACCGACAGCGCCGCCCCCACCACGCCCACCACCGTATCCTTCCCCGCCATCGCGGTCTTGCCCGGCGCGGCTTTCGCCGTCGCCCACTACCGCTTCGAGGAGGGCCCCGCCTTGGGCACGATCGTCAACACCAATGACTCGGTCGGCACCAACCACCTCACCGTGCTCGGCACCCCGAACTACGCCGACGACGCGCTGCCCTACTCCATTATCCCCGCCACCGGCGCGCCCAACACCCTGGGCGTGAACTTCCCCGGCTCCGGCAGCCACGGCCTCATCGCCCCGCTCACCGGCACCCTCGCCGAACAAGCCTTCCTCGACTTCACGATCGAAGCTTTTGTGCGCTTGGACAATCTCAACGGCTGGCAGACCATCGTCGGCCGCGATGACGACGGCGATCCCGGCCAGGGCCCCGGCCCGCAAGCCTTGTTCTATCTCTCCAAGGCCGGAGGAGTGGTCGGCACCGGATTGAACAACGCCTTCCGCATCGAGCTGCTCACCAACAACGGCGTCAACCTCCAGGTCAACAGCCAGTTCGTGCCCGCCATCAACAACTGGTATCACGTCGCCGCCGTCGGCAACGCCACCACCGGCACCCTGACCCTCTACGTCAACGGCGTCTCCGTCGGCAGCGTGAACGGCTACACCGGCCTGCTCACCCCCACCGCCGGCTCGGACACACCCTGGACCCTCGGCCGCGGCTACTACGGCGTCGCCGATGTGGACTTCCTTCGCGGTGACCTTGACGAGGTGCGTTTCAGCCGCGCCGCCCTGCCCCCCAGCCAGTTCCTCAACTCGGCCAACGGCATCGCAGTCGTCAATCCCTCCATCACCGTCTCCCCCGGCTCCCAGACCGTCGGCACCGGCTCCGCCGTGACCCTCACCGCCAACGGCACCTCCAACATGGGCGGCACCGTCACCTATCAATGGTA
>CAYNUW010000379.1:0-2825 GCA_964400455.1 uncultured Akkermansia sp. | reverse complement strand
GCGGCCAGCGCCTCGGTCTCTTCGCCGGCTCGGGCGTCGGCAAGTCCACCCTCCTCGGCATGATCGCCCGCGGCGCCCAAGCCGACGTCGTCGTCATCGCCCTCGTCGGCGAACGCGGTCGCGAGGTCCGCGAATTCCTTGAAAAAGACCTCGGCCCCGCCGGCCTCGCCCGCTCCGTCGTCGTCGTCGCCACCTCCGACACCCCCGCCCCCCTCCGCCTCCGCGCCGCCACCACCGCCACCGCCATCGCCGAGGGCTACCGCGACGCCGGCAAAAACGTCCTCCTGCTCATGGACAGCGTCACCCGCTTCGCCATGGCCCAGCGCGAAATCGGCCTCGCCATCGGCGAACCCCCCGCCACCCGCGGCTACACCCCCTCCGTCTTCGCCCTCCTACCCCGCCTACTCGAACGCGCCGGCGCAGGCGAACAAGGCGCCATCACCGCCCTCTACACCGTCCTCGTCGAGGGCGACGACATGAACGAGCCCGTCGCCGACACCGTCCGCGGCATCCTCGACGGCCACCTCGTGCTCTCCCGCGCCCTCGCCCACGCCAACCACTACCCCGCCATCGACGTCCTCGAATCCGTCTCCCGCCTCACCCGCGACATCTGCTCCCCGCCCGAGGTCGAACTCGCCGCCCGCGCCCGCGAACACCTCGCCATCTACAAAAAGAACGAGGACCTCATCACCGTCGGCGCTTATCAGGCCGGGGCCTCCGCCGAGCTCGACCGCGCCGTCGCCCTCCAACCCAAACTCAAGGCCTTCCTCCGCCAGCCCGTCGACGAAGCCACCCCCCGCCCCGCGGCCTACTCCCGTCTCGGCGATCTCCTCGGCAAGCCATGAAACGTTTTCGCTTCCGCCTCGAGGCCGTCCTCTCCCTCCGCTCACTCGCCGAAGGCTCCGCTCGCGAGGCCTTCGGCCGCGCCCAACGCCATCTCGCCGAGACTCAGGCCGCCCGCGACGCCGCCGCCCGCCGCCGCACCGAACTCGCCGACCACCTCGCCGCCTCTCGCTCCGGCCTCTTCCGCCCCGGTGCACAAGCCGAAGGCCTCTTCGCCCTCGACCTCGCCCGCCAAGCCGAAAACGAGGCCGCCCGCCTCGTCTCGGAGGCCGCCGCCGCCCGCGAACGCGCCCGCCAGGACTGGCTCGCCGCCCGTTCCCGCCTCCGCGTCATCGAACACCTCAAGGAACGCGCCGCCCGCTCCCACCGCGACGCCGCCGACAAAGCCGAGCAGACCCTGCTCGACGAACTCGCCGCCCTCTCCGTCAACCGCGCCTCCCCCCTCGCATGAAAGCCCTGCTCGCCCCGATCCCCTCCGTCATCCTGGCCATCCTCCTCTCCGTCGGCGGCGTCTCCTACTGGTTTCTCCAGCTCACCTCCCGCCTCGTCGCCCAGGCCGCCTCCACCCGCGCCGCCGCCCACGAAGCCTCCCGACCCGAAAAACCCTGGGACTTCTGGACCCCGGAAATGGAAATCGTCGCCAAAGAGCTCAAGGAGAACCGCGAAGCCCTCACCCGCCGCGAAGCCGCCCTCGCCGCTTGGGAAAAACGCCTCGCCGCCGAACGCACCGAACTCGACGACGTGCGCAAACAGGTGGACACCCTGCGCGGCGAGATCGACTCCCGCCTGGTCGAGGTCCAGGCCCAGGAACTGCGCAACCTCAAGACCCTCGCCACCACCTACAGCCGCTTCGCCCCCGCCTCCGCCGTGGCCGTCTTCGCCCAGATGGACGACCTCACCGTCGCCAAACTTCTCTCCCTCATGAAACCCGAGGTCTCCTCCGCCATCCTCGAAGAGCTCAGCCGCACCCCCGCCCCCGACAACGCCAACGTCAAACGCGCCGCCGAACTCACCCGCCGCCTCCGTCTCCTCATCCCGGCCAAGGGCTGATCCGCCACTTCCCGCTCTCCCGCGCCAAGGACGGCGCGCCGCAAACGCCAAGACGGCGACGCGCCATGCTCAACGCCCTCTCCTCCTCCGCCGTCCCCCCGACCTCCGCCGACGTCCCGGTCGCCGCCCCGCCGCCTCCCGGCCCCCTGGACGAGGTTTTTTCGCGCCTTCTCGACGAACCCGCCCCCGCCTCGCGCGTTCTCCCCCACCTTCCTGCCCCCAGCGCCTCCCCCACGCCGGACGCGCCCCTCCCGCCTCCCCCACCCCTCCGCCGAGCCTCGCTTTCCTCCCCGGCCCCGACCCCGCCATCAAACGGGCAGGAACTCGTCACGCCCGACCAAGACGACTCCGAGCAAACCACGCCGGCCGACGAAGCTCCCTCCCCTGCGCCTGCCAAACCAGCCGCCGCCCCGAGCGACCCCGCCCCACCACCCCTCGCCTACCCCTCGCCCGCACCGCTCTCCGTGCTCCCGGCCACCCCCACCCCGCCACCTGAGTATCAGAAAACCAACTACACAGCAGCCGTTCCCCGGCTCGCCGACCAACGCTCGAACCCCACCCACCTCGCACCCACGACGATCCCGGCACTCCTCCCGGATCAACCTGCCGCCACCCAACCGACCGGCCAGGCCAGCCTCCCCCCCGCCGTCCCCGCCGTCCCGGCGCCACAAAAATCCGCCACCCCCTCCGCCCCACCCTCGCCTTTGGCTCCGGCAAACCCCGCCTCCGCGACACCCCCGCCCCCCACCACCCCCTCGCCCCACCCCGCCCCCGCCAACGCTCCCATCGTCTCCACGTCCCCCGCCGAACCCGCCCGTCGCCCGACCACCGCAACCGGGACCTCCCCGTCCCCAGTCGCCGCCGCCCCCTCGCCGGCAACCCCCGCCCCAGAAAACCGGGCGGCACTTTTTTCCCAACCCCCCGCAAACACC
>CAYNUW010000378.1:0-2835 GCA_964400455.1 uncultured Akkermansia sp. | reverse complement strand
CCGCCGGACCACGTCCACCGCGCCGCCTCTCCGGCAGGACGATACCCCGCTCGGCCGCCAGCGCCCGCGCCCGGGTGATCTGCTCCCGGCTGGGTCGCGTCCCCGCCGCCGCCGTATACCCGACCTCCGTCAACAAGGCTGCCATGGGATCGGCCGGAGCCGCCGCAGCCGCCCCCGCCGGCGCCTCCGACGCCGCCAGCCGCAGCTCTTCCGGCACCCGGGCGCGCAAGACACTGTTTGCCACCGTCAACACGTCCTCGCGCTGCTGAATGGTGATCGAAACATTCGCCGTCATGCCCGGTTTGAGTTCGAGGCGCTCGTTGGCCACGTCGATCAAGGTAGCATACGTAACCACGTTGGATTGCACCACCGGCTGGTTGCGGATCTGACGCACCACCCCGTTGAACGTGCGTCCAGGAAACGCGTCCACGGTAAACACCACCGCCTGTCCTTCGCGCACGTTCCCGATGTCCGCCTCAGCGATCGCGGCCTTGATCTGCAGCTCGCTCAGGTCATTGACCAACACAAACAGCACCGGCGCCGAGGTGCTGGCCGATACCGTCTTGCCCGCGATGGCCGGCCGATCCAGCACCAATCCATCAATCGGTGCCGTGATCGTGCAGCGCGCCAGATCCACCTTGGCGGTCTCGACCGCCGCCGTGCGAATCAGCAGCTGGGCGTCCGCCTGGGCCAGTTGCGCCAACACTTGGTCAAGCTCCTGCTGCGAAACCAGTTTTCGCTCATGCAGGGACTGAATGCGTTCGGCATTCAATTTCGCCAGCCGATGATTGGCGGTGGTATTGGCTAGCTCCGCCTCCGCTTGCCGCAGCCGGTTGGTGTAGGTGGCCGGGTCGATCCTAGCCAAAACATCGCCAGCCTTGACCCGGGAATTGTAATCGACCGCCACCGCCTGAATCAGACCGGATATCTGTGAAGACACCTCCACCGTTGACACCGGCTGCAGATCACCCGTGGCCGTCACGACTTGGGTGATGGTGGCCCGACTGGCCTCCACCAGATTAAACTCCACCGGCGCCTCGGCGTTCCCCCTTTCCCACCATAGGTATCCGCCCGCACCGAGCGCGAGCAGAGTCAGCGGAAACATTAAACGACGAGGACGGAAGGCCATGACGATAAGAAAGGTGGTTGGAGATGCGCTCGCAACCCGACATGGATCTTAAGCCGCGACTCCGCATACCCTTCAATACGTTGCCAGACCGGGCTGGGTTACACTCCATCGCAGAATCTTACGTGCCTCGTGTCGCGACCGCCGGACTCCGGGGCGAGCCGCCCGCAGACCTCCACCTTGGCGCGCTCGCCTCAGCCGCGTTTTCTGGCCGGCGTCTCGGCTCCGACGTCACGAAAGGACCCCCGCTCGGCCGCATTCACGAAACCCTCGGTCGCGCTTTTAAGCTCCTCCCACCGAGCTCGGATCGCCCGCGCCTCCGCTTCGGTCACCTGTTGATCCGCACTCGCCGCCGTTATCGTGGCCAGCAACTGCGCAAAATCGTTCACAATCGTATTCGTCGCCGGCACCAAGGCCTCCCCGGTGGCATGCGCCGGCGGATTCTCGATAAAAAAGCCGCCCGAGCGCGCGCAAACCCAGTGGGCGATACGTTTATCCCCCGTGCTCCGGATCAACTGGTCAATCCGATCCAGCGGATTGCTCGATCCACTACCCGCCGCCTCCGAAGGCGGCTCCGCCCACTTGTAAATCAGAGACAACGACAAGTTCATGTCTGCGGCGATTTGCTTGGCGCTGGTGCGTTTGAGCACGTCTTTTAACAACTCGTGGGACTCCATCGGGGCAGATTGTTGGCCTCGCTGACCCAAAGCAAGGATGACGAACTGGACCGTGCGTTAGTTTGTGATGGAAAACCCCGCCCAGCCTGCTTTACCCGACGCTCTCTCCGGCACCACGCAATGAACGTTTCCGAAATCACCGCCAAGGCCAAGGTCCTCCTCGAGGCCCTGCCCTACATCCAGGATTTCCGCGGCTCCACCTTCGTGGTGAAGTATGGCGGCAGCTTCATGGACGACCCAGATCCCGCAGGCCGTCAGCGTGTCGCCGCCGACCTCGCCTTCCTCGCCGCCTGCGGCATCAACGTCGTCGTCGTCCACGGCGGCGGCAAAGCCATCACCAAGGCGATGGCCCAATCGGGCCTGGACGCCCGCTTCGCCCCCAACGGCATGCGCATCACGGACGCCGCCACCATCGCCATCGTCAAAAAAACCCTCGATGAGGTGGTGAATAAAGATGTCTGCGATTCCATCGTGTCCGCGCGCGCCAAGCCGCGCGGCCTCCCCGGCGACAACGTGCTCGTCTGCGAAAAACTCACGGTCGACGACAATGGCGAGGCCGTGGACCTCGGTTACGTCGGCGAAGTCACCGAGGTGAAGGTCAAGCTCATCAAAAAGGAAATCGCCGACGGCTTTATCCCCGTCATCTCCCCCGTCGCCGAAGGCCTCGACGGCAAACCTTACAACATCAACGCCGACCTCGCCGCCGGCCGCGTCGCCTCCGCCCTCCGCGCCCGTCGCCTCGTCTACATGAGCGACGTGCCCGGCCTCCTCTCCGCGCCTCCCGACGCCAGCTCGCTCATCTCCTCCCTCAAGGTCTCGGAGGTGGACGACCTTAAGCGCCGCGGCATCATCGACAAAGGTATGCGCCCCAAAGTGATGAGCGCCGTCCGCGCCCTCCAGGAAGGGGTGCAACGCGTTCATTTCATCGATGGCCGTCTCCCCCACTCCCTCCTGCTCGAAATCTTTACCGACAAGGGCATCGGCACCGAGATCGTCCACGGTTGATCCCGCGCCGCTGCTCGCCACTTTTCG
>CAYNUW010000377.1:0-2837 GCA_964400455.1 uncultured Akkermansia sp. | reverse complement strand
CGGACTGCCGGCTGGCCCTCAACGCAGGCCCTGCCGGAGATTTTAGGACCTCCCTGATGTCGATCGGAGCGACTTTTTTTTAAGCTGATCCGTAAAAGTTTAATAATCGGTATTAAATAAGTTAACCAAGCGGCCGATAGAGGGAGCCGACGCGGATCACACCGCACAGCTTCTTCCTATCCATGATCGGATCCCATCTTCGCGCCTCGCTGGTCACCCTCTTCGGAAGCCTGTTGCTCGCTGCGTTGCCCTGCGCCCTGCTAGCCTTTCCCCCCGCACCCTTCTTCACCCTTCACGGCATGGTGCGCGACGAACAGGGCAACGCCCTCGATGTCGACGGCGCCAGCATCGTGTTGTTGAAGAACGGCGCCGAGGTGCTGCGCGGCCCCATCCGCACCAATCGCCTCCCCGATCAAAATTATCAGTTCCGTTTGCGCATGGACATGCAGCGCCCGGGCACCGCCTCTTACAGCTCGCTCATCAGCGGCACCGGAGCCGCCTTCACCCTCGGGGTCGTGCTTAACAACATCACCTACTACCCGATCGAGATGAGCACCCCGCGCAGCGTCGGCAAACCCGGAGAACGCGTGCGCCTGGACCTGACCCTCGGCGTCGACTCCGACGGCGACGGCCTGCCCGACGCTTGGGAACAGACCCAGCTCTTCGCCGGCGGCGTCGTGCCGGACGACGACGGCTGGGATCTCACCCTCATTGATCGTAACGGCGACTTCGATGGTGACGGCATCTCCAACTGGGTCGAATACATCGCCGGAACCTTCGCCACCGACCCCACAGACTACCTTGCCCTCCAAGTCGCTGGCTCCGGTCCGGGCTTCCTTCAACTACGTTTCTTCGGCATCTACTCCAAGGTCTACTCTCTAGAGTCGTCCACCGATCTCCAAACCTGGTCGCCCGCCGCTTTTTTCCTCTCCGAGCCGCCGCCGAGCGTCCCCGAAAATGACCCTCAGGGCTCCGAAGGAACGCCCGCGCCCCAAGCCACGCTCCGCGCCGAAGCCACCCATTTTATCGATCTCTACGCCCCGGCCGACGCCGAGGGCCGCACCTTCTACCGCCTCAAAGTCCGATGAGAACCCTCTCCGTCCTCGCCGCCTGCGCCCTCCTGGCCCTTGCCGCGCCCGCCTCGCTCCTCGCGCAGTGGAAAACCGAGACCTACACCCTTCGCGGCGGTTGGAATGCCATCTGGCTGCACGGCGACGCCACCCACGCCACTCCAGCCGAATTGTTCAAAAACTACCCGTCAGTGCTTGAGGTCTGGCGCTGGAATCCCAACCCCGATCAACAGCAATTCACCGAATCCCCTTCGGAACCTGACGCCTCCAGCAACGAGTGGACCATCTGGAAGCGCAACGATCCCGACGAACAAACCCTCTCCTCCATGGTCGGCCAGTCAGCCTACCTGGTGCGCTGCGATGGTGCCTCCACCACCTCCCTCAATGTCGCCATCCCCCAGCGCCCCCGTCCCCCCAGCGCCACGTGGCTGGTCAGCGGAGCCAACTTCCTGGGGTTCCCCGCTGATACCGGCGGCCCGGTTCTCTCTTCCTATTTCGCCAGCTTTCCTGCCGCCATCACCTCCCCGGCTAAGATCTACAAGTATATCGGGGGCGATTTAAACTCGTCCAACCCACTCCTCGTCTCGAACACCTCCGAAAAACTGAACCGTAACACCGCCTACTGGTTCGAGGTCGCCACCGTCGGGGATTTCACCGCCCCGCTTCACTATGAACTGCCCTCCCGGGACGGCCTTGCCTTCGGACGTTCCCTTTCCCTGGTCACCGTAGGCGTTCAAAACCGCACCAGCAGCGCGCTCACCCTCACGCTTTCGGTCGTCAACTCCGAGGCCGCTCCCGCCGGACAAACCCCCATCAGCGGCTCCGTGCCGCTCACCCGGCGCACTTACGATTCCGCCACCGCCACCTACACCGAGACCGCGCTAACCGGGGAGTCTTCCGTCAGCGTGCCCGCCAACGGCCGTCTAGATCTGCAGTTCGGCGTCGACCGCTCTCTACTCGGTGCCTCCGACAGCGCCCTTTACGGATCCTTCCTTCGCATCCGCGACTCCGCCCGCTTCAGCGACGTCTACCTGCCGGCCAGCGTCCAACGCGCCTCCGCCGCCGGTCTCTGGACCGGGCAGGTCGACGTTGACTCCGTGCAGAGTCAAGTCGCAGGCAGCCCCGGCTCCACCACCGCCCGACCTTTTCCGTTGCGCGTCATTCTTCATGTGGACGAGACCGGCCGGGTTCGCCTGCTGTCCCAGGCTTTTGTCGGCACCCTCGCCTCCGCCGGCAACACCCTCGGTATCACCGCCCGGGAAGCCGACCTGCTCTCCTCTGCCAAGGATTCCGCGCTTCGCTTGGCGACCAGCCATTTTCCCCTCGACTTGGCATCCAGCGGAACCGGTGCCTTCGCCGTGGGCTCCACGGTAAGTCACACCTTCACCGTGGGATTCTCCGATCCGCAGAATCCCTTCGTGCACACCTATCACCCTGACCACGACAATCGCGACGCCCGGCTCAACCCCATTCAAACCCCGGGCGTCGAAAGCTACGACATCACCCGTCGCATCAGCTTCACCTTCACCGCCGAGCCGCCCGACGGCTCCACCGTCACCGGGTGGGGCGTGACCGTTTACGGCGGCACCTACTCCGAAACCATCGAGGGACTGCACCGACACCCCCTCGTGGTCGGCGGCACCTTTACCCTCCGTCGCGTCTCCGAGATCGCCACCTTCTCAAGTCCCTGATCACCCCGCCGAATCTTCTCCGCCGAGCCCACCACTTCACCATGAAAGCCCGCCTCGTCTCCCTCCTCCTCGTCTG
>CAYNUW010000376.1:0-2851 GCA_964400455.1 uncultured Akkermansia sp. | reverse complement strand
GCTAAAGTCGCGCTTTCCTGGGCAAATTTATGAAAAAAGCGCTTTTCGTCAGCGGCGGATGGGACGGTCATCAACCTGAAAAGATCGTCCAACTTTTCGCCTCGGACCTTGCGGCAAAGGGCCTGGTCCCCGAGATCGTCGCCAGCCTCGATGCCCTGGCCGACGTCGAACGGCTCAAGACCTTCGCCCTGGTCTTTCCCTGCTGGACCATGGGCCGGCTTACCGACGAGCAGGAGAAGGGCCTCGACGCGGCCGTTCGCTCGGGACTCGGTCTCGGCGGGATCCACGGCGGCATGGGCGACGCCTTCCGCGGCCGGCTCGCCTACGAATGGATGGTCGGCGGCCACTTCGTCGGCCACCCCCATGTGGGCGACTACTCCGTGCGCGTCACCGACCGGGCCCACCCGATCACCGCCGGCCTGCCCGCCTCCTTCGCGTATCAGTCGGAGCAATACTACCTGCTGACCGATCCGGGTGTGCGCGTGCTCGCCGACACCACCTACCACCACGAGGGCCGCGCCATCCAGATGCCCGTCGCCTGGATAAAACACTGGGGCGCCGGCCGGGTCTTCTACAACGCCCTCGGCCACCACCCCGACGAGTTTCTCCAGTTTCCCGCCGCCCGCCTCCTCACCGTGCAGGGCTGCCTCTGGGCCGCCGGCCTGCTCTAGTTCCTCCTGACTCCGTTTCTCGCTCCCCTCACTCCCGTCCCCCATGAAACCCTACTCCTCCCCCGCAGCCATCAAGGTCGCCGTCGTCGGCTACGGCGGCGCCTTCAACATGGGCCGCCAACATCTCAACGAGATGAAGGCCGCCGGCATGACGCCCGCCGCCGTCGTCGAGCTCGACCCCAAACGGCTCGAGGTCGCGCGCGCCGACTTCCCCGGCATCGAGACCTACGGCACCGTCGACGAACTGTTGGCCAAGTCTTCGGCCGACCTCGTCACCGTCATCACCCCGCACAACACCCACGCCGACCTCGGCCTGAAAATCGCCGCCGCCGGCCGCCACGTCGTGCTGGAAAAGCCCATGGCCATCACCACCGAGGAGTGCGACGCCATGATCGAAGCCGCGAAACAGCGGGGCGTCATCGTCAGCACCTACCACAACCGCCACTGGGACGGCTGGATTCTTCGCGCCAACGAGCTCTTCAACCAGGGCGCCCTGGGCGACATCGTCCGCATCGATCTCCGCATGGGCCAGCACGGCCGTCCCGGCGACTGGTGGCGCTCCTCGCGCAGCATCTCGGGCGGCATCCTTTACGACTGGGGTGTGCACTTGCTCGAGTATTCGCTCCAGCTCATCACCGCTCCCGTCACCGAGGTCAGCGGCTATGCTTGGAACGGCCACTGGGCCGCGCAGCCGAACTTCCCTTGGGCCCAGGACGCCAACGAGGACGAGGCCCAGGCCGTGGTTCGCTTCGCCTCCGGCCAGCGCATCAACCTCACCATCACCCAGCTCGACGGCGCGCCGGACAAGGGTTTCATGAAGATCGTCGGCACCAAGGCCACGCACGTGATCGAGTGGCCCGGCGCGGAGACCATCACCGGCCTTGGCGACGGCAAATTCGCGATCGAGCGCGCACCCCACCCCAAGGGCGAGGGCCACAAGTTCTACGAGAACATCGCCGCGCACCTCACCAAGGGCGAGACGCTGGTCATCACCGGCGAGTGGGCCCGCCGCCCCATCCACCTCCTCGACCTCGCCGCACGCAGCGCGAGGGAGGGCAAGGCCCTGCCGGTGAAATACGCCTGAGACCCGACGGTGCGGTGGCGCGGCGAACGGGCAGTCGGGCGTGAACCGAGCCGACGGGGGGCCATGCGCCGCCGGTCGACCGCGCCCGCCGCGCTCCCGCCTCACTCCCGCCCGCCGTCCAGCCTCCGCAGCGCCTCGGCCGGTCGGTTAAACGCCGGCTCCAATCGCAACGACGCCCCATACGCCGCCCGCGCCGCCGCCTCGTCCCCGCGCCTTTCCGCGATTCGGCCCAGCCGATACCACACCCCCGCGTGACTCGGCTCGCTCGGCCCCGGCGTGCGCTCCAGGCAGCGCCGCAAGGCCGCCTCGCCCTCCGCCAGCCTCAACCCGCTCTCCGACGCCACCCGGCCGAAGTTGAACAACGCCGCGTAATCGTCCGGCCTCCGGCCCAGCGCCTCGTCACACGCCGCCAGCGCCTCCTCGAAACGCCCCTCCTGCACCAGGATCGACGACAACCACGCCGCCCCGCGCACCGGATCCAGCTTGGTTAACACCTCCGCGTGTCGCCTCGCCTTCTCCAGACTCCCGCCCGCCAGCGCCGGCGCCTGCCGGTAAAAATCCACCAAACCCTCCCGATACGAAATCTCCCCCGGCGCCAGCGCCGCCGCCCGCTCCATTAACTCCGCCCCGCGCCGCGCCAACCGCAACGCCCGCAGACTCATGCCCAGCTCCCCCGCCCGCAACAGACACTGCCCGCCGTAGAGCCCCAGCACCCGCGCGTCCTCCGGATGCTTTTCCGCCAAGGGCGCCAGCAGCTCGATCGCCCGGTCCCTCCGGCCCAAACCATGGTAAACCTGCCCGAGCAAGAGCGCCGCCTCCACATCATCCGGCCGCTCCCCCAGCCACCGTTCCAATGGCTCCCGCGCCTCCGGCAGCCGATGCGCCCGCAACAACGCCCGCGCCTCCTCCAGCCCGCCCCCGCCGGCCCGGGTCGGCTCCGCCCCCGCCGCGCCGGCCCAAGCCAGCACGACCAGCCCGCCCCAGAATCGCAGTCGCCGCATCATTCCCCCCGGCCCAAACTCTCCCGGCCCGCCAAGGCAACCTCGGCCTGCGCCGCCCCCGCCTCCCGCCGCAAACGGAGCTCCGCCGCCCGCGG
>CAYNUW010000375.1:0-2868 GCA_964400455.1 uncultured Akkermansia sp. | reverse complement strand
CAGTAGGGGCCCTACGGTTTGTGATTGGGAAGATAAGTTAAACAGTCAGGCCTAAAGGAAATTGATCTTTAATACTCCAAATTAGATTCTTTCACCTGCTACGAACGAAAGACGTCTCGGTGACCGGAAATCCGCTGCCAAATCACCACGGAAGCACACGGATCAAACTGCACCCCTCTAGCAAGATTTGCCCCTCTAGTCGTGACCCGAAAAGTCTCATGCAGGTCAAGGTTCCTGGAGGCGGAGGCGGTAGAAGCGGCGCGGGGCGTTGGGCTCTGGCAAGGGTGCGGTGAAGGCGAGGGGGGTGGGGGCGGCGCGGGGGATGCCGTCGGCGCCCGGAGGGTGCCAGGGCGTCCAGGCGAGCAGGTCGACGGAGCTTTCGAGCGTCCAGGCCCGGTCGGGGGGCAGGAGGAACGAGACCGAAAAGGTGCCGGCGGGCGCGGGGGCAAGGGAGACGCGGAGGTAGCTGGCGGGGTCGAGCGGGTCGGTGAGGGCGATGAATTCGGCGCGGTTGTCCTGGCCGTCGCCGTCGGGGTCGGCGGTTTCGTCGCCGGCGGGCGAGGTGGGGGAGCCGAAGTGGCCGGCGCGCCAGGCGGCGTAGTCGGCGCGTTCGCCGAGGACGGCGATCCAGTCGGCGAGCAGGTCCATGCCGCCGTGGTCGAGCTCGTGGGTGCCGAGCGGGGGCATGCGGGTGAAGCCGTTGGCGGCGGCGACGCGATTGTAGACGATGGAGCGGTCGAGGTCGCCGGGGACGAGGAGGCGGTTGGCGGGGTCGCCGCCGTTGTTGTTGGCGGGGCCGTCGACGAGGTTGGTCTGGGCGAGGGTGAGGTGGGCGCGGCCGTCCCAGAAGGCGCCGGACACGGTGCCGTCCTCGCGGTGGCAGTAGGCGCAGTTGACCGCGAGGTAGGAGCGGGCGCGGGCCTCGATGGAGTAGGTGGTCTCGTCCGGGTGGACGTGGCGGGGCAGGGCGCGCGGGTCGCCGAGGGGCTGGGTGAAGTAGCCGGCGGCTTCGAGCAGGGCGAGCTGGTTGCCGGCGCGGCCGTGGATGTGGCCGTCGCGGTTGAGCTGGCGGGTGTTGAAGGAGAGGGCGTGGCCGGCCTGGGGGGTGTGGCAGGTGAGGCAGCTGGAGCGGCTGGGGATGCCCCAGCGCTGGGTGCGGAGCACGCCGTTTTCGGTGATGGGGAGGTCGAACTCGACGCCCTCGTCGGGCACGAGGGCGGCCTCGGTCTGGGCCTCGTTCCAGCGGTAGCTGACGCCGTAGGCGCCGTCGGCGGTTTTGACCAGGACGCGGGTTTCCAGGCGGCGTTTGGTGGCGGGGTCGCCGCGCACGAGTTCGAGGTCGAAGTGTTTCACCCAGACGGCGCCGGTGGGGTAGGTCCAGTTCTGGTCGGCGCGCCAGGTGAAGGCGGAGGCGGGGTCGGGCAGGGTGAACCAGCGGCGCTTGAGGGCGTGGTCGCTCCAGAAGGCGAGGATGGGTTCGTAGGGGAGGAGGCCGGGGGCGGGCGACAGGTCGGCCAGGTCGGCGAAGAGGCCGGTGGCGGAGAGGGTGGCGGGGAAGGAGTCGTCGGCCGAGCCGGTGGTGAGGCGGAGGACCTGACCGTTGAGGTAGTGGACAAAGAGCAGGTCCTGGCTGGCGGGGTCGACGCCCATGGAAACGAGGCCGCCGTAGGCGCCGGGCACGCCGGTGATACGGGAGACGGCGCCGGTGGCGGGGTCGCGGGCCCAGACGTGACCGGAGACGGAGTCGCAGAAGACGTAGCGGCCGTAGAGGGCGGAGAAGCGCGCTCCGCGGTAGACGACGCCGCCGACGACGGAGTTGCCGGCGAGCTGGGGGTCGGCGCCGGCGACGGAGGTGTGGGGGTAGGCCCAGACGGGGTCGATGGAGGTGAAGGCGGCGGGGCGGGTGGGGTTGGTGGAGAAGGTGGTGTCGGTGAAGCCTTCGCGCCAGACCCAGCCGTAGTTGCCGCCCTTCACGACGAAGTTGATTTCTTCGTAGAGGTTCTGGCCGACGTCGCCGGTCCAGAGGTCGCCGGTGAGGGAGTCGAAGGACATGCGCCAGGGGTGGCGGAGGCCGAGGGCCCAGTATTCCATGCGGAGTTTGGCGGGGTCGGCGATGGGCACGCCGTTCCAGGCGCCGTCCCAGGAGCCGCCGCGGGCGAGGGGGACGAAGGGATTGTCGAGGGGGACGGAGAAGCGGGCGAGGCCGCCGGTGGTGGGGATGGCGGCGTGCGGGGTGGGTTCGAGGTTTCCGGGGCGCTTGTCGACGTCGAGGCGGAAGATGCCGGCGTGGAAATCCTTGTCGAGGCGCTGGGAGTTTTGGCGGAAGTCGTTGGGGTTGTCCTCGTCGCCGGCGGCGTAGTAGAGGTAGCCGTCGGGGCCGAAGTGGAGGTCGCCGCCGTTGTGGTTGTCGCCCTCGTCGAGCTGCTGGAGGAGGACGAGTTCGGAGGCGGGGTCGGCGGCGTCGGGGTCGGAGGCGGAGACGCGGAAGCGGGAGATGCGCTGGTAGTCGATCCCGGAGATGCGCACGGTGTAGGCGACGTAGAGGTATCCGTTGGAAGAATACTGCGGGTGGAGGGCGAGGCCGAGCAGGCCGTTTTCGAAGTTGGCGCCGTTCTCGATGGTTTCGGCCGGGGTGCGGCCGGCGATGGCGGTCTGGAGGTCGAGGAAGAGTTTTTGGGCGGGAGCGGCGGCGGTGACGTCGGGGACGAGGCGGATCTTGGCCATGCGTTCGAGGACGTAGAGTCGGCGGGTGTCGCCGGGCTGGGTGGCGAGGCCGATGGGTTCGGAGAAGGTGAGGCCGGGGAGGGCGTCGACGAGGGTGAAGACGGTGGGGGGCGGGGCGGAGGGGACGGCGAGGGCGGGGTTGTC
>CAYNUW010000374.1:0-2872 GCA_964400455.1 uncultured Akkermansia sp. | reverse complement strand
CGCAAAGTCGCCAAGACGCAAAGTCTTTAACCCGCCAACAAATCGCCCGCCACACCCTTAGCCGTTTTCAGTGGATAAGCGCCTGAAGAGGTTCACCACTTATGCGACGAGCCAAGGGCCGCCGCTTATGGCGAGCGGCGGACTGCGTTCGCTTGGGCGGTCGATTTTACGGCCAAGGGCCTCACCGATAAGAAACTTTATATGCGCATCTTGCAGAACCCCGAGGCCATTGGCCGAGCCACCGAGCATGGCGGTTTCACACCCGGCTACCCACTGAAAACGCCGGAGAACCACCGTCACACCAAGAACCCCTCCCCTCAACCCCTTTGCGTCTTCGCGCCTTTGCGTGAGGATAAATCCGGAATCCGGGATAAACCCCGCCATCTCACTTGCCGATGCAGAACGTCAGAAACAAGGCGTCCAGCATCCGCTCATTATCCACCCGGCCGGCGATCTCCCCCAAGGCGTCCAGCCCGCCGCGTAGATCGGCCGAAACCAACTCGATCGGCTGCCCCGGACGCGCCTCCAATCCGGCCAACGCCGCCCGAAAGCCCGCCTCCGCCCGCCGCAGCGCGTCGGCGTGACGGGCATTCACCGCCAAGGTCTCTTCCGCCGCCAGGGCCGGTGCCAGCGCATCCGCCCGCCGCACGATGGCCTCGCGCAACTCCTCCAACCCCGCGCCGGTCTGGGCCGATACCTGCACTTGGGGTAATAACACCGGCAAGGGCGGTGCATCGGGCAAAAGATCCACTTTGTTCAACACCACCAGGGTATTGTCCGGCCGCAACAGGGCTTGGGCCTCGGAGGGTAGGGGAGGGAGCGGGCGCGTGCAGTCCGCCACCCAAAGGATCAGGTCGGCCTCGGCCAGCTGTTCCAAGGTCTTGGCCATGCCCAGCCGCTCCACCTGCCCGGGCGCGGGATTGAGTCCCGCCGTATCCGTCAACCGCAACAAGTGCGGTCCCACCTGCAGGGGCTCCTCGATAAAGTCTCGTGTAGTGCCCGGCTCGGCGCTGACCAAGGCCCGCTCCCGCCCCACCAAGGCATTGAGCAGACTGCTTTTACCCACGTTTGGCTCGCCCAGCAGCACCGTGCGCACGCCCTCGCGCAAGAGGTCGTGGTAACGTTCGGTCGCCAGCAGACGCGTTGTTCCACGTAGAACATTCCGCAGGCCCGCCACCACCACGCCACGATCCTCCGGCGGCAGATCCTCGTCGGGGAAATCGATATAGGCCTCGATGCGGGCCAGCAGTCCCAACACCTCGGCAATCAAGCCTTCCAGGTGCCGTCCAAGCGCGCCGCGCAGCTGACGTTGCGCCGCGCCCAGCGCCCGTTCGCTGCGGGCATGGATGAGGTCCATCACCGCCTCCGCCTGGGTAAGTTCGATCCGCCCATTTAAAAACGCCCGCCGGGTAAACTCGCCCGGCTCGGCCGCCCTACACCCCCGCTGGTAAAGATCCTCCAGAATCAAACGCACGATCAGCGGATTACCATGGCACGACAGCTCCAGGGTATCCTCTCCGGTCGCCGTGCCCGGCCCGGGGAAAAAGGTCCACACCAGTTCGTCCAGCACCCGCCCATCGGTCTGCGCCGCGTAAGGTCCGAAGACCGGCCGTCGGCAGGGTAGGGGAGCCGCCGTCTCCGCCCCCGCCGCCCGGCCCCGCCAGAGTCCCTCGGCCAGCGCCCGAGATGCCGGCCCGCTGACCCGAATCAAGGCCAGCGCCGAGGTGCCCCCCGGCGTCGCCAAGGCGGCGATGGTATCGACAGCAACCGGGTCGGAGAAATCGGTGGGCAAAGGACGTATCATGATGACGCAACCACAAGCTAGACCCCGCCGGCGGCTCGACACAAGGTCGAGCCCTACCCGTAGCCTCCTTTACCCGCAGGGCCTCACCTCGCGTGAGGCCGCGTCCTGCCTGAGGCCTTTGTTTACTTGCCCAAGAGCTTGTTCAGACCGCCCTTCAGCGCCTCACCGGCCGCCTTGGCACCTTCTTTGCCGCCATCCAAGGCCGCGCCGCCCACATCCTTGAGCGCGGCCACGGATGCCGTGCCCATCTGACCGAGCACGTTTTTTAGCACCTTGGTCGCCACCTGATCCGGCGTGATGCCGCCTTCTGGCACACCCAAGTCGGTCAGCGTGAGGGGCGGCAAGGGCACGGTGATCGACTGGCCGGCCGCCACCAAGGTCATCTTGGCATTCTGAATCCGGAACGACTTCACCGCGAACTTGATCGGCTCGGCGGGCGTCTCTCCAGATGGCGTGGTCGTCGGTTTGCCGGTGCCCATATTGGCCTCAATCTGGGCCAGCAACGCATCGATGTTGCTTCCGCCCAACAGTTTCTTCTCAAAAACAAACTCCGGGCCATCGATAAAAACCTCGTTGACCACGATATGGCTCCCGAGCAGGGACAGCGGCTGCACGCTGGCGCGAACCTCGCCGAGATAGAGCGCTTTGTCGCCCGTCCATCCTTCCGGATTACCGACAAACAAACCCACTAGCGTGCCGCCGCCGGTCAAGGGCGAGATTTTGGCTCCGTCGAGCGTGACGGTGGTGCCGGTGATCTTGGGGCCAACCGTATTGACCGCTTTGGTTACGATCGGACCGAGAAAGATCCCGATGACGACCACCGCAATCACCCCCAACAGGGCGAGCACGACAAAAATTTTGAGTAGTTTTTTCATACGCCTTCAGTCAGCGCCTCGCCGACCTTGGGGCAATGGTAATGAGATTATGGCTCCTCCGATAAAGCCTGCGGTTAAACCCGGATACCGAGATTGTCTCGGGTCGTCTCACGCAACCTGCTGAACTTCCGCTCGTCGCGTCACCGCCGGCCAGCACTCTCCGAGTGCAGGCCGGGGACTCCTAAACGAACGG
>CAYNUW010000373.1:0-2875 GCA_964400455.1 uncultured Akkermansia sp. | reverse complement strand
CGGGCGGCGTTTTGCTTTAGTCCGGATTCCGCGATTGGATCGGCTGGGTATTCCCGCCGCTGCGAGACTGATTCATGATTAAAATGACCTTCGCCGAGGACGAGGCCCGGACGCTCTCCGGCGCCATCGAAGCGGCGAGCGAACCGCTCGTGAAGCGATGACCTTGCCCACAAAGCCCGCCGCAGAGAATGCCTCTGGCGGTCATGGCAACACCCGCCTGGATTTGACCGGCCTTTTGCCGCGTAAAATTGACCCGCCCCCGCGCGTGGTTTGAGGCTCAGCCGTTGAGCGCCCAGCCTTCGCGGTAGGTGCGGCCAAGCAGGGCGTTCGCGTCGGGCAGGTTGGTGACGCGTCCGGCCACCGGATCATACTCCACCCGCGCCCCGGCCCGGTAGGCGACCAGTCCGAGCAACATCTGCTCGATCAGGTTGCCTGCGTATTCGAAATCACACGACGTGCGGCCTGCGCCCCGGCAGGCGTCAAACCACTGGCCGACGAAGTCGCCCAGGTTGGGCAAAACGGTCTCGGGGGTGCGGCGCTCGTAGTAGGTCAGGTCGGCCTTGTCGCCGAAGGGGATGAGCAGACGTCCGGTAAAGTCGGCGATGAGAAAGCCCTTGTCGCCCTTGAACAGCGCTCCGTGGTCGATTTTGTTCAGGTCAACGTAGGGGCGCGGGGAGGCGGGCATGGCGCCGCCTTGGTGCCAGCTCACGGTTATGGGGCCGCGCCACGCGTTGGCAGGGTGTTCGAAACGCATCTCCAGCTCCACCGGGCTCACCTCGGGGTTGAACGGCTCGCCCTTGGCCTCGGCTGAGGTGGGCAGCGTGGCGTCGATAGCCTTCCACGCGAGGTCCATGGTATGGCTGCCCATGTCGCCCACCTGGCCATTTCCGAAATCCCAATACATGTTCCAGTTAAGACAGTTGAGCCCTGGTTTGCCGGAAAAATAACCGGGATTGTAGGGGTGGAAAGGAGCGGGTCCGAGCCAGAGGTCGTGGTGGAAATGCGCCGGAGGCGAGCCCTCGGCCGGAAGGTAGCCGGGGCGGCGAAGTTGGCGGTTGCCCCAGGTGGAGACGGTCTTGAGCCGGCCGATGGCGCCGTCGCGGATAAGTTCTGAAACGCGATTAAAGTTGGGGAAAGCGTGCCGTTGTGTGCCGGTCTGAGTGGCGAGGCGGGGCCTGTTTTTCAAATAGGTCGAGCGCACCAAGCGGGCCTCCTCGACGGTGTTCGCGATGGGCTTTTCGCAATACACGTGGAGCCCACGGTTCATCGCCCAAGTGGCGATGAAGGCGTGGGTGTGGTCTGGAGTGCAGATGACCACGCCGTCTAGGGCCAGGGCGCGGTGGTCGTCGAGCAATCTGCGCCAATCGACGTAGGTGCGGGCGCCGGGGAAACGTTCCAACGCGGAGGCTATATGGAGCTCGTCGACGTCGCAGAGGGCGACGACATTCTCGCGCGCGAGGGGATCAAAAAAAGCTTGGGCGCGGCCCCAGGTCCCGATCAGGGCGAGGTTCAAGCGCTTTGAGGGGGCGGTGGCGCCAAAGAGGGAAAAATCGGTCAGGATGAGTGGAGCGACCGCGAGGGCGGACTGGCGGAGGAAACGGCGGCGGTTCATCAGAGGGGTGGGGGCGGATGGATGGGGAATCGGGGTGGGGTGAACACGAGGACGGAGACGGCCGAGAAGGACGGTCTACACGTCGCAGATTTGGAAAGCCTGGCGGAGGGAGGCCAGAGCGTCGGGCCGGCTGGCGGTGAACTCCTGGGCGACGTAACCCTTATAGCCAGTTTCGAGGATGGCGCGCATGATGCGCGGGTAGTAGAGCTCCTGGGTCTCGTCGATCTCGTGACGGCCGGGCACGCCGGCGGTGTGGTAATGCGAGAAGTAGGGGTGGCAGGCTTGGATGGTCGCGCAGACATCTCCCTCCATGATCTGCTTGTGGTAGATGTCGTAGAGTAGCTTGAAACGCTCGGAGCCGACTCGTTTCACCAACTCCACGCCCCAAGCGGTGCGGTCGCACTGGTAGTCCTTGTGGTTCACCTTGCTGTTCAACAGCTCCATGCAGAGATTCACCTTCAGGCGCTCGGCCGTGGGAAGAATGCGACGCAGACCGGCGGCGCAGTTTTCGAGGCCTTGTTCGTCATCGAGGCCGGCGCGATTGCCGGAAAAACAGATGAGTAGCCCGTGCCCGGCCTCCGCGGTGAGGGCGAGGCGCTGTTCGTAGGCTTCGACCAGCGTATCGTGATGTTCAAGGCGGTTCCAGGCGCGGGCGATGCCGCCGATGCCCTTGATGTTCGGGGCGGAGACGAGGGAGCAGGCAATGTCGTGGCGGCGCAGGACGGGGAAGTCGGCCGGATCCACCAGATCGAGGGCGGAGACACCCATGCCCTTCAACGCGACGCAAAACCCGTCGAGGGGAATCTTGCCAAAGCACCAGCGTGACACGCTGTGCCGGATGTTGCCCTTCAGCGGCTGGTCGGCGGGAGGCACGGGAGTGATCGTGGAGATGGGATTGGCGAGGAGCGAAGCGGCGGCGGCGAGCGCGCCGCCGCTGGCGAGGGTGCCTAGGGCGTGACGGCGGGAGACGGGGTGGGGCATGGTGGCAAAAGCGAACCGGGCGACCCGGCTTGGGGTGGGTAGTCTGACAACTCTGATCCGGGCGAGATTCTCCGAAAGGACGAGAAAATAATGCGGCTGCCGTCGATGCACGACCACCATCGGAGCTTGGTTGACACGACAGAGTCTGGTGCCCGCCCGAGCCATCAAGCCGAAGGGATCCCGCCGAAAAATGCTTTAGGGAGGCCTTGCCGGAGATTTTAGGACCTCCGTTTAGTTTGCCGGTCGTCTCAGTCGGTGTGGCCAAAGGCGGCCAAGCCAAAG
>CAYNUW010000372.1:0-2909 GCA_964400455.1 uncultured Akkermansia sp. | reverse complement strand
GCAGCTGGGTGCCATAGACCGTCATCCAGTCGAGCAGCGGGTGGGTGAACAGCGCGCCCCAGAGGGCGATGGTCCATCGTGGCCAGTTCGGCCACGGTCCATGCAGCCGCGCGGCCAGCGCCCCGAGCAGCGGCGCGATCAGCGTCAGGTACAGCAGCGAATGGCTTTCGGCCCGGTGGCGCACCATGTTGAGGATGGCGTCGCCAAAGTTGAACACCACATCGAGGTCGGGCAGGGTGCCGGCGATACCGCCCCAGAGGGCCGCTTTCCAGACGGCGGTGCGCCGGCCCATCACCGCCACGCCCACGGTGGCGCCGAGCGCCAGTTGCGTCAGCGAGTCCATGGTGTGCTCAGGCGTTGGGCGGCGCTTTGCCGTTGCCCATCCAGGCGATCAGCGAGGAGCGCATGGCCTCTTCCACCGACATGTCGACCACCTGCACCCAGCTGCGCGGCACAAACACGGTGTAGCCACCAATCATGTAGCCCATGGGCAGGTACACCGCCACGTGTTGCTGGGTGACGGCGTCCAGCGGCAGATCGTTGAGGCTTTGCCGCGTCACCAGCCCGATGATGGAGAACTCGCTCGCCGGGTTTTTGAGCAGTACCACCTGCTGCGCGTCGCGTTCATGGGGTGCAAAGTAATCGGCAAAACTTTTGAGCGAGGAGTAAATGCTCTTGACCAAAGGCAGGTTGGTGAAGGGCAGTTCCACCCAGCCCAGCATTCGCGTCACAAAGGGCTGAGAGACGATGAAGCCCAGCACCAGGATCAGCGCCCCGCCCACCACGATGCCCAGTCCTGGCAGATAAAAGTCGCCGGTGATCGGGCGCAGCATGCGCATGGTCAGACCTTCGACCCAGAACACAAACAGATAGAGCACATACACCGTCAAACCGACGGGCAAAAAGGTGATGAGGCCGCGAAAGAAGTACGAGTAAAGGCGTTTCATGCTGGCGATTGTCGCCGGGCGCAAAAAAGCCGGAGGGCTTGAGGGCTCCCCGGCTGAGCAAGTCTTGCTTGAAGCAAGCGACTTACTTGTCAAAAGGACGCGGTACCGGCGTCTTGTCGGTTGATGGCGGCAAGATGGGCAGCCCGATCTGCGGTTGCTGACCAGTCAGGGTCTTGAGGAAGGCCACAATCTTGGCGTTTTCGTTTTTGCTGAATTCGCGGCCCAGCTGCAGTCGGCCCATCAGGTCCACCGCCACCGTGAGCGTGGGCGCCTCGCCGTCGTGGAAGTAGGGGTAGGTCAGTTCCACGTTGCGCAGGGTGGGCACCTTGAAGTTCAGGCGGTCGGCGTCCTTGCCGGTGACCTCCACCCGGCCCTGGGCGGTGTTGGCGGTCTTGTAGGCGTTGACCACACCCATTTTCTGGAAGGAGTTGCCGCCCAGGTTGGGACCGTTGTGGCAGGCCACACAGCCGCTGTCCTTGAACAGCTTGTAGCCTTCCAGCTCGGTTGAGTTCAGGGCCTTGTTGTCGCCGTCGAGCCAACGGTCAAAGCGCGAGTTCGGCGTCACCAGGGTTTCTTCGAACGCGGCGATGGCGGTGGTCACCTCGTCGATGGTGAGCTTCTCGTGTTTGAACACGGTCTTGAACTCGTTGACATAACCCGGGATCGACTTGAGGGTGTCGATGGCCAGCGCGTGGGTGAACGCCATTTCCCCGGGGTTGGCGATCGGGCCACCGGCCTGGGCCTTGAGGTCGGCGGCGCGGCCGTCCCAGAACTGGGCCAGGTTCAGGCTGGAGTTCAGCACCGTTGGCGAATTGATCGGGCCTTGCTGCCAGTTGTGGCCGATCGAGGTCTTGAGGTTGTCGGTGCCGCCCATGCTCAGGTTGTGGCAGCTGTTGCAGGAAATGAAGCCCGACTTGGAGAGGCGGGGATCAAAAAACAGTTTCTTGCCCAGTTCGACCATGGCAGGGTCGATGTTGCGCACGGCAGGGATGGTCTGCACCGGCTCGTCGGTGCGTTTTTGGGCCATGGCTGGCGTGGAGAGCCAGGCGGTGGCGGCGGCCACGGCGGTCAAAAGGCCGGTCATCAGGCGGCGTGTGGTCATGGGTTCCCTCACAGAATGCATTGAAGAATGGTCATGTCCTTGGGTGGCGGTGTGACCTGCCGCAAACCGGGGACGCCTTCAATGTACGGGGTAAACCCTAGGAAAAATTGATGCAGATCAACGCAGTTTTGATAGTTGATTGTGCCGAACTATCGGTTGAATAGATTTTGACAATTGACTGCAGGACCAGTGCTTCAGTGCCAACCACCGGCGCGGCGCAGCACAAAGCGCTGGCGCAGGCTGGGGTGGTCGGCGTTGGCTTCGGTGTCGGAGCGGGTGCTTTGGCGGCGTTCGCCCTCGAAGCCCCGCCCGCAATCCACCGGGTATCCCACCCACACCGCGCCAATGTTCACGCCGTCCACCGATTCGTCCAGCACCAGTTCGCCCTCGCTGATATCGCCGGAGAGCAGATGCACCTGTCCGCTGGGCGCCGTCCATTGGCCGCGCACCGTCTCGGCGTAGTCGGGGTGGCGCTCCAGCCGCAGCGGCGCTTCGGTGTGTTGGCCGTGAGCGGGTCGCAGGGTGAGCTGCCATTGCCCATACAGATGGGCAGTGCCAACCTCGGCCGGACAAGACAGGGGCGCTGATGGGGTTTGGGCGTGGGCGACGCTGGCACTCAGAACCGTCACGAGCAGCCAGGCGACGAAGTCAGGCTTGGGGACACGGCACGGCGTCATGGCGCCACCTTGTTCTGCTGCGCCCGCGCCGCGAATTCGGCGCGCAGTGCGCGCAGCTTTTCGCGCGGGTCTTCTTTCACCGTGTTCTGGTCCAGCGCCATTTCGGCGATGAAACGGCTGGGCAGGCCCGGCACCGTCTCGCGGCCCTTTTTGCGGCGCTTGAGCCAGCTCACCACCAGGGTG
>CAYNUW010000371.1:0-2926 GCA_964400455.1 uncultured Akkermansia sp. | reverse complement strand
TCGCCGTCTACGGCAACAAGGGCTCCACCGACCAGCACGCCTACGTGCAGCAGCTCCGCGAGGGCGTGAACAACTTCTTCGCCACCTTCATCGAAGTGCTCAAGGACCGCTCCGGCGCCTCCCTGGCGGTCGAGCCCGGCGTCACCACCGGCGACTACCTGCTCGGTTTTTACCTCGGCACCCGCGACGCCCTCAGCGAGAAAAACCGCCACTCCCTCACCGTCACGATCAACCAGCTCGACGCCCGCAGCCTCGGCCAGCTCATCGCCCTCTACGAACGCGCGGTCGGTCTCTACGCCGCCTTGGTCAACATCAACGCCTACCACCAACCCGGCGTCGAGGCCGGCAAAAAAGCCGCCACCGGCGTCATCGCCCTCCAGGGCAAGCTGCTCGCCGCCCTGCAAGCCGCCCCCGGCCAGGCCTTCACCGCCGAGTCCGCCGCCGCCGCCCCCGGCGGCGACCCCGAGCTCGCCTACAAGATCCTCGACCACCTCGCCGCCAACGGCGTGGTCAAGAAACAGGCGCACACCCCCTGGTTCGCGAGCACCTTCAGCCGCTGATCGCGCCCGCGCCCAGCCAACCTAAGCCTCCACATGAGCACGCCTGGGAGCGCCGGCGTCCCCGCCGGCATGGATCGAAAAGCCGACGAGGCCGTCGGCGCTCCCGGAAACCCCAACGCTACCGGCGCTCTTTTTCGCGCGTGGTATACGCGCGGCTACCTGCCACATCGCGACGAACCGCATCTTCTCCAATCCATCACCTACCGCCTCGCCGACAGCCTTCCACAGGAAAAACTCCGTTTGTTGGAGGACGAACTCCTCAACCTTCCAGAAGACACCCGCGAATCCGCGAAACGGCAAAAAATAGAACAGTGGCTCGATGCCGGCATGGGATCCTGCGCGCTCCGCCATCCCGAGGTCGCCCGCTATGTCCAGAACGCCTTTCTCCATTTTCACGGCCAGCGCTACCACCTGCACGCGTGGTGCATCATGCCAAATCATGTTCATGTCCTGATCGCCCCGCTGACCGACCTCGCGATGATCGTTCAATCGTGGAAATCCTTCACCGCACGCTGGGTCTTGGCCCGCAATACCGCGCTGGCGCTCGGCATTCCCGGGAAGTCCCTCTGGATGCGGGAATACTGGGATCGCTACATACGGGATGAGACCCATTACCACAAGACGGTGAACTACATTCACCAAAACCCGGTAAACGCCGGTTTGTGTGCAACACCACAGGTATGGCCGTGGTCGAGCGCCCATGTATGCGCCCCGCCTGGGAGCGCCGGCGTCCCCGCCGGCCTGGATCGAAAAACCGACGAGGACGTCGGCGCTCCCGTTAACGCCGACGTCCTCGTCATCCTCCCCATCTCAACCCGTCGCTCATGCTGATCCTCTACACCTCCGAAGACGGCAAGAGCCGCATCCAGCTCCGCGCCGATGAAAACACCGTCTGGCTGACCCAGCTGGAGATGGCCGACCTCTTCGCCACCACCAAACAAAATATCTCTCTCCACCTCCAAAACATATTCGAGGACGTGGAGTTATACCCGGCGTCAACTGTCAAGGAGTCCTTGACAGTTCAAATCGAGGGCGGGCGCGCAGTGCAAGCCCGGTCACGCACTACAACCTCTCCGCCGTCATCGCCCTCGGTTACGAGGTGAACCCCGAGCGCGCCGTCCAGTTTCGCAAATGGGCCACCGGCATCATCGAGTCCTTCACCATCAAGGGCTTCGCGATGGACGACGAGCGCCTGAAACACGACGGCTCCGTCCTCGGCAAAAAATACTTCGAGGAGCAGCTCCAGCGCATCCGCGGCCGAGGCATTTCTCTCCTCTTGGAGCGCATTCATTCTACTCCATGGACGAGCTCTATTACGTGGGTCTGGCCAAAGACCTCCGCTGGCGGCTCAAACATCACCTGAAAGACCATCACCACGCCCCGTGGGACCGCTTCAGCGTCTAGTATGTAACTTATGTGCGCTTGCCATCGAACCACCAGCTGGGCTTTCTCAAGTCCATGTCGCCATTTCCAAGCGCCATTGCTACATTATTGCATGTGTTACTTTGTTTAGGCATGGTATCACCATTGTGGGTCCGTGCCCAAACCTTTTCCCTGTCTTCGAGCGATGAAGAGATGTTTGTGTCGTCGCATTATATGGACACCAAGGTGGTCTCCATTTACAGCGAAGACCCCGCGTTTCGTTACTATAACCTATCCACCACGAACGACTCTGGCGGTTGGTTGACCGCGTCCGTTGACCCGGATGGCTATGGTGGTGCGGTTCTCACCGTGTCAGCCAACCTGCGTGCTGGAAAGGACGCCATCTCGACGGTGACCGTTCGCTCTCCGACCCATAAGTCGGAACTGAAAGTCCGGTGTATCAACCTGGGTGTATATGCTGTGCCTAAAGTCCTGCTCTCATCGGACAAATCCACTCTCTACGCACTTTACTGGAACACTCTCGCCGCCTATAATGCCGCGGATGGAAAATTTAAGAATCTGACGCGCTTCTCAGTCGCGCCCGGTTCCGAATCGACCGAGGCACAAGGACGGGAGTTACGAATGAGTTCAAACGGAACCGCGCTGGAAGTTTTCTTTTCATCTCTTCCTCGAATAGCACGCTTTCAATTGGAAACCCTAGCTCCACTCCCCGCGCTTGAGTTAAGAGAAAATGCGCCGGCTGGGACCCAGCGAATCTTCGCAGGTGAAAGAAACGGCCGACTATACTTTCTTCGCTACGGGAAGCCCACACATGCTCATACCGAATCCTTTTACCAGACTGAAATCGAGGTCTTCGACCAAGAAACCGGCACGCTTCTCCAATCGTTCCCTGTGCCGGAAAATGAGCACGCCTATAAAAATCTTTTTTCCGTCGACGATCTTACACTCCATCCCCAACGCCAAGAACTTTGGGCACGCACTCG
>CAYNUW010000370.1:0-2936 GCA_964400455.1 uncultured Akkermansia sp. | reverse complement strand
GGCTTCGCGGGCGCGGTAGTCGCCGCCCTTGAGGGTGTCGTAGAAGAGGCGGTGAACGGAGTCGCCGTCGTTTTGGTAGTTTTTGGCTGCGTTGATGCCGCCCTGCGCGGCGATGGAGTGGGCGCGGCGGGGGGAGTCGTGGAAGACGATGCAGGTGACTTGGTAGCCGAGGTCGGCGAGGGAGGCGGCGGCGGAGGCGCCGGCGAGGCCCGCGCCGACGACCACGACGTGGTATTTGCGTTTGTTGGCGGGGTTGACGAGTTTGATCTCGGTCTTGTGTTTACGCCACTTGTCGGCGAGGGGGCCGGAGGGGATGTTGGAGTTGAGGGAGGCCATGGCGGAAGGTGCGTTTAGAGGAGTTCGGTTGGCGGTTGGGCCGTGGTCACTTGGTGGTGGCGCCGGTTACGAGGCAGGCGGCGACGTGGGTGGAGGCGGTGGTGCCTTCGGCGGGTTTGGCGATGCCGGTCAAAATGGCTCCGGGAATGGCGAGGTTGCCGAGGAAGTAGGCGAAGGCCAGGGCGGTGGTGGCGCGTCGCAGGCAGCACGACCACTTGGCGCTGCGGAGGCCGAGGGTTTGAAAGAGGGAATCGGCGCCGTGCCAGAGGTGGACGGCGAGCAGGCCGGTGGCGAGGATGTAGAAGCCGGAGACCAAGGGGTGGCTGAAGCCGATGAAGATCATCGAGTAAACGTCGTGAACGGCGGTGCCTTTGGAGGCGAGGGGTATGCCGAATTCGCGGACATCGTGGGTAAGCACCCACTCCGGCAGGCCGTTTTTGTAGTATTCACTGCCGAAGACGCCGACGGTGAAGTGCAGGACGTGGTAGATGATGAAGGCGAGGACGACGAGGCCGCTGAGACGCATGGTGCGGGAGGCCCAGGTGGCGGCCAGCCACCGGTGGACGCCGTATTTCTCGGGGCCGCGGGCGGCCTTGCTTTCGAGGGTGAGGGCGACGGCGGCCCAGATGTGAACGACCACGGCGGCGAGCAGGACGAGGCGAACGAGCCAGAGGGCGGGGCCAAGGCCTTGGAGGAAGTGGGCGTAACCGTTGATCTGGTCGGGGTGGCCGAAGATCTGGAAGTTGCCGACCAGATGGCCGAAGGCAAAGCCGGTGAGCACGAGACCGGAGACGGCCATCAGGAATTTACGTCCGATGGAGGATTGGAACAGGTTGGCGAGGAGGCTCATCGCGAAAGGTAGGGAGTTGGGTTGGTCGTCGCGGCGCGCGCAAAAAACGCGCGGTCGCGAAAGACTTACCCGTATTCCGGTCACTTTGTAAAGGACAGCCCCGAGGGGGGCGAATCGCCGGGCAGCATATTAGATCGGCTGCGCGGGGTCTACAGCTGGGCAAATGATCAAGCGGTGCGGAGCGGCGGCCAAAAGGAGGTTGGCAGGGCGGGGTTCAGGCGGGCCTGGGGAGGGGTTTGAGCAAGGCGAACTTGCCGCTGGCGGCGGGCGGGAGCAGGCGTTTGCGGAAGGCGGAAACGCGGGCGCCGTCGCCCAAGATGTCGGCGATGGCCTCGGTGAGGCGGGCAGGAGCGATGGTTTCGGCGACGTAATCGAGGTTCCAGCGGGCGGGGCCGGTTTGGGTGAGGCAGTAGTGCCAGCAGGCGAAATGTTCGGGGAAAGCGGCGTCGATCTCGGTGGGGCTGACGATGGAGCCGTCGGCGCGGAAATGAAGGCCACCCTCGCGGCCGAGCACGCGGAAGCCGCCGGAAGGGAGGCGGCGGACGATGTCGCCGGTGTGGTAGCGGAGGAGGGGCATGGCCTGGCGGCCGCGGGTGGTGACGTGGATTTGGAAAACGTCGGGCAGGCCGCGCCAGGGGGAGAGTTCGACAAAGGCGTTTTCGTCGATGACGCGGGAGTCGTCGGCGAAGGCCTGGCCGATAAACAGGTAGCCGGCTTCGGTGGAGCCGTAGAGATCGACCTGGGGGACGGGGAAGGCCTCAGCGATGCGGCGGGAGTGGACGAGGGAGGCCTTGCCGTAGGTGAGGATGAGGACGCGAAGGGAGGGAAGGGAAACCTTGCGGCGGAGGGCGGCGCGGGCGAGCAGGGCGAGGTAGTTGGGTTCGCCCTCGAGGATCTCGGGTTGGACGGCCTGGAGTTCGACGAGGATGCGGTCCCATTCGGATTCGGGGAAAACGAAGGGGTCGCTGGTGAGGTTGAGGTAGACGGTGCCGTCGAAGTAGCGGTGGGGGAAGGGGTGGTCCTCGTAGGGGCAGAGGTTGGAGGAGCAGCCGACGGGGGCGAGGACGCACTTGCGGTGGGGGCGGTCGGCGTAGGGGGCGAGGAGGGGGGGGGCGCGGTAGGCGCGGGTGAGCTGTGCGTTCCACCAGCCGTCCTCCATGATGACGGTCATGGGGCCCTGCGTGGTTCCGGAGGTGGATTCGTATTCGTAGCGGCGCTCGTCGAGGCCGCGTTCGATGACCCGGTAGTCCTCAAAAAAGGCTTGGTGTCCGAGGCGCACGATCTCGGCCTTGGAGAGGGTGGGGATCTCGCGGTAGCAACTCCACTGGAGGGGTTCGGGGTGGAGGGGGTGGCGGCGCGCGTAAAGGGGGCTGAGCTGGTAGATACGACGAATTTCGGCTTCGAGGGGAGCCGGCAGCTGGGGCGGGGCTTCGCTGGGGAGGTGGTCGGGGGAGTTGGCGAAGGCGGGCGCGGCGGACATAGGACGTGGAGGGAGCCAAGCGCCGGAGGGGCGGCTGTCAAACGGCGGGTCGAGGGCGACGGGGGCGGGGCTAAAAAACCAGGTGTTTGACGGTGAGGCCCTGGTTGATGAGTTGTTTGAGGGATTCGATGCCGATGCGGAGGTGGTCCTGGACGTAGGCGTCGTCGACGACGGCGTCGCTGGCGGCGGTTTTGATGCCTTCGGGGGTCATGGGCTGGTCGGAGACGAGGAGGAGGGCGCCGGTGGGGATTTCGTTGAAGAAGCCGACGC
>CAYNUW010000369.1:0-2951 GCA_964400455.1 uncultured Akkermansia sp. | reverse complement strand
GAATGCACCAGTCCGTGCAATTGGGTAAACCCAGCGGCGGCAACTTCGGCGGCGAGGCGGGCGGCGGAGCCCTCCTGCTCCACGTCACACACGAAAACCGACCGGCCGCCGAGCAGGTTTTCGAGGGATTTTTTGCGGGCTTCGGAGCGCACCGCGTAGAGGACCCGCGCCCCTTGTTCCTCGAGCGTTTTAGCGACGTGCCAGGCCACGCTTTTTCGATTGGCTACGCCTTGGACGAGAATGGTTTTCCCGGCGAGTTGAAGGAAGTCAGACATGGGCGATGGGGCGGCGGGGGCGCGACGACGGCGGTGGAAGCAGAGGGCGTCGATGGAAGGCGAGTTATTGTTGGGCCTGCTGTTGCTGGGCCTGGCCGGCGGATCCACCCTCCGGGGTTTTCCAGGCGACGGTAAAGTCGACCGTGAGCACGCGGGTCCCATCGGCTTTTTTGATCGAGCCGCCCATCATGGTAAAGCCGGCCAGCGCCTCCTTTTTTTTCACCTCAATGAGAATCGTGTCACCGGGATAGATGGGGGTGCGGAATCGCACGTCGGCGATTTTGGAGAGCAAGGGCACTCCCGAACCAGGGGGCGCGCCGGCGGCTTGGGCCTGCCGGGCCATGTAAAGAGCGCCGGTCTGGAAGACGGCTTCACAGAGCAACACGCCGGGCGTGATGGGGGCGCCAGGGTAGTGTCCGCGATAAAAGTCTTCGTCGGCCCGCCAGGTTCGCCGCGCCACCAGATTATCGGCGGTTTCGGAGACGATTTCGTCGACGAACAAAAAGGGCGGGCGGTGCGGGATTAGAGCTTGGACGGTTTCGAGGGCGGTCATCAGGGCGATTGATTGGGGGTCGACCACACTGTCCCGAGGCCTGACGTGCAAGGTTGGAAAGTTCAGCCGCCGGTGCTGGCGGCGATAAGAACCAGAACGGGATCAAAGGAACGGGGGAACAGCCTACGCCGACCGCGAAACGTCTTCACCCTGAACCTAGGTAGCCGGACATAGTGTGCGGTTCACGGTCAGCGCGGTTCTTTAAAAAATGCAGAATAACTTTGCTTGGAGATTGATTAATTTTGAGACTGAGTCTCTAGATCATTTAGTGATGCTCAACTACGCTCCATCCATCCTTGGGTCCCGCACTTTGTGGCGGCTAATCCACCGCTTTCATGCACAGCATTAGGTTCTTAGGCTATTCATGTTAACCCGGACTTTAGCCGGTTCACCCGCGGGCGCACAGCATCTGGCGGAATACATGGTGGGTGCCTCTTCCCGGCTGGCCTTGTGTCCGCAAAAGCCAGATTCTCCACGTGTTAACCACGTGTTGCTCAGTTCGCTCCCTGGTGCGGACCTCGAGGTCGTCGGACCGGGTAAAGCCTGGCGATTAACGGGGGAAGCCATTCTCTGGTTGGGGCACGCGGTTCCCGTGCACCTCCGGTCGTTTTCGCAGGCACCCGCCGGGGTTCTGGTCTGGCGCTTCACGACGGAATGTCTGCCCTCGGAGCTAGTCAAACTGGCCCGAGAGGCGGCGGTTTTGCACCCGGTGTTTGTCGGGCCTCGGGCCTTGAGATCGCTCGAGGCCGCCTTGATCTTGGGCCTGCGCTCATGCCCGGTTTCCCATGCTTTGCGCCCGATCTGGTCAGCCGCAAAGTTGGTGGAGTTGCTTGCCCTGCTCTGGCCGAGTCAAAGTGAAGTGGAGCCCGCCGATGAAAAGCGCGACCAAGGACTTCCCTTGGCGGTGGTGAAAGCCTTGGACTTTATGCTCGGGCGGCTCGCGGAACCCATTGGACTGGCGGAGATCGCGGCGGCGGCGGGGCAGAGTCCGGCCCACTTTAGCCGGGTCTTTAGTGATGCGATGGGGCGCGGCCCCACCGCACATCTGCGCTGGTTGCGTATGGAACGTGCGGGGGCGTTGATTCGCACTGGTCAGTGCAACGTTACAGAAACGGCCTTGTCCGTGGGATACCAGAGTCTCGGTCAGTTCAGCCGTGTGTTTGGTGAACATTTTGGCCGCTCCCCGAGAGAGTTTCTGCCGAAACAGCCTGAAGGAAAGTGAGGCCGGCGCGGGCAACCAGGCCGCAATGGTCGAGGCGATGCCGGGCGACCGATTTGTGTTCCATCAAGTGGGCGCAACGGAGCCATGCAGGCGGTAGGTTGTCTTGGTTTTCCGCTTTGCCGGCCACCGAACGGCCTCCACGCTCGTGGGCGTGTCTGCCGCGCGCTCCCATTCCGCCCCCCAACCCGTCACCTCGGCTCAAGTGCGACGAGATTTTAACGACCCGCGCGCGGTGGTTCACTATACCCGTGCGGCCCACGAAATCGGACTCTGGGCTAGTGAACGGCTTTTGATCGAACGTCATTTTCCCCGACGAGACGCCGATTTGCTGGAGGCTGGCTGTGGTGCCGGCCGGGGCTGCGTGGCCCTGCGCGGCCTTGGCTACGCTCGACTTACCGCCTTCGATTTCGCCCGCGAGCTCGTGGACCAGGCGGAGGCCTTGGCCAATGAACGACGCGCCGACATCACCTTCCATCACGCTGACGCCACCCGCCTCGATACTCACCCTGCGTTTGTCGATGCCGTGGGTCGTTTCGAGGGATGCTTGTTTCTATTTAACGGGCTGATGCAGATTCCGTTGCGACGTAAGCGGCGCCGTGCTTTGCGCCAATTGGCCCGCGTCTGCCGCCCAGGGGCCCCGTTTCTCTTCACCACCCACGATCGCGACCACTCGCCCGCTGAACGTGCGTCGTGGCGACTGGAGGCGCGACGCTGGGCCGAGGGACGGCAAGACCCTCAATTGCGCGAGTTCGGCGACCGCCGTTTCACGGATGAATGTGGCGATACCTTTATGCACCTCCCCGACCGCGCCGAGATCCTCGCCGACCTCGCCGCCACCGGTTGGATTCATGTCGAGGACCACTTGCGCCGCGAATTGGGTCGTGAATCCGCCGCCGTGCGC
>CAYNUW010000368.1:0-2959 GCA_964400455.1 uncultured Akkermansia sp. | reverse complement strand
GTTGGCGGCCGGGGGCGGGGTGGCGGCGGTCGAGAGGGGCGGGGGGAGGGCGTGGGCGGAGAGGGCGGCGGCCTCGGCGGGGTCGCGGCCGTCGGGGATGCCGGCCTCGACGACGGCCTTCCAGGCGAGGGCGGAGGCGTAGGCGTGCTTGCAGTCCTGGCCGACGGGGCAGGTGCAGCGGCCGCTCCAGGCGCCGCGGGTGAAGAAGAGCACGACGGCGTAGCGGGCGCCGCCCTCGACCTCGGCTTTGACGAGGTGGTCGGCGTCGGACCAGACCTTGAGCACGGCGCGGGATTGGAAGTAGTCGCGGCCGCGCTGGCGGGCGCCGGGGTCGCAGTGATCGAGCCAGGTGAGGAGGGCGTCCATCGCCTCGGGCGAGCGGACGGCGCGCACGATGGGGGGGCGGGGACGTGGTGGCATGGGGACGGGATTAGAGGGGAGCGCGCCGACAGATGCAACCCGCGTCCCGCTGCCGGAAGGTTTCCGCCGCGCTCAACCGCGCGGATGGCGAATGGTTTTCACTAGGGCTTCGATTACGGCACGAAGCTCGGCGGAGATCTGCCCCGTGGTCATGTGTTTAGCGATTTCGTGGGCGAACTGGGCCTTCTTGTGCTCGTAGTAATGTTTGCGCGGCCAGGCGGTTTTGAACGCTAGTTTGAAAGCGTATTCGATCGAGTCGAAACGCTTCAGTTTGAGGGAGACCGCGTGCTCGGCGAATTGTGGATAGGCCGCTTCGATGGCGGAGACGGGCAGGCAGTTTTCAATTTCACCGCTGGGTGTGATCCAGCAGAAGACACCGGATTTTTCGCACTCTTGCTGAACCTAAAAACGGCAGTCGGATCGGGTCGTCTCGCGCAACGTGTTGGCCGCCTGCTGATCGCGTCACCCGCTCCATGCACCCGCTGGGTGCACGTCGGGATTCCGCGATCAACAATCAGCTCAACACCTTGTGTGATACTCCGCCGCCCGACTGACGTATTTAGGCTGAATGCGTAGTTTAGTCGTGTTGATCGGTGCGTTAGACGATTTGCGGTCGCTGTCGATGAGGATGGCGCTGTGCTGGTTGATACGAAGGAGTTGGATAAGCTCTGCGGCCTCGTCCTCGGTCTTATCTGACGCATCGCGGTCCATTGAGAGATGGGCGAGCAGGCGACCGCCGTAGAACATGATCGTGTAGTCGATGCCTTCGCGAGCTTGAGGTCGGGTCGGAGTAGCTCGAGCCAACGGTTGAGGTAGCCGATCCCCCAGTGGGTGATTTTCGTGGCGTGCCGTTGGATCAGAGCGGTTCGGTGCCTTCGGCGAGGATGCGGAGGTAGACGTCGTAGGCGTAAACGCGGTTGATTTTTCCGCCGGTGACTTCCCGGACGATGCCCAGTTTCTCCAAGACGCCGAGGGCGGCGTTGGCGGTGGGTTTGGATATATCCAGCTCTTTTACGAGCTTGGCGGAGCTGGCGAGGGGCTGTTTTTGCAAAAACTCATGCACGCGGGGCGCGGAGCCAGCCGTGCGGCCAAGCGCGTAGATGCGTTGGCGGTCGTTTTGGAAAAGCGCGAGCAGGCGAGCCACGGTGTCGGCGGCTTGCACTGCGGTCTCGGTCACTCCGTCGAGGAAGAAGGAGAGCCAAGCTTCCCAATCGCCGGTGACACGCACGCGTTGGAGCAGCTCATAGTAGGCCGAGCGGTTTTTTTTCAGGTAGAGACTGAGGTAGAGCATGGGCTCTGTCAGCACGCCCTCGTTGCAGAGGAGAAACGTGATGAGCAGGCGTCCGATGCGTCCGTTGCCATCGAGGAAAGGATGTATCGTTTCGAACTGCACATGGGCGAGTGCGGCGCGCACCAGGGACGGGGTGCTCTCGTCATGGAGAAAAATCTCCAAGGGGCCGAGGCAGGTGAGTAACAGGTCGGGCGGCGGCGGCACGAAAAGCGCATTACCGGGGCGTGATCCGCCGATCCAGTTTTGCGAGGTGCGAAAGTCGCCGGGCTGTTTCTCTGCGCCGCGTCCCTTGGCGAGTAGCTCGGCGTGAATCTCGCGGATGAGACGCAGGGAAAGCGGGAAGCCTTCGCGCAACCTGCGCAGGCCGTGATGCATCGCGGCGACGTAGTTGGACACCTGTTGGACGTCATCCAGGGGAACACCGGCGGCGGCTTCGTTTTCGAACAGAAGTAACTCTGATAGCGTCGATCGGGTGCCTTCGATTTGAGATGAAAGCACGGCTTCTTTGCGGATGTAGCTGTAAGTGAAGAGGTGCGGATCGGGCAGCAGACTGGTGACGCCGCTGAGCCGACCTAGCGCCACGCTGGCGCGCTGAAGATTGGCAGTATCTACCTGGATCGGCGGTTCAGGTGGCAAGGGATTGGGGATAAAGGCGAAACACGGTTCGCCCACTGAACTGATGGGCACTTTGTAACCTGTGGGACCGCGTGTCATGGTCGCTGGAGTAATGTAGGCTTTACTTCGGTGGGTCGAGAGTAAAGCGAAGGGCGGTTCGCTTTACTCTAGGGCTGGGGGAGTAAAGCTAGCTTTACTTTGAACCTAAAAACGGACGTCGGATCGGCCCGTCGTGTCACCGCCGGCCGGCACACGCTGCCTGCGGGCGGTGCTCCGGCACGGCTCGGCGGGACGCCGAGCAGCACACGCGGCGTGCGTATGCTCCCCGCACCGGTGCCAGATGCCGGGTGCGCGGTCCTATGAAGCACGACGTGCAAGTCGTGCGAAGCTAGCCAGGGCTCGCGCAGGTAGGATCGCCGGGAAGGCGATCTAGCCCGGAATCCGGGTTTAGAACACCTGCTCGTCGAGGAGGGCGAGGAGTTCGGCTTCGGTGATGCGCTTCTGCTGCATGGAGTCGCGCTCGCGGAGGGTGAAGGTGCCGTCTTTTTCGATGGTATCGAAGTCGATGGTGACGCACCAGGGGGTGCCGATCTCGTCCTGGCGGCGGTAGCGACGGCCGATGGCGCCGGCCTC
>CAYNUW010000367.1:0-2967 GCA_964400455.1 uncultured Akkermansia sp. | reverse complement strand
GACAACACCTTCCAGGGCCGCGTCGGCATCCTCCGCGCCCCCGCCGCCAACGCCCTCGAGGTCGCCGGCACCACGGCCAAATCGGCCGCCGGCGGCTGGCTGGCCAACTCCGACGCCCGCTTCAAGGAGGACGTCACCCCTGTCGCCGATGCCCTCGCCACCCTCGAGCGCGTCCGGCCGGTCACCTTCCGCTACCCGCCCGACCACCTCGCCCGCCATCCCGAGCTGCCCGACGTCCGCTATCACAACGTCATCGCCCAGGAGTTTGCCCTCGTCTTTCCCGAAGCCGTGTCCCCTTCCGGCGAAACCCTGCCCGACGGCTCGCCCATTCTCCAGGTCGACACCTACCCCGCCTTGGTCACCGCCCTCGCCGCCGTGCGTGAGCTCCACGCGGATAATAAACGTCTCCGCGCCGAGCTGAACGAACTGCGCTCACGTATCCAGAAACTGGAAACATCCGCCCCTGTTCCGGATGCGCCGCGCTGATCCAATTCCGGCGCTTTTCGCCGTTCTGACCCTCGCACCAGCCGCCTTCGCCGGCGACTACGCCCTCGCCGCCGCCTCCGTAGGCTCCTCCGGCCCGGGCTCCGCATCCGCCGATTACGCCCTGAGACCCGCCGTGTTCGGCGGCGTCTCGGCTCCGGCCTCGTCCGGAGACTACACCCTCGCCGGAGGCTTCGCCGCGCAAACCGGTTTCCCCGAGGTCTTCCTCGTCACCGCCACGGGCTCTCCCGCTCTCACCCTCCCCGCTCTTGCCGCGGGGACGCCATCGGCCGTAACTCCGCTCCTGCTCCGCATCTACGGCGCTCAAAGCGAACTCACCTTGACCGCCCCGGAGCCCTATCAACTGTCTCGCCGACACGACGACGCCTTCGCTTCGTCCCTCGTGCTGTCGCCCGCCGAATTGATCCCGCCCGGCTTAACGATTTACCTTCGCTTGGCCCCCGGCACACCCGTCGGCGTCGTCCACGGGCGAATCTCGGTCGCTGGCGCCCCTTCGCCCGCCCCCTCCTTTCACCTATCGAGCCTCGTCACCGGGCCCGTCGCCACCACCGACCACGTCATCAAGCCCACCCTCGGTGCCCAGCTCAAAATCACCGTCTCCACCCTACTGGCCAACGATTACCGCATCACATCCACCGGCGCCACCGCCGCCACCGGACTCACCCTCACCGCCGTGACCGCCGGCCCGGGCAACAGCGTGTCGCTCGCTGCCGGACGCGTCTTTTTCACCGGCAATCCCTCCGCCTCCAGCGAATCCTTCAACTACACCGTCAGCGACGGCGTTTCCACCGCAACCGGGCTCGTCACCGTGACCCTTGCCGCACCCGCGCCCTTCACCCTCCAGTTGACCGCCGTCGGCACCGCCGCGTTCGACGGGACCAACACCTCCGCCACCTACGGTTTTATCGGCGTCCCCAACCAAATCTACACGCTCCAATACACCTCCAACCTCGCCGGGGAATGGACGACCCTGCCGGCGCTTTCCACCGGCTCCACCGGCTCCTTCGCGGTCACCTTAAACGCCCCGGGCAACCATGCCGCCGTCTGGAATTCGCGCATCTTTTTCCGCGCCGTGCTCTCACCATGAAAACGCTCCCCAAGCGAATCGCCCCCCTGCTTCTCGCAGCGCTGCCGGTCCGCGCTGCGGTGGAGTTGGCCTACGTCTTCTCCCCCGGGGCCGACATCCCCGACTTCGGGCAATACGTGGACTCGCGCGTCATTTCCTCTCCCGGCTTCACCACGATCTCCAAGGTCACCGTCGACCTCGCCCTTGGCCCCGCCTCCGGACAGTCCATGTGGCTGGGCGATCTCTACGCCACCCTTACCCACGGCACCGCCCTCGAATCGTCCCGCGTCGCCGTGCTCCTCAACCGGCCCGGCCGGGACCGCGCCAACCCCTTCGGCAGCGACCTCGGCGCCCTTTCCATCACCTTGGACGACACCGCCCCGACCAACGTCTTCACCGTCGCCGACTCCACCGGAACCTACCGCCCGGACGGGCGCCTGGCGGTCGATGCCTTCGCGGCGCCGGTCGCCTTTGTTCCCGGTGACCAGACCCTGAACCAGCTTGGCGGCGCCTGGCTGGCGAGCAACCGCTGGTCGCTCCTCGTCGCCGACACTACGGCCGGAGACACCGCGCGTCTGACAGGCTGGACCCTGCGTATCCGTGGCGAACTTACGCCCGGCGCGCCCGTCTCCGTCGCGGACGCCACCGCCACCTTCGACATCCCGCCTCCTGGTCCGGTCGTGATCGGCGCGGGCGGCACGGCCCGCTTCCTCGTCGACTCCGCCGCTGCCATTACCCTCAACGCCGAGGCGGTCGCAGAGTTCTTCGGCTCCGTGACCGGCCAGCTCGACACCGCCGCCGGCGGCACGGTGCGCCTGCGCCCCGGCGCCGTGTTCGCCCCGTTGAATTTCACCCTGGGCCCGGGCGCCACCTTGACCGGCTCCGGCATCGTCGCCAGCCCGGCCACGATTCGCGGCCTGCTGTCGCCGGGACAATCGCCGGGGATTTTGACTTTCACCGCCGGCCTCACCCTCACCCCCACCAGCACGACCACTTTTGAAATTGATGGTCCGTTCCGGGACGCAAACTACGACGGCATCGACCTGACGACCTCCGGCCAGCTGTTCTACGACGGAACGCTTTCCCTGGTTTTCTCCACGCCGATCACGTCCGGCACCTACGATCTTTTCAACCGCCAGGAGCCTGTGGCTCAGTCGGGCGACTTTGCCCTCGTCACGATCACTGGTGACTTCGTAACCGCGACCCAGATTGCCTACGCGCCAGGCTTGGGTTGGAGCGCACGGATCGACGACCACTTGCTTACCTTCACCAACGCGACGGGTGACCTGGTCGTCGCCCTCATCCCCGAGCCTGCGCTTGTTTCGGTGGCGGCCGGCCTCATGTCCATAAGCCTGCTCGGGTTCCGTCGAAGACGATAAACCAGCGGTATCCACGGG
>CAYNUW010000366.1:0-2976 GCA_964400455.1 uncultured Akkermansia sp. | reverse complement strand
GACCTATCCCGCGACGAAAACCGTGGACGCGGTGGACGTGCATTTCGGCCGCAGTTATCCGGACCCCTATCGTTGGTTGGAGGACCGCAAGGACCCAGGGGTCGAGGCGTGGTTCAAGGCGCAGGCCGCGCTCACGGATTCGGTGATCGATCGCATCCCGGGCCGAGACCGCTTGGTCGAGGAGTGGCTGGCGCTGGATAAACTTCGCGCCGCCGCCTACTCGGACATTCAGGTCCAGGCGGGGCGCGTGTTCTACAAAAAGACCCTGGGCGGCGAAAACGTGGGCAAGCTCTATGTGCGCGAGGGCTGGACCGGCGAGGAGCGCCTGCTCTTCGACCCCAGCGGCTACGCGCCCGGCGTCACGAGCACGATCGAGTTTTTCTCGCCCTCGCCCGACGGGCGGCATGTCGCGCTGGGCCTGAGCTCCAGCGGGGCGGAGTGGGCGGAGCTGCGGGTGTTCGAGGTGGGGAGCGGCGCCTTTCTGTCCGAGCGCTATTATCCGACGCGCGGCGTGCCGACGTGGACGCCCGATGGCGCGGCGTTTTTTTTCGGCTCAGGGGACGTGAAGGATATCCGCGACAAGGCGATTCAGCTTAATCGTCGGGTGCGCCTCCACCGGTTGGGCGGCGATTTCGCCGACGCCACCGACGTGTTCAGCATTCATGCCAACGCCGCGCTCGGGATCGAAGCCAAGGAGATCCCACGCGTGACGGTGCCGGATGTCCGGCCTGACATTCGAATCGGTGCTTTGAATACGGTGGCGCGGGAGCGGCGGCTTTTCATCGCGTCCGGCGTGGCGTCCACAGAGACGCGGATTTCATGGCGCGAGCTGTGCCGTCGTTCGGATCGGGTGATCATGGGGCCGCTGTTTTTTGGCGAGCATGTCTATGCGGTGACGAGCACGGGGGCCTCGCGGTTCAAGGTCGTGCGAACCTCGCTGGAAAGCCCGGATTGGGCTGCGGCGGAAACGGTCGTGCCGGAGGCTGCCGACACGATCACCGGGTTTGTGCAGACGCGAGACCATGCGCTGATCACCTATTCGAACGGGATCGTCGGCAGGTTGCTCCGCCTGGAGTTCGCGACCGGGCGCGTCATCCCGGTCGAGTTGCCCTTGTCCGGGATTGTGTCGGTGGAGGTGCCCAGCTTTGGCGAGGGAAAAGCCTTCATCGCCATCACGGCCTGGACCCGGCCGCGCACACTTTTCGACTACGAACCCCAATCAGGGCAGGTGGTCAAAAGTGTCTTCGACACCGCCATTGAGTATCCCGGTTTTGAATCACTGGTCAGCGAGACGGTCGAAGTGCCCGGACACGACGGGACTCCGGTGCCGCTCTCTCTACTTTATCGGCGAGGGTTGAAGCGAGACGGCTCGGCCGTGTGCATTCTGCGCGGTTATGGAGCCTACGGGATCAGCATGACCCCGGCGTTCAACATCCAGCACTCGCTGGCGCTGCGGGAGGGTGTGGTGCTTGCCGTGGCGCATGTGCGCGGCGGGGGCGAAAAGGGTGACGACTGGCGACGCGGTGGATGGAAGGAAACCAAGCCCAACACGTGGAAAGACTTTATCTCCTGCGCGGAGTATTTGGTGCGAGAGGGCTATACTCGGCCGGAGCGACTCACCGGCACCGGAACGAGTGCGGGCGGAGTCATGATCACCCGCGCGATCACCGAGCGGCCGGACCTCTTTGCCGCAGCGGTCTGCAATGTGGGCACGGCCAATACGCTGAGGCGTGAGTTTGCTCCCAATGGGGCGGTCAACATTCCGGAGTATGGCACGGTCGAGATCGAGGTGGAGGCGCTCGGCCTCGCTGAAATGGACGGGGTGCGGCATGTCCGCGAGGGTGTCGCCTATCCGGCCGTGCTGGGGGTCGCCGGCTGGAACGATGCTCGTGTGCCACCGTGGCAGCCGGGCAAATTCGTCGCCGCCGTCCAAACGCGTAGTGCCTCCGCGAAACCAGCCCTGCTCAAGGTCAACTACGACAACGGGCACTTCACCGAGGACAAGCAGGTCGCCTTCGCCAATTTCGCCTCCCAGTTCGCCTTTCTTCTCTGGCAGACCGGGCATCCGGACTTTCAGCCGGGGCCTTAAGGGCCTTTCCAGCTCCTCGCGCCGCTCCCTTGGTTAGCCGGGTAGGCTTCAATACCAATCACCTGATTAGGTTGGTTTTAAAGCGCGAAGCAACGAAGACGTAAAGTCATACATAAACTGTTTTAATTAATATACTTCAGGCATTCGTGAGTGTCTTCGCGCTTAGGTCTAAGTTTTAAGGATAAGCGGTATAAGCCGATACGGGACTGTGCAGTTGATCCGATCAGGCGGCGGGGGGCGGGGAGGCGAGGCGGCGGGCTTCGGCGTGGAGTTTGTCCCAGGTTTCGGAGAGGGCTTGGGGGAGGATGCGCGTCTGGCCGAGCACGGGCATGAAGTTGTTGTCGCCGGCCCAGCGGGGCACGATGTGGCCGTGGAGGTGATCGATGCTGCCGCCAGCGGGGCGGCCGAGGTTAAAGCCGATGTTGAACGCGTCGGGGCGCAGGACGGCGCGGAGCAGGCGTTGGCCGAAGACGAGGGCGGCCATGAGGTCGGTTTGTTCGTCGGGGGTGAGGTCGGTGAGGTCGGAGACTTCGCGAAAGGGGATGACCAGCAGGTGACCGGGGTTGTAGGGGAAGCGGTTGAGCATGAGATAACTCAAGGGAGTGCGATGGACGATGAGGGCCTCGCGGTCGTCGCCAAGGGCGGGCAGGTCGGTAAACGGGCGGGGGCTGCTCGGCGGCTTGGGAGCCGCGATATACTCCATGCGCCAGTAGGGGTGGAGACGTTCGGTCATGGGCCGAGGCTAGGTGTTTTGGGCCGGGGGCGGACAGCTTTTTACCGGAAGGAAGTCTGAAATTCTTCGGTCGGGGGCGGAGACGGAGGCCGAAGAGCCTTCGAGGCCGCGTCTGGGAAGTAAAGGGAGGTCCTAAAATCTCCGGCAGGGCCTG
>CAYNUW010000365.1:0-3034 GCA_964400455.1 uncultured Akkermansia sp. | reverse complement strand
CTCGTCCACGTCGGTCCAGCAAACGGGTCTCCACCCACACCCGTCGCTCACGCTCGCCGGCATTGGCCAGCTCCAATCGCACCCGCACCCGCGCGTGGTCGGCCGACAACGCTTCCGTCGCGGCCCAGACCGCGCCGGCCGGAAGATGCAGCGGATCCGTCACCCGCAACCACACCGGCCGATAAAGCCCGGAGCCCGAATACCAACGACTGTTCGGCTGCGCGGAGTTATCCACCCGCACCGCCAAAGTATTCTTCTCTCCAATACGCAGGTGTGGTGTCAGATCGAAGCGGAAGGGCGTGTAGCCGTAGGCCCAGCGGCCGAGCGCCACCCCATTCAGCCACACCTCCGCTCCCATGGCGGCGCCTTCAAACTCTAGCTCCACCCGTCGCCCCGCCCACCCCGCTGGTGCCTCGATTTGCCGACGATACCAACCTACCCCGGTCGGAAAATAGCCACCATGGCCACCCGCCGGTTCCGCTGCGTCCACCGGTCCGGCTATACTCCAGTCGTGGGGCAGGCGCACCTGCACCCAACCACTCTCGGCACGATCCACAGCCTCCGCCTCTGGCAACTCACCCCGTAAAAAACTCCAGCCCGTGTCCAGCCGGGTCTGCCAGCGCGCCTCGGCCAGCGCGGCGGCCGACATAAACACGGCGCAGCCCAGCGTGCGCAACCAGCGGTGAGAGGGGTATGAGGACATCATGGAACAAGAGATAACGAAATCAGACCGCAACCAAGCCACCCCGCCGCCTTAAGCGACCGAGGCTCGCTTCACCAACAACAAATGCTCCGTCACCAGCACCGTCTCGCCGCGCTGGTTGAGCGACTCCACTAGCTCAACTACGATTCCGTGGTCGGCCCGTTTCGCGTGGTCGCGTTTTTCCTTCACCGTGCACCGCGCCGTGATCGTGTCGCCAATGAAGACCGGTTTCACAAACCGCACCCGGTCGTAACCGTAGGAAAAAGCGACCGGATTGATCTCGCCGGCCGTCTGCCCGACCGCGATGGAAAAGATCAGGGTCCCGTGCGCGATGCGCTGCTTAAAATCCTGGGTCTTGCACCACTCGGCGTCCATGTGATGCGGGTAAAAATCGCCCGTCTGGCCAGCGTGCATCACGATGTCCGTCTCCGTGATGGTGCGTCCGGTCGAAAGGCGCGAAACACCAATGAGGTAGTCTTCAAAATAGCGTGGGGTCATGGGGAAGAAAGTCCGAGCGCGCGGGTTATATCGGCCGCGGCCGACCGCATCGCGTCCACCAGGGCGGCTTCGTCCGCCTTTCGTCCACGCGGTTTAAGTCGCGTTACCGCCAGGGCGCAAAAACCCGCCGCGCCCGGTCGTCCTGCCGGCACCGCGATATCGTGCACACCTTCGATGGTCTCGCTTTCCGCCGTCGAAACTCCACGCGCGGCCAACTCGGCGAGCCTTTGCTCAAATAGACCACGCGCCCGTCCGCTTAAACGCGCCCCCTCGACCGACAAAGCCAGCACTTCGTCCCGCTCCGCCGCCGGCAAGCCCGCCAACAAGAGCCGCCCCGAGGCCGTCGTCACCGGATCAAACTCGCCCCCCACCTCGATCGATAGCCGCACCCGCGCCGGACTCGCCTGCTGCGCCACCACCACCAGCTTCCCCCCGTCCAGATGGCACGACTCCCCGGTCTTGGCCGTGAGCTCCTGCATCGGCCGCCGCGCCGCCCCCAGGAGCTTGGCCAACGGCGCGTGCGCCTGGGTCAGCGCAAACAACTTCAGGGTCAGCGCGTATTTGCCCGAAACCTCATCCCGCGCCAGATACCCGCGTTGCTCCAAGCAGGCCAACATGCGGAACAGCTCGCTGCGGCTGCGGGCCAAACGCTCGGCCAGCTCGGCCAGCGACTGCGGCTCCGCCGCGCCGGCCAGCGTCTCCAGAATGTCGAGACCCTTCTCCAGCGCCGGCACGGGGTAGGTGGGGCCTTTGCTCATATTTTGCTTGCCCATTCGTTCACTAATAAAACTCTGTTTTGCAAATAAAAACATGGATCTACCCCGTCCATTGTCCGAGCGCCTGCCCCGCGCGCCCCGTCCCATCGTGATGATCGGCGCCGGCGGCATTGTGCGCGACGCCCATCTGCCGGCCTACCGTTTGGCGGGTTTTTCCGTCGTCGGCGTCCATGATTTGAACTCCGCGCGCGCCGCCGCGCTCGCCGCCGACTTCTCCATCCCCCACGTTTTCACGACCCTGGCCGACGCGGTGGCCGCTGCGCCACCGACCGCCGTGTTTGACGTCGCCGTGCCCGCCTCGGCCCTGCCCGAGGTGCTGGCCGGTTTGCCCGACGGTGCACCCGTTCTCATTCAAAAACCTTTCGGCGAAGACCTCGCCCAGGCGCGCACCTTGCTCACGTTGTGCCGGAGCAGAAATCTGCGCGCGGCGGTCAACTTCCAACTCCGCTACGCTCCCGCCGTGCTCGCCGCCCGCGAGCTGATCACCGCCGGCGAGATCGGCGAACTGCACGATATCGAGGTGCGCGTCACGGTGCACATGCCCTGGCACCTGTGGACTTTCCTGGAGCGCTCCCCTCGTGTGGAGATCCTGTATCACAGCATCCATTACCTCGACCTGATCCGCTCGTTCGCCGGTGAGCCGGACGGCGTCTACGCCAAGACCCTGCCCTCGCCCGCCGCACCGCGCCTGCACTCCACCCGCACCGCCATGATCCTCGACTACGGTCAACGTCTTCGCGCCACCGTGACGACCAACCACGGGCACGATCATGGACTTCGCCATCAGGAAAGTTACATCAAATGGGAGGGCACCAAGGGGGCCATAAAAACGCAGCTCGGCTTGCTCATGGACTACCCACGCGGCGTGCGTGATTACCTCGAAATCTGCCCCCGTCCGATCGGCGGCACGCCCCGCGCCGAACCCGCCTGGCGCGAGATTCCGCTGACCGGCTCGTGGTTCCCCCACGCCTTTATCGGCCCGATGTCAGACCTCATGCGCCACGCGGACGGAGAACCGGCCCCGCCCACCCGAGTGGACGACGCCGCCCGCACCATG
>CAYNUW010000364.1:0-3034 GCA_964400455.1 uncultured Akkermansia sp. | reverse complement strand
CGGAGTTTGTTTTTGGGCGGCTGGAAAAAGGGGCGGCCGGCGGGGCGTTTGGCCGGCGGGGGCAGGCCGGGGGCACCTTCGGGCACTTTCATGCCGCAGGGGGCGGTCGTCATGGCGCCGCCACTACAGCCGCCGGTGCGGGGGGCGGCGGTCTTGACGGGATTTATCTTGGGCGAAGGAGTGACGTCGCGGGTGGGGGTTTTTTCGTCGAGCAGGCGGCGGGCGGTGTCCTTCAGGCCGAGGCGCTGCAGGGTGCTGCGCAGGGCGCTTTTCATCTCGGGTTTATACCAGAAGAAGAAGCTGCGCTGCTCCTGTTTGGCCTCGGGGGTGCGGGCGACCTCGACCGGGCGGTTTTCGATGGGGTGGAGGCCGGTGGCGTAGATCTCGGTGGCCACGGTCATCGGCGTGGGGGTGAAGTCCTGCACGGCTTCGAGGCGGTAGCCGAGGTCCTTGGTCTTGAGGGCGAGGTCGGCCATGTCCTCGGGGCGGGAGCCGGGGTGGGAGCTGATGAAGTAGGGCGTGACGGGCATCTCGGCCTTGCCGGCTTTGGCGGCGGCGGCGGCGAACTTCTCCTTGAACTTGTAGAAGAGGTTGAAGCTGGGTTTGCGCATGATGCGCAGCACGTGGTCGCTGGTGTGTTCGGGGGCGACCTTGATGCGGCCGGGCACGTGGTGGGCGGCGAGCTCCTCGATGTATTTTTCGTGGCTGGCTTTCACCTCGGGGGTGGCGCCCTTGTCATGGAGGAAGAGGTCGTAGCGGATGCCGCTGGCGACGTAGGCGTGTTTGACGCCCTCGGTCTCGCGCACCGATTTGTAGATGTCGAGCAGGGCGGTGTGGTCGGTGTCGAGGTTGCGGCAGACGTCGGGCCAGATGCAGGAGGGGCGCACGCACTCGTCGCAGATCCACTGCTCCTTGCCCTTCATCTGATACATGTTGGCGGAGGGGCCGCCGAGGTCGGAAATGGTGCCGCGGAAGTCGGGCATTTGCTTAATCGACTCGACCTCGCGCAGGATGGACTGCTTGGAGCGGGAAGCGACGAATTTGCCCTGGTGGGCGGAGATGGTGCAGAAGGAGCAGCCCCCGAAGCAGCCCCGGTGCATGTTGATGGAGTGCTTGATCATCTCGTAGGCGGGGATGGGGCCGCGCTTACGGTATTTCGGGTGGGGGAGGCGGGTGTAGGGCAGGTCGAAGGAGGCGTCGATCTGTTGTTCCGACATGGTCGGAAAGGGCGGATTGACCACGAGGAGACGCTCGCCGACGGGCTGGAGGAGGCGGCGGGCTTTGACGCGGTTGGACTCGGTCTCGATGGCCTTGAAGTTTTTGGCGTAGAGTTCGCGGTCGTCGCTGCACTCCTCGTGGGAGTGGAGGGCGAAGTCCTCCCAGTTGGCGTTTTTGGGGGCGGGTTTGCCGGGCGGGAGGAGCACGGCGGTCTGGGCGACGGTGGTGAGGGAGGAGAAGGGCACGCCGCGTTTGAGCAGGCGCAGGCATTCGCGCAGGGGTAGCTCGCCCATGCCGTAGACGAGCAGGTCAGCGCCGCTGTCGGCGAGGATGGAGGGCTTGAGGGTTTCGGACCAGTAGTCGTAGTGGGTGACGCGGCGCAGGGAGGCCTCGATGCCGCCGATCATGACCGGGGTGTCGGGGAAGAGTTTTTTGAGGATCTGCGAATAGACGACGGTGGCGTAGTCGGGGCGGAAGCCGATCTCGCCGCCGGGGGTGTAGGCGTCCTCGGAGCGAGGTTTGCGGGCGGCGGTGTAGCGGTTGACCATCGAGTCCATGCAGCCGGCGGTGACACCGAAGAACAGGCGGGGGGCGCCGAGTTTTTTGAAGTCGCGCAGGTCGTCGCGCCAGTTGGGCTGGGGGAGGATGGCGACCTTGAGGCCTTCGGATTCGAGCAGGCGGCCGATGACGGCGGTGCCGAAGGCGGGGTGGTCCACGTAGGCGTCGCCCGAGACGAGGATGACGTCGAGCTGGTCCCAGCCGCGGGCCTTGACCTCGTCGGCGGTGGTGGGCAGCCAGCGGGTCGGGTTCCAGACGGGTTCGCTGGAATAGACTTTGACGGGTGCGGAGGAGGTGGTCGGCTGGCTCACGGCGTGTCGGGCGGGTATGGAGACCCTGATACGCGTGGCGAGGTAAACCGCAACTTTACTCGGAGGCGGGGGATCCTTACGCGGTTCCGAAAGGGGACCTATCTACGGCCGCCGAGTGGCCGCATGGTCTCGGTCAGGGGGCACGGCGACGGCGACAGGTGCCGGAGAAGCCGAGCAAAGCCAAACCGGCGAATCCGGCGGCGGTCGCTGGTTCGGGGATGGCGCTCGTGCTTTCCAAGCGAACGTTATCGATGTCCATTTCCCAGGAGAACTCGGTGTTGTTTTCGAGTAACTGGATGGTGAGCGGCTGGCCTACCAGGTAGGAGAAGGATGGGTTGTGAAGGTAGTTCAACGTAGCGTTGATGAACGTTCCGTTGTTGGCGGTATTGCGAACGGTGGTGGAGGCGAGGAGCGTGGAGCCGGCCAGCAGTCGCATATCCAGCGCGGAGGTGTAGGCCAGCGACTCGAAGCGTCCTCCGACGGCCACGGTCAGCGCGTAGTGGGTCTGGTCGGCCAGCGTGGCCGACAGAGTCTGCTGAATGCCCTGTCCGTGCTCCATACTGCCGAAGTAAAACAGATTGGGTCCGGCCATGTTGGTGATGACGGAGGCGCCGCCCCAGGTGCCCGGATAATCGAAGTTGTTGGGATTGTAGTAGCCGAAATAGGAGCCGCTGGGCGTGCCAACCGCTTGCCAACCGACGGGAATCACCCCGGGGTTTTGGCTGAAGCTGTCCGTGCTGCGTCCCCCGGTTTCAAAGTCACCGTTTACGACGGTGATGGAGGCGGCCGACGCGGTGCCGGCCAAAGTAAGGAGGGCTAGCGACTGGCAGAGTGACGTTTTCATGGAGTGCTGGTGTGGCCTCGTTCCTTTCGGCGCATACCTGAAAACCTTTAGGGAGGTCCTAAAATCTCCGGCAGGGCCTGCGTTGAGGGCCAGCCGGCAGTCC
>CAYNUW010000363.1:0-3086 GCA_964400455.1 uncultured Akkermansia sp. | reverse complement strand
GGTAAACCGCCATCAGCGGACCCGCCGCATTCGCCAGCAACGTAGTGACCCCGGCCGCCACCCCGATCACCGGAGTAAACCAACCTCCCGGCGGTGCGGCCGGCCCCGTTTTCGAATACTTCTTCCAAACCTGCCAGCCGGCAAAACCCAGCACCAGGCCGCCCACCACCCGCGCCGCCTGACCATCCGTAATCGATCCCAGCACCCACGCGCCCAAACCCACGCCCAACCCCGTCCAGCCAAACAGGCGCCGCAGGTGCGTCCACTCGGTGCTGCGCCGGTAAGCCACCACCGCCACCACGTCGCCCACAATCAACAAGGGCAGTAAAAACCCACTCGCCGCCCGCGCCGGCAACAGGTTCGCGAAAATCGCCACCGCCAGCAGGCCCAGTCCAGGCACCCCCGTCTTCGACAGGCCCACCACCAACGCCGCCACCGCCGCCGCCACCCACGCGCCCGGTCCCCACTCCACCCCGCTCACGCTCCACCTCCCGCCGGGGTGAAGACTCCGCCCGCCACCTCAAACATCTGCCAGTCCCCGAGCTCCGCCGCCGGTGGCTCCGTGCCGGTGGCCAGGACCTGGCACTCGGGGTCCAGCGCCGCCCAGAAACGTCGGCGCCGCACCGGATCGAGCTCGCCCAACACGTCGTCGGCCAACAGCAGCGGCCGGGTGCCCGCCAGGGCGTGAATTCGCGCCGCCTGGGCAAGCCGCAGCGCGAGCACCCACGCACGCTGCTGCCCCTCCGACCCATAATCGCGCGCCGCGCGGTCGTCGAGCAACAGCTCCAAATCGTCGCGGTGTGGACCCGAACCGGAGCTGCGGCTCAACAAATCCCGAGGGCGCACCCGCTCAAAATGCGCCCGCCAATCGTCCACGCCGCCCGCTCCCGGGCTTACATCGGGCGCCAGGCGCAAACACGCCCGCTCCCGGCCGTCGGCCAGCGCGGTGTAGGCGGCGGCCAGGTGCGGCGCAAGTGCCTCGATCCCGCCGCGACGCGCGGCCGATAACGCCGCCGCCGCCACGGCCAGCGGCTCCTCAAAGGCGGTCAGCTCAGCCGCGCCCGCCTGACGTTTGAGCAGTTGGTTGCGGGCCTCCAGCGCCCGGTGATAGCGGGTCAACGCCGCGAAATAGGCCGGCTCGACCCCGGCCAGGGCCAGGTCGAGCCAACGCCGGCGCAAGCCCGGCGCACCACGCACCAGCTGTTGATCCTGGGAGGAAAACACCACGGTCGGAAACCGGCCCAACAAATCCGCCAGACGCGCCAGAGGCTCGCCATCACACTCCGCCTCCTTGCCGCCCGGGCGCAGGCGCAGCAACACCCGCGACAGCCCTTCCCGCTCATGCTCGAACTCCGCCGCCAGCGCGGCCTCCGGCGCGCCCGCCGCGATCAAAAGGGCGGCGTCGGCGGTGCGAAAGGAGCGCAACGCGGTGAAGAGCCCGACCGCTTCGAGCAGGTTGGTCTTCCCCTGCCCGTTGGGACCGAGAAAATACTGACGTCGGCCGACCAAGCTCAGATCGGCGAAGCCGACGTTTCGGAATCGCTGCAACGTTAGCCGGCGCAGACGCATGATCGACGGAGCGCGCCCCGGCGCTCGGTCCGGCTCAGATCTTGCCGGCCTTGCGGTCGGAGATCAGGCGATGGAAATCGGTGAAAAGCGGATCGGCGTCGTTGGGGCCGGGGGCGGCCTCGGGGTGGTATTGCACCGAAAAGATCGGCAGCACCTTGTGGCGCAGGCCTTCGACCGTCTGGTCGTTGAGGTTGATCTCGGTCACCACGCCGCCGCCTTTTTCAATCGAAGCCGGATCGGTGGCGAAGCCGTGGTTCTGCGCGGTGATCGAGACGCGGCCGGTCTCCAGATTTTTCACCGGCTGGTTACCGCCGCGGTGCCCGAACTTAAGCTTATAGGTGGAGCCGCCCAGGGCATGGGTGATCATCTGATGCCCGAGACAGATGCCGAAAATCGGGAAATGCGGGACCAGACCGGAAACCGTCTTGTGGATGTAGGCCAGCGCGGCCGGATCGCCGGGACCGTTGGACAGGAAAACACCGTCCGGCGCGTGTTCGCGGATCTGCTCGGCGGTGGCGGTGGCGGGAAACACCTTCACGTCAAAGCCGTGGTTGACCAGCTTGCGAAAGATCGAGTGCTTCGCGCCAAAATCAAAGGCCGCGACGGTGTGGCGCACCGGGGGCAAGGCCGCCTGACCAAAGGTCGTGCCCGCCGGCACGTAGGGCGGATTAAAGCGCGCGGCGTCGTCATGTTTCCACTGGTTGGGCTCGTCGCAGGTGGTATCTTTCACGTAGTCCGACCCGGCGATATCCTGCCAGGCGCGGGCCCGCGCCACCGCCTCGGCCTCGCTCAGGGGCAGCGTGGTCAGGCAGCACTTCATCGCTCCGTCCACCCGGAGTTTTTTGGTGAGGGCGCGGGTATCGACATCGCTGATACCGGGGATGCCGTGCTGGCGCAGGTAATCGTGCAGCGACGCGGTGGCGCGCCAGTTGGACACGACCGGCGAGAGCTCGCGCACCACCAAGCCGCTGGCGCGTGGCGCCGAGGCCTCGGTGTCCTGTTCGTTCACCCCATAGTTGCCGATCATCGGGGCGGTAAGCGTGACGATCTGCCCAAAGTAGGACGGATCGGTGACGATCTCCTGATAGCCGGTCATGGAGGTGTTGAACACACACTCGCCCGCGATCGTGGCGTCGGCGCCAAAGGCGCGACCGTGATAAACGGAACCGTCTTCAAGTGCAAGGAGGGCGGGCTTCGCGGTGGACATGGTGGCGCGTAGTGAGGGGAGCCACGCCGAGCCTGCCAAGGGTTTTGTGCAGCCGAGCGCACCGTCGGGAGCTCAGCTGAAAATAAACTTTCTTAAGGCACTTTCAAAAAAACACTAAAACCATATTATTCCCATCCCCGATCCGAGCTTTTCATTCCTGGCCGGTCGCCAGCCAGACCGTGCGGCTGGCTCCAAACACGGTGACTGGTCGTTGGTGATTGGTCCTTGGTCGTTGTTGACTGAAAATAGGTGGCTAGGCTTTTCGGTGCCGCTCAGTGTCTCTCAGTGGTTGAAGATACGGCTCGGAAAG
>CAYNUW010000362.1:0-3110 GCA_964400455.1 uncultured Akkermansia sp. | reverse complement strand
CCTCGACGAGGTAGAGTTCGCAGACCTGGGGGTCGCGCTCGGAGCAGTCGGCGAGTTTGCCGGGCAGGCCGCCGCCGGAGAGGGCGCCCTTGCGAATGGTCTCGCGGGCCTTGCGGGCGGCCTCGCGGGCGCGGGCGGCATTGAGGGCCTTGTCGACGATGCGTTTGCCGATCTGGGGGTTGGTCTCGAAATACTGGGTGAGGCCCTCGTAGCTGAGGGAGCCGACGATGCCCTCGACCTCGGGGGAGAGGAGCTTGACCTTGGTCTGGGACTCGAACTTGGGGTCGGAGTGTTTGATCGAGATGACGGCGGCGAGGCCCTCGCGCACGTCGTCGCCGGTGATTTGGGGGTCCTTGTCCTTGAGCAGGTTGTTGGCCTTGGCGAACTGGTTGATGGTGCGGGTGAGGGCGGAGCGGAAGCCGGAGAGATGGGTGCCGCCGTCGGGGTTGTGGATGGTGTTGGTGTAGCACAACACCTGGTCGTTGTAGGTGTCGTTGTATTGGAGGACGACCTCGACGTGGATCTCGATGGGTTTGTCGTCCAGGGTGGTCGTCATCTCCTTGTGGATACGAACCGGCTGGGGGTGGAGGACCTCCTTGCCCTGGTTGAGCTGGCGGACGAACTCGACGACGCCGTCCTTGTAAAAGAAGGTCTCGGGGACGGGATTGGCGGGGCGCTCGTCGACGAAGCGGATTTCGAGCCCGGCGTTGAGGAAGGTGAGTTCGCGGAGACGCTTGGCGATGGTGGCGGCGGCGAAGACGGTGGTCTGCTTGAAGATCTCGGGGTCGGGCTTGAAGGTGACGAGGGTGCCGGTGCCGGAGGCCTTGCCGATGACGTCGAGTTTTTTGACCGTCTTGCCGCGCTCGAACTTCATGTGGTGCACGAGGCCGTTTTTGGAGACCTCGACCTCGAACCACTCGGAGACGGCGTTGACGCACTTTGCGCCTACGCCGTGGGTGCCGCCCGAGAATTTGTAGCCGCCCTGGCCGTATTTGCCGCCGGAGTGCAGGGTGGTGAGCACCATCTCGACGCCGGGGATGCCGTATTGGGGATGGATGTCGACCGGGATGCCGCGGCCGTCGTCGCGGATGGAGATGGAGCCGTCGACGTGGATGGCGACGGAGATTTTTTTGCAATGGCCGGCGAGGTGTTCGTCGACGGAGTTGTCCAGGACTTCGGAGACGCAGTGGTGGAGGGCGCGCTCGTCGGTGCCGCCGATATACATGCCGGGCTTTTTGCGCACGGCTTCGAGACCCTCGAGTTTACCGAGCTTGGAGGCATCATAATCGGCGGCGCTAGAGGCCTCGGGCAACGGGTTGTATTCGTGCGTGATGGCAGGCGGTGGCAGGTCTTGTTCGTCGGACATTTTGAGGGGTGTAAGCGGTATAAAAAACTGGAACCGGATGGCATCCTAAAACCGGGGGCTGGCCAAGGGTTTTCTGACCGGCCCGGCGCGTATTTTGGCGCTCCTCCGCGCCGACGTGGGGATAGGCCTGAAAATCAAAGCCCCAAGGCGCAAGATGCCCCACTGGCAAAGACGGGCTCAGCCGCGAACCAACTTAGGTCGATTGGCACCAGATTGTCCTGATGACGCAAAGGTAACATTTTCATTTTGAATCACGTGTAGATTGCAAAGCGGCATAGACGATGCTGACGCTGGGACATGGCAACAACGGGTTCAGGCGGAGCGGCAGGTGGTGGAGGGGTGATGGCGACGGAAAAAATCGAGGGTATCGCGGCGGGTTTGCGGCGTATCGGCGGCCTCTCGGGAGGCATCGAGCGTCGTTTGCAAGAGATGTTGACGCACATCGAGGACATCAATTTGCAGACTCGTTTATTAAGCTTTAACGCGCAAATCGAGGCCACGCACGCGGGTGCGGCTGGGAGGGCCTTTGAGGTTGTGGCGCGGGAAATGGTGGCCCTGTCCACCCGCACTTCCGACGCGGCGCGCAAACTGGAGGCGGATACCAGCAAGGACGTAATCCAGCTAAATGACATGGTGGAGGCAATCGGCGCGCAGGTGCGAGGCATGAGGCTCGCCGATCTGGCGCACACCAACATCGATTTAATCGATCGGAACCTTTACGAGCGCTCCTGCGATGTGCGCTGGTGGGCTACGGATTCCAGCTGCATCGAGGCTTTGGCGGAACCATCCAGAGCGGCGCACGCCAGCCGGCGACTGGGCCAGATCCTCGACTCCTACACAGTGTATTTTGACATCGTGCTGTGCGACTTGACCGGCGCGATCATCGCAAATGGTCGACCGGAGAAGTATCCCTGCGCGGGGACTCGGCACGCTGGCACCGCCTGGTTCCAGAGCGCCCTGGCCACCCGGTCCGGAGCCGAGTTTGGCTTTCAAGGCTTGCACCGTTCACCTAATCTCGCGGGCGGAAAGATGATCCTGGTCTACTCCGCTGCGGTGCGGGAGGGGGGCCGTCCCGATGGCCGCCCGCTGGGTTGCCTGGGGATCGTTTTCGACTGGGAGTCGCTCGCCCAAACCATTGTGACACGCACCCAGGTAGGGGAAGCTGAACGACGGCAAACCCGCGTCTGCCTGGTCGACACAGAGGGGCGAGTGCTGGCCGACAACCAAAACAAACACCTGCAGGAAGTCTTCCCGCTGGCGGACTTCAAGGAACTGGTCTCCTGCGGAAAGGGTTATGTGGTGACGACCCGACAGGGCACGCGTCAACTGGCGGCCTATGCGCGGTCTCCGGGCTACGAAACCTACGCCACCGGCTGGCATAGTTTTATTCTACAGCCCTTGGATTTGGGTGGCGAGGCCTAAACCCGCGAGCCGCGAAACCCGGGTCCCGGGCGTGTGATCGATCCGCCGATACCGGAGGTGATTAACCGGACAAGCGCCTGCTCGAGGACGCGGTGATCCGCGCCAGGCCGTTGATGGCATCCGCCAGGCGGAGGGCCTGCTCTTGCAAACCCTGGGAGCCGGCGGCCATTTGCTCGGCGCGAGCGCTGCCGGACTGAGCGGCCAGATCGAGGCTTTCCATTTCGCCCTGCACCGTATCGAGACTTTGGCTTTCATGCTCCATGGTGGCGGTGATACGATCCAGGATGGTTTCCAGCTGGCCAAAGAGGGTTTCGATCTGCTG
>CAYNUW010000361.1:0-3113 GCA_964400455.1 uncultured Akkermansia sp. | reverse complement strand
CGACGACTGGCGGGACTACCTCGCCGAAGGCTCCGGCAACCAGCCCTACACCTCCGAGGACGCCGAACGCCGCCAACACTTCTTCGACTCCCTCGTCACCGAAACCTCTCTCCAGGAACACCTGCTCCGCCAGGCCGATCTCCTCGAAGTCGAAACCGAAGTCCTTGAAGCCCTCCGCCACCTCATCGGCGGCCTCGACGAGCGCGGGTTCCTCACCCAAACCCCCTCCGAAGCCGCCCTTCAGGCCGGCCTCCCTCTCGACGCCGCCCAAAAAGCCGTCGGCCTGCTCCACACCTTCGAACCCGCCGGCATCGGCGCCGCCGACCTCGGCGAATGCCTCCTCCTCCAGCTCCGCGCCCTCGGCCGCGGCACCTGCCTCGCCGCCCGCATCGTCCGCGACCACTTCACCCTGCTCACCCGCCGCCGCATCCCCGAAATCGCCCGGCGCATGGGCGTGCCGCTCGAGGAGGTCCAGGACGCCATTGAGGAGATCGGCCGCCTCGACCCCGCCCCGGGCCGCAAATTCGCCGACGACAACAACCGCGTCGTCGTGCCCGACGTCGCGGTGGAAAAAGACGGCGACGAGTGGAAAATCCACCTCAACAACGACTACATCCCCCGTCTCCGAATTTCGAATACCTACAAGGAGATGATCGCCCGCGGCGCGCTGACCAAACAGGAGCGCGACTACCTTCGCGAGCGGATGCGCTCCGGCAAGTTCATCATCAACTCCATCGAACAGCGCCAGCAGACCATCGAACGCATCACCCGCGAGATTCTGAAGGTGCAACACGAGTTCTTCGAAGTCGGCGTCCACAAGCTGCGTCCCCTCACCATGACCCAGATCGCCGAGGAGGTCGGCGTGCACGAAACGACCGTCAGCCGCGCCATCGCCAACAAATACATCCGCACTCCCCACGGCGTGTTCGAGATGAAGTTCTTCTTCACCCCCGGCTACGAAAACGCCACCGGCGAGTCCGTCTCCAACAAAAGCGTGAAAGAAATGATCCACGAATTGGTGGACCTCGAAGACAAGGCCCACCCGCTTAGCGACCAGGAGCTCGTGGCCAAACTGGCGGAAAAAGGCCTGAAAATCGCCCGCCGCACCGTCGCCAAATACCGCGAAGAACTCGGCCTCCTCCCCAGCAACCTCCGCCGCGACTACGCCGGCTGACGCCGCGCCCCGCTTCTGGCTCGGACGCCGACTTTACCGATTCATCCGTGGCCCCAAGTGCACGGGCGAAACTCGCCGATAAGCGAAATCACAAAATAGGCGAAAATCGACGTGAATACACACCCCGGAACGAGTCCGCATACCCCTCCCCGTGAAGTAATACGGGAACGCGCAAAGCATTGATTAACATTTATCCCGGATTCCGTGATTGGATCGGCTGAGTATCGCACAAGCTGCTGCTTTGGACGTGCGTTTAGGAATCCCCGGCCTGCACTCGGAGAGTGCTGGCCGGCGGTGACGCGACGAGCGGACATTCAGCAGCTTGCGCGAGATGACCCGAGATAATCGCGGTTTCCGGGTTTACAGAGCCCTAAAAACCTCCACTTCGGCCTCACCCCGTTGGCTCGGTTCCAACCGGACTGAGCGCAAGCGAAGGAGTAAGCAGAGGACATTACCGCCGCTCGTGGCCGACGTGGCCTCTGCCGCCAGGATCATTGCTGCGGCGAAGTGATTTCAGGCAACGGATGAATCAATAAACAGCGGCCCGACCCCTTCGGCCCCCCTCCGAACTGGCCCTGCGCGCCCGCGCCCTCGCCGCCGGCCGTCGCGGCATGGCCGAGACCCAGGCCTACCTAGAGGCCCAAGGCTACTACGACGCGGACCCAACCGGCCCCCCCGAGCGACCGCCCATGAGCATGGACGAGCTGCGCGGCTGGACCCTGATGGCCTTCGGCCGCCCCGCCTACCACGCCATGATCCTCTTCGAGGAGAAACGCCAAGGCGTGGTCGAGTTTATAGATATGTCTTGGTTTAGCCCGCTGGCCAAACAGCGCGGCTACGTCCTCTCCAAACTCAACGAGCCCGTCCGCATCCAGCTCGACGCCAGCCTCGAACCGCTCAACGCCGCCCATGCCTTCATGGACGCCCTGACCGAGTTTCTCGGCCAGTCCCCCACCCGCGAAGCCATCAACGTGCTCTTCGGCGAAGTCCCGCCCGACCGGCGCTTCACCGCCGCCGACCGCGAACAACTCGCCAAAGACGCCTTCCGCATCGCCTGGTCCGGCGGCCTGCAACGCATCGACCTGCTCGCCTCCGCCGCCGAGGCCGGCGTGCGCATCGTCTTTTCGCCCCTCGATCTGACAGTGACCATCTTCGAGGCCGCCGACGGCGATAAGGCCGCCCTGCTCAGCCTCGGCCTCGCCGCCACGCCCATCGACAACGTGGTCGGCATCAGCCGCAAGGTGGTGCGGATCAACCACGTGGTGCAGCTCTTCCCGCCCGCCCTTCAAGAAAACATCCGCACGATATTAACCGGCCGCTTCCGACTCGATCGCCTCAAACGCGCCGAAGTCATGCTCGGCACCGGTCAGATTTCCGTCGCCGACTGGCGGAAAATCGTGGACTCCGGCATTTTTCAACAGAGTAAGAAATACTCACGCTTCGTCGCCCGTTGGGCCAAAACCTTCGATGGCGATCTTAGGCCCAGTGGAACCGTCCTCCATCACTACTTGCCTTTGGAATTTGACCAACAGTTCATCCGCGCTGGCCTGGACCCTAACGACCCTCGTTTCACCGGCTGGGTCGAGGTCGGAAAACATATGGGCTGGCACGCGGGACAAGTTACCGGCCAAAAATACAATGATTATTGGAGACTCTTTTTCCGAGCGAGCGACGATCGCACTCCAACGGAGATTCAGGCTGAACTTAACCGTCTTACCCAAATATTTGTTCCATGATTCTTCCATCGCCGCGCTTGCTCACAATCTTCGACCCAAATAACGCCATTTTCGGTGCGGAGATTGAGCCTAACCGCATAAACCCAGCAGAGGGGCTCGTAGGTGATTTCCAATCCGTCGGTCGTAAGTGGGCCCCACTCCACATTGGGTTTGGCGTAGTTGCGTTGAGCACACCTACTCTCCATCAACTTAAAAAATCACAG
>CAYNUW010000360.1:0-3155 GCA_964400455.1 uncultured Akkermansia sp. | reverse complement strand
CACCGCCAACAATCCCCGCGGCATCCAGATCAACGGCCACTACTGGCACCTCCGCGGCCTCGAGGTCTTCGGCTCCGCCGACAACGGCATCTTCGTCGCCGGCAACCACAACATCGTCGAGCGCTGCATCACCCACTCCAACCGCGACACCGGCCTCCAGATAAGTCGCTACGCCTCCACCGCCACCGACATCTCCGAGTGGCCCTCCCACAACCTCATCCTCAACTGCGACTCCTACGACAACTACGACTCCCCTCCCGGCTCCGGCGAAAACGCCGACGGCTTCGCCTGCAAACTCACCTCCGGCCCCGGCAACGTCTTCCGCGGCTGCGTCGCCCGCAACAACATCGACGACGGCTGGGACCTCTTCACCAACGACAACGGCCCCATCGGCTCCGTCATCATCGACCAGTGCATCGCCTACCACAACGGCACCCTCACCGACGGCACCCAAAACGCCGCCGGCGACCGCAACGGCTTCAAACTCGGCGGCTCCGGCCACTCCGTCGTCCACACCGTCACCCGCTCCATCGCCTTCGGCAACGGCAAGAACGGCTTCACCTGGAACAGCAACCCCGCCGCCATGCGCATCTTCCACAACGTCGCCTGGGACAACGCCGAGGGTAACTTCAAGTTCGACCAGCCCGCCCCCGTTTTTCTCAACAACATCTCCTTCTGGACCACCGGCACCGGCAAAAACGACCGCTACGGCGGCAACAGCGGCATCGCCACCGGCCGGTCCAACCTCTTCTGGTTCGCCTCCGGCAACCCCAGGAGCCGCAACGACCAGGGCCTGCAAGTCTCCGCCGCCTCCTTCCGCTCCCTCACCGTCCCCCCCGGCGGCTTCGCCCGCCGCGCCGACGGCTCCCTCGACCTCGGCGACTTCGCCCGCCTCGTCGCCGGCTCCCCGCTCATCAACGCCGGCACCCTGCCCGACTCCTCCTACCACGCCGACCTCGTGTATCACTCCGCCAACTACTACGAGGGCGCCGCCGACATCGGCCTCAACGAGCACTACCTCGCCACCGCCCCCTTCTTCACCCTCCAGCCCCTCGGCGCCAGCGTCTTCGCCGGCGGCTCCGCCACCTTCTCCGCCGCCGCCGACGGCACCGCCCCCATCTCCTACCAGTGGTTCCGCGGCTCCGACCCCGTGCCCGGCGCCACCTCCCCCACTCTCGCCCTCGCCGACCTCACCCCCGCCCAGGCCGGCGACTACACCCTGCGCGCCACCAACTCCCTCGCCACCACCCCCAGCGCCGTCGCCACCCTCGTCGTCATCACCCCCGAGGCCCCGACCGTCGCCAACCCGCCCCTCTCCCGGACCATCCCGCTCGGCGACCCCGTCACCTTCTCCGTCGTCGCCGCCGGCACCCCGCCCTTCACCTACCAATGGTTCAAGGGCACCTCCCCCCTCTCCGGCGCCACCTCCGATACCCTCACCCTCCCCGCCGTCACCCTCGCCGACGCCGGCACTTACTCCGTAGTGATCACCAACTACGCCGGCGCCACCCTCGCCTCCGCCGCCACCGCCACCCTCACCGTGGACCCCACCCCCATCGCGCCCACCCTCACCAACCCGCCCGCCCACCTCACCCTCGTCTCCGGCGCCACCGGCGCCCTCACCGTCGCCGCCACCGGCACGCCTCCGCTCGCCTACCAATGGCGCCGCCGCGGCGCGCCCCTGCCCGGCCAGACGAGCGCCTCGCTCACCTTCCACCCCGCCCGCCTCGTCGACGCCGCCGACTACGACGTCATCATCGCCAACGCCGCCGGCTCCGTCACCAGCCCGCCCGCCGCCCTCACCGTGCTCTCCGCCCCGCCCGCCCAGCTCGTCGCCGATACCTTCGCCGACGGCACCCGCGCCACCCTGGCCCTCCCCGCCTCCGTCGCCTGGTGGACGTCCGCCGGCTCCAGCAATTTCACCGCCGCCACCGGTGCCGCCAGCCTCGTCGCCAGCTCCAGCCGCACCGTGCTCGGCTACTTCACCGCCGACCCCGCCACCCCCGTCACCCTCGCCCCCGGCCAGACCCTCGCCTTCTCCGCCACCCTCCGCTGGACCGGCTACGATGACGCCGCCGCCGCCGGAGCCAGCAACTTCCACCTCGCCCTCCTCCGCTCCGTCGCCAACCCCGCCGCCACCTCCGGCACCGGCTTCACCGCCGCCGGCTCGCCCAATACCCAGGCCCGCGTCACCGGCGACTTCGGCAGCTCCTTCCCCACCAGCGGCGTCTTCGCCCGCTATCAGGGCTACGCCGCCTTCGCCCAGGCCCGCACCAGCGCCGTGGCCGACCCCGTCGCCTTCCGCGCCCGCACCCTGACCGACAACGGCCTGCTCGGCTCCGCCGCCGCCTACTCCCCCCTCCCCGCCGACCCCGCCCAGCCGGCCACCGCCCTCGCGATCAACACCCCCTACCGCGTCAACTTCTCCGTCAGCCGCACCGCCGCCGGCAGCGAGCTCGCCTACTCCCTTGTCCGCGTCGCCGACTCCGCCGTTGTCGCCCTCGGCTCCGCCCTCGACGCCTCCGCCACCTTCTCCGCGTTCGACACCTTCGCCTTCTTCTTCGGCAAAGCCAGCGCCACGCCCACCCACACCATCACGCTCACCGGTGCCGAGCTCACCCTCTCCAGCGAACCCGCCCTCGACCTCGCCGGCTGGCGCGCCGGCTGGGCCCTCACCGGTGCGTCCGCCGCCGACCTCGCCGACCCCGACGGCGACGGCCTGCCCAACCTGCTCGAATACGCCCTCGGCCTCTCCCCCACCCTCGCCGACGCCCCCGCCGGCACCCTGCCCGCCGTCAGCGCCGCCAGCCCCGGCGGCACCGCTTTCGTTTTCCGTTACACCCGGGCCAAAACCGCGACCGGCCTGCGCTACACCATCGAGACCACGACCGACCTCGCCACCTGGACCGAAGTCACCACCACGCCGACGCTCACCGGCGAAACCCCCTCCACCGAGACCTGGAGCGTCCCCCTCCCCTCCGGCCTCCCCCGCTTCGCCCGCCTCCGCCTCACCCCAGAGTAAACGCCACGCTGAGCTCGCCGACCAGTCACTCCCGCCCGAGCTCGTCCACCGACCACTCGTCGCGCCAGCGGATCACCATCCGGCCATCCTCGAACTCGACCGGCAGCCAGATATAGCCGCTCGTCACCAAATC
>CAYNUW010000359.1:0-3163 GCA_964400455.1 uncultured Akkermansia sp. | reverse complement strand
GACGCTCTCGGTTGGTTTGCTGCTTGTGGCTATAACTTCATTTGAACTGCTCTAGTGGGTCAGTTTCACGCGGGCGTTGATAATTGCGCGGGTGTCTGGGCTTGCCATGGCGCCGCACCGCCTCGTCCGGAGCGCACACCACGTCGCGGGCAGTCATCTGTCGCCCAACCGCGATGTCGATACCGTCGTGGCTGCCCTCGTCTACGATGATCAAAAACTTAAGCGTAACCCCGTGGCGAGTGACGTCGAAAACCAAGTAGCGCTCATGCTTTCGCGACAGCCTCACGATCGACGCCTCCGTTTGCACGCGCCGTTCGCCTGGCGGCTTGCGCCGGTAATCCGGGGGCTGAATCGCGCCAGCCCGAGATAACGGCACTCCTGCCGTACCGAATACACGCCCGCCGCAACCAAGCTCCGGACCGCGTGGAGTCGCTGCGACGGGCTCACCCTTTTTTAAAGTTCACTTCCTTGAGCACCTGGATGTTCAGGGCCTGATCGGCAACCAGCCGCTTCAGCCGCAGGCGCGCGTCGCGCAGCGCCTTCAGCTTCTTCCTCCCGAGCGCGACGATCTGCTCCGGCGTGTGTTTCTTTCCTTTGGACATGTCTGTTGGCATGTCTGGGTTTCCTTTTCATGGCCCAAAATCTCATCCGCCACGGCCCAGTTTCACTGCTTCGGTCCACTTTTTGCTGAACTCTTCGGACACTACCACTTAGGCCCAACCGCCTCTACGAAGCAGCCACTGGGCGGGGGTGCCGGCGGCCGGTTGGCGCAAAATGGAGCGTAAACGCTCCGCCGCTTTCATGGTGGCCTCCAGCCGCGCCGGATTCTCCAGGCAGTCGCGTAGCTCCGCGGCCAGCGCCTCCGCCCGGGAAGCTCCTTGCAAATATTCGGGATACATCGGCTCGCGCAGCAACAGGTTGTTGATCCCTAGGTAGGGTATTTTTACCAGCCAGCGCCCGAGCAAATAGGTGAGCGCATTGGCCCGATAAACGATCGCACCCGGCAGCCCGGCCAAGGCGCAATGCAACGACATCGTGCCGCTGGAGGTCAGCACCGCCGAGGCCGCCACCGGTGCGCCGGAGTTGGCGACCAGCTCGGTGCCCACCGGCACGCCGCCGGCCTCGATGACGTCACGAATCGCCACGCTGGGATAAATGACCCGCGCCGACCGTTTCCCGTAAGCAGCATGGCCGTCGCGCAGCGCCGGCCAGATCCGGCCGACCGCCTGCTTCCGACTACCCGGCAACAACAACACCGGCGCGTCCGCATCGTATCGCACCGGAGCTTGATAGTTCGGCGCCAAAAACGGATGCCCCACAAACTCCACCGGCAGTGGCGTATCGGCGTAACATTCCACCTCGAAGGGAAAAATACAGGCCAACGCGTCCAGGTGCCGTGCCATGGTGAAGCGGCGCTTCGCCTTCCACGCCCAAATCTGCGGTGAAATGTAGAACAGCAACTTCACCGGCCCACCCGCCTTGGCCGCGATGCCACGTTCGTTTAACGCCGCGGCCAAACGCAGATTAAAACCGGGGTAATCCACAAAACACACCGCGCGCGGGCGGTGTTGCTCGATCCATCCCAAGGTCGCGTCGAAGAGCGCTTTAAAAAACGAGTAGTTTTTCAGCACTTCCACGAAGCCCACCACCGAAGACACGGTTAGATCGTGCAGCACCTGCGCACCCGCTTCGGCCAGATGCTTCCCCCCCAGGGCGCACACACGCATCCCGGAGTTTTGCTCCCGCAGTTCGGCGACCATCCGCGCTCCATGCTCATCTCCGGAATGCTCGCCGGCGATGATCAACAAATCCACCCGGCCACCCTCCGGAACCGGAAGACAAAACGGCAAAGCCGCAGCCGACTCGATGATTTGCCCACGCCTCTTCACCGCCTCGAAGCCTTGATCTGTTCAGAAATCTGAATCGCCACCTCCAGCGCACTTTTGCCTAGCAACGCGCCTACCTTGGGCTGCTTGCGCTCGGCTACGCTCTCGGTGAAATGAGCTAGCTCCAGTTTCAGTGGTTCGTCTTTTTCGATCGGAATCTCCTGCACCGGAATCGAGCTGGCATCGCCCGCCTTCGCCAAACCGACCTTCAACTTGAGACCGTAGGCGATCAGATCGCTCTTATTCACCAGGTGCCCCTTTTGATTCATAAAATCGAGCGACAGATAAGCGTCGTCCTGAAAAATGCGGATCTCCCGGTTTTTCTTCAGACTCATGCGCGATGCACTCAGATTAGCCACGCAACCGTTTTCGAACTCGATGCGTGCGTTCGCAATGTCCTCGGTCTTCGAAAGCACATGCACCCCCACACTGTCGATCTTGCGGATCGGCGACTTGGCCAAGGCGAGCACGATGCCGATGTCGTGGATCATCAAATCCAACACCACGCCCACTTCGGTCCCGCGCGGCGTGTAAGGCGCAAGCCGCTCCGCAGTGATGTAACCGGGCCGGTCAATGTGCTTCTCCATGAACGCCATCACCGGGTTAAAATGCTCGATATGGCCCACCTGCACGATGCAATCATACTCCCGGGCCGCGGCCACCACCCGCTCCGCTTCTTCCAGCGTGGCCGTGATGGGTTTTTCAATCAACAGATGCGTGCGCCGACGCAAAAGGGGCAAGGCCACCTGCTCGTGCCGATCCGTCGGCACCACCACCGAAACCGCGTCGCAGGCGTCCCCCAGTTCCTCGATCGTGGCGAAACGACGGCAGCCATGCCGACCGCAAATCTCCGCCGCGCGGGCATCATCGGCCTCGAAAACTCCCATGAACTCCACCCCGGGAAGCGTCGCATAAATTCGAGCATGGTGCTGGCCGAGCGAACCGACACCGGCCACTCCGCACTTAACCTTTGGACGCGAGGAAGAGAATAAACTCATGGGGACAATCAGAACTGAGCACGCAACGCCCACCACAACGAGGCAACTGCACAATGACCATCGTTTTCTCAGTCAGGGCTCAACCCATGGCGCAGTGCTTTGCTCACAAAACCTGAAGACCTACCCTTAGACTCCCTCGAACGAAGTCCGCCTATGAATAACTCATCCACCACTCGTTCAGACGGCGCTTCACCTCACCCGATTCGCTTCAAGGTCGGTTCCAGCCGGGAGCCCAAACTACCAGGCTTCATCCAAAGGATGCAGTATTTGGCGCATAAC
>CAYNUW010000358.1:0-3182 GCA_964400455.1 uncultured Akkermansia sp. | reverse complement strand
ATCGCCGGCGCCGGCCGCGTGCGCAAAGCCTCTTCCGGCGAGACCATCGGCAGGGTGCCCGGCGCCCCCGGGGGGGGCGGCGCGTCGGCCCGCGGTTGCGTGGCGAAGGCGACTTTCATCAGGTGGCGGCGGCGGCGGCCCGGACCAGGCCGGCCAGCGTTTCAGGGGCCTCGTTTAGGGCGATTTTCCGGACTTCTTTCGAGTTGCGCGGCTTCAGCTCCACAATGCCTTCCTTCAAACCCTTGCCGCCGATGGTGACCCGCAGCGGGATGCCGATCAAATCAGCGTCCTTGAACTTCACCCCAGGGCGCTCCTCGCGGTCGTCGAGCAGCACATCGGCCCCGGCCGCCTCGGCGGCGGCGGCGAGTTTTTCCGCCACCTCCACCGCCTCGGGTAATTTCGGGTCGAGCAAACAAATCAACACCTGGAAGGGCGCGATCGGCCACGGCCACACAATGCCGTCCGCATCGTGACTCTGCTCGATCACCGCCTGCAGCGTGCGGCTCACCCCGATGCCGTAGCAGCCCATGACCATCGGGTGGGATTGTTTTTGATCGTCGGTATACACGGCACCGAACTTATCGGCATATTTGGTGCCCAGCTTAAAGATATGACCGACCTCGATGCCGCGCCGAACCTGCAGGGGCTGGCCCGACAAGGGGCAGGGCTCACCCGGACGCACCCGGCGGAAGTCGCCGAACTTCGTGATCGCGAGGTCCCGAACCACGTTAACGTTCTTTAAGTGGAAGCCGTCCTCATTCGCGCCGGTCACGCCGTTGCCGGTCAGCCGGATGGCGTGGTCGGCGAATACGCCAGCCAGGGCAGCGGCGTTTTTGATCGTGCCTTTGACCGCGCCGAGCGAGCCGGGCTTGGCGCCCATCACCGGCTCGATCTCCTCCGCTGTCGCCGGGCGGAACAGCGTGAAGCCGAGCGAACCCAACTTGGCCTCCTCCAGCTCGTCGCTCCCGCGCAGGATGACCAGGAAGGGCCGGCCATCACCGACGTAAACCAACGTCTTGAACTGCGCGTCTCCGGACACCGAATACGGAGCGGCCTCGAGCTGCGCGATGGTGACCACACCGGGCGTGGCGAATTTCTCCACCGCAGCGGCCGGGACCGCATCGACCAGGTCCTTGGGCACCAAAGCACTGGTGGCCTTTTCACGGTTCGCCGCGTAACCGGCATCCGAGTAGATCACGTCGTCGTCACCCACCTCCGCCGGCACCATAAACTCGTGCGAGAAACTGCCCCCCATCACGCCGGTGTCGGCCTCGACCGCGATCGCCTTGACCCCGATGCGTTTGAAGAAGGCCTCGTAGGCCGCCTTCATCGCCAGGTAGCTCTTGATCGCGCCGTCGTCGTCCACGTCGAAGGAGTAGGCGTCCATCATCACGAACTCCCGCGCGCGCATCAGCCCGTAGCGGGGACGGATCTCGTTGCGGAATTTGGTGCCGATCTGATAAAAATTCTTCGGCAGGTCGCGATAACTGGTGATTTCCTGCTTCACCAGCGGGGTAATCACCTCCTCGTGCGTCGGTCCAAGCACGAACTCAGGCTCCTTCGCCCGACCTTTGCCCGCGCCGGCCGAATCGGCGCGAAACATGATTTCACGCGCCGCCGCCCAGCGCGGCCCCTGCTCCCAGAGCTCGGCCGGATGCACGTGCGGCATCCACAGTTCGATCGCCCCGGCGCGACTTTGCGCCGGCTGGTCGCGCTCCAACTCCTCGCGGCAAATCTGCGTGAGTTTCTGCATGACGCGCAGACCGAGCGGCATAAAGGTGTAAAGCCCGCCTCCGAGCTTGCGAACCAGGCCCGCGCGAACGAGCAGCTTGTGCGAAGCGATCTCGGCGTCGGCCGGGCTCTCCTTCAGCGTGGGGATAAAAAATTGGGACCAGCGTTTCATGCAGCGAAACGGACCCAAACCCGCCGCCCCCCATCCCGCAACCGCAAACCCCACCTGGCCTGCTTCAACCCGCCTCCACCGGGTTGCTCAGGATCCCCACCCCCTCCAGCTCGACCACCACCACGTCACCCCGCCCCCGAAAACGCGGCGGCTTAAAAACCCCCCCCACCCCCCAAGGCGTGCCCGTCAGGATCACCGTGCCCGGCAACAAGGTCCGGCCCGCGCTCAAAAACTCGATCAAGGCCGGCACGTCAAAAATCAGGTCGGCCGTGGTCGAGCTTTGCCGCTCTTCGCCATTGACCCGCGCCCGAATCGACAGCCGCCCCGGGTCCCCCAGCTCATCCGCCGTGACCAACACCGGCCCCAAGGGACAAAACGTGTCGTAACCCTTGGCGTGACAAAACTGCCCGCCGCCAAACTTGAACTGCCAGTCGCGCGCCGAAACATCGTTGGCCGCCGTGTAGCCCAGCACAAAATCCAAAGCCTGCTCCCGGCTCACATCCCGCGCCGCCCGGCCGATCACCACCGCCAGCTCTGCCTCGTAGTCCACCTCCGTCGAGGGCGCACCTCCGCCCGGAATCACAATCGGCGAGCCCGGATCCTGCAACGCGTTGGTGGTTTTCACAAAAACCATCGGGAAACGCGGCAACTCCCGTCCCATCTCCCGCGCATGACCCCCGTAGTTAAGCCCGATGCCCAGAATGTTGGTCGGCAAAACCGGCGCCAGTCGCCGCCCGGGAGCAAACGCCGGGCCCACCTCGCGCCGCCCTTCCAACGTGAACGGATCCCCCGCCAACGCACGGACGGTGCCGTCGGCTTGTTCGGACGCATAGGCTGGGCCGCTGGACGTGAGATGACGTAGTAGGCGCATAGGTTTAATTCCGGCTTTGTTGATGAATACCCCGCGCGTCACTTGCGAGCCTGTGTGATCCGCTTTCGATGAAAGCGTCGAAATCACCATTATGAAACCCATCCTAGCCCTCGCCGGGCTCTTCCTCGCCATGTTTTCCGCCGCCTCCGCCCAACCCGTCAACGTCGGCGCTCCCGCCCCCGTAGCCTCCGCGCTCACCGACGCCGGCCAGACCCTCAACTTGGCCGAGGCCTACGCCAAACAACCCTACACCTTGGTCTACTTCTACCCCAAGGCCGACACCCCCGGCTGCACCGCCCAGGGCTGCTCCTTGCGCGACGCCTACGAGAAACTCACCGCCCAGGGCGTGGCCGTCATCGGCGTCAGCACCGACTCGGTGAAGTCCCAGGCCGACTTCAAAGCCAAATA
>CAYNUW010000357.1:0-3184 GCA_964400455.1 uncultured Akkermansia sp. | reverse complement strand
GGATATCTTTAATCGCGCACATGTTAGTTGGGGCCAGAGGTTCAGGCGTTGGCCGCACGAAGCGGGGTTAGGTCGCCCGACAGATTTGGGGAGGAGGAAAGGCTGGATTCCGGCATGGCCTCGGCCACCGACTCGGCAGCGGTCTGCCAGTCGAAGGAGGACTGCCCGCAGAAGTAAGCCCGCTCAAAAAGAGTTTCGCCGGTGGGCCCGAGCCATTTGGCCACCAAACTGTGGCGGCCTTCGCCGACCGCGCTGGTTCTCAAGGCCAGGGCCAGACCGAGGCCATCGTGCCAAGAGATCGCTTCGCCGATGTCATAGTTGACGCGTCTTTTCCAAGGCCCGGAGGCTTCGGGGCGTAGCATCTCCAAGGTAGCCTCAACTTGTTTGTAAAAAGACAGCAGGCGCATGATTTTAAGGGAGGGAGTTACCCCCATTAGTTCGGCGCAAAGTGGCCTGAGTTTAGCGCCGGCTTGCAAAATGAGCTGATTTTTTTTGACCATTCCTCCCTGCGATCTGCTACCGATCGTAAATCTACCTAACTCAAGCCTGGGGGTTGCTCCCGGCTAACTTTTAGGATTCATAAACCGAACATGGCCTTAGAAAAAATACTCGTAATCGACGACGAACCGCTGGTCCGCCGTTCGCTTGAGGGTATTTTGAAGGCGCGCAAGTTGCAGTGTCATGCGGCGGCGAGCATTGCGGCGGCGGAGGCGATGCTGGCGGCCGACACGTTCGATCTGGTGATGCTGGATGTGCGGTTGCCGGATGGCGACGGGCAGCGTTTTTTGGAGCAAGTGATCGCCCTGCCGAATCATCCGCCGGTGGTGATGATGACCGGTCACGCTTCCATCGAAAGCGCGGTAGGATGCATGCGGGCCGGCGCGTTTGACTACATCACAAAACCGTTTGAAACCGCGCAGATCGATCTGATTTTGCGTAAAGCGGACAATTACAGTCAGTTGGTTAAGGTTAATCGATATTTTAGCGAGCGCAGCGGGGGAGATGGAGAGCCCATGTTGGGGCGTAGTCCCGCCATGCAGCGGGTCCGACAGTTGGTGGAGCGAGTGGCCCCCACGGATGCCACGGTTTTGATCATCGGTGAGCATGGGTCCGGCAAGGAGATGGTCGCCCAGGAGATCTATCGGAACTCGCCCCGGCGCAACGAGCCCTACATCAAGGTCAACTGCGCGGCACTCTCCGAGCAATTGATCGAAAGCGAGTTGTTCGGGCACGAGAAAGGGGCTTTCACCGGCGCGTTGGAACGGCGCGAAGGTCGTTTTGAATTGGCCAACCGGGGGACGCTGTTGCTCGACGAAGTGAGCGAGTTGCCTTTGAATCTGCAGGCGAAGTTGTTGCGGGTGCTGCAGGAGCGTGAGTTCGAGCGCGTGGGCGGCACGAAGACGATCAAGGTCAACGTGCGAATCCTGGCGACCTCCAACCGCGATTTACACCAATTCATGGAGCGCGGTTTGTTCAGATCGGACCTCTACTACCGCTTGAACGTCTTTCCCGTATCGGTTCCGCCGCTACGCGAGCGTCCCGACGACATTGATGTTTTTTCGGAGAACTTTCTGCGCCGGTTTTCGCGCAAGCATGGGCTGCGACTGCCGGGTTTCACCGACCATGCCCTGGCGGCGTTGCGGACTTATCTTTGGCCGGGAAACGTGCGGGAGCTGCAGAATACGATCGAGCGCGCCGTGATCCTTTCCGAGGATCACCGACCGGTGACGACCGCCGCGCTGAATCTCCCGGTTTTGGCGCCGGCCTTGATGGGGCGTGCGGTGGCGCACGAAGGTCTGCTGGCGGCCGATCCTTCACGTCAGCCCTTTGTCGCCCCGGAGCCGGCGCCGGTCGCGCCGATGGCGCCGATCGCTCCGGTCCCGCCGATCGCTCCGGTCGAGCGGGCGGCTCCGGTCGAGCGGTTGGCGGTGCCGGAGGCGGTGCTGCCCGAGAGTGAGGTCTCCTCCGCAGAGTCGTCCGGTGCCGGCGGCGGCCCGACGGTATTGCCGTTGAGCGAGTTGGAGAAGAAGGCGATCCTCGATGCGTTGATTTCGACCAAGGGTAACCGCACTCGCGCGGCCGAGCTTTTGGGCATTTCGATCCGCACCCTGCGCAACAAACTCAACGAGTATCGGATCGAAGACGGCGTATCGGCGGCTTGATGCCGGTTTTGTCACCCGCGCCGGCGGGTGGTTCAGTTTTCGCCGAGGATGAGGCGGAAGAATCGACGATTGCCCTGGAGCGGGCCGTTTAGCTCCACCCGGCCGGCTCGCACCGCCATGCCGTTGTTGCCGGGCACATTCCAGCGCGTCCAAACGCTAAGATCGGTGGAGGTCTCGACGTAAAAGGTGCGGTTTTCAGGCACGTCAAAACCCACCGTCACCCGGCCGGCGGCGTGATCGATCCGGGGTATGAGCAGGCTGGTCCCGTCGAGCGGAGCGGTGCCGGCCAGGTATTCGGCCCAGTTGTTCGCGCCGTCGCCATCGGGGTCGGCGTCGGCCGCCCCGAGCGCCGAGGTGGGGGAGCCGAACAGGGCCAGTCGCCACTCGGCGAAACTCTCGCGCTCGGGCAGGGACTGAACAATCCACGCGGTGAGCAGGGAGACGGCGGCGTCGTCGATCTCGGAGCTACCGAGCGGGGGCATGCGGGTGAAGCCGTTGCTCGCGGCCACGCGTTGCAGCATCACCGAGTGCAAGGGGTCGCCGGGCACAACGAGCCGATTCTGCGGGTCGCCGTTGTTGTTGTTTACGGCCCCGTTGATCAGGCCGGTCTGGGCGAGCGAGAGCGCGACCCGGCCGTCCCATCCCGAGGGCGCGGTGCCGTCGGCCTTGTGGCAATACGCGCAGTTCACGGCGAGGTAGGAACGCACGCGGGCGTCGAGCGGCTGCGTGGTGTCGTCCAGGTGGACGTGGCGCGGCAGGGTGTTGGTCGGGGGCGGGGTTTCGTGGAAGTAACCGGCCTGGTGGAGAAGCTCGATCTGGTTGCCGACGAAGCCGTGGATCACGTCGGGGCGGTTGAGCTGGCGGGTGTTGAACGACAAGGCGTGGCCGGCCTGCGGGGTGTGGCAAATCAGGCACGCGGAGCGGCTGGGAATCTGCCAGGTTTGGATGCGAGGCGCGCCGTTCTCGACGATGGAAACCGGGAAGCTGACGCCCTCGGGGGGCACGAGCGTGGCCTCGGTCTG
>CAYNUW010000356.1:0-3189 GCA_964400455.1 uncultured Akkermansia sp. | reverse complement strand
TCGGAAACGCTGATGCAACGGCCGCAAGCCGCGTTTAAGGCTATGACCTTATGAGCGGAACAAATAAATGGCGGAGAGAGGGGGATTCGAACCCCCGATAGGCTTTTACACCTATAACGCTTTAGCAAAGCGCCGCTTTCGGCCACTCAGCCATCTCTCCGTCGCTTTCAACTCAGGGCCCGTGCGTCTAAAGCGCAAGGATGTTTTTGGGCCGCGTCACGGATTTCTCCGGGGTGGGCGGACAGGGTCCTGGAGAGTGGTTGTGAATACGTTTGGTGGAGGCGAGGAAAAGGCGGCCCCTTTCGGTGGGGGGCTCGGCTCGAAATACGCTTCGAGTATTCCTTCGCTCGTTCCGCAGCGGAATGGGAGCGCTGTTTCACCCCTTTGAGCAGCCGCCCGACTGGAGGAGTCCGGTTCAGAGCAGGGGTGTAAGGAGGCGGCTCAGGTCTTCGGCGAGATTGGCGGGAAAACGACGGCGGCGGAGGTCGGCGAGGGTGAGGTTGCGGCACTCGCGGGTAAGTTGTCCGGCCCAGACGCGGAGGTCGCGGACGTCATCGGGGGTGTGCAACACCACGCCAATCTCGAAGTTAACGAAGAGGCTGCGCATATCGACGTTGGCGGAGCCGATGAGGGCGAGTCGGTCGTCGACGATGGTGGTTTTGGCGTGAAGCATTCGGCTTTCGTAAGCGAGGACCCTGGCTCCGGCGCGGACCAGTTGGCGCAGGTAGGGGCGTCGGGCGAGGTCGGTGATGGGGTGGTTCGAGCGGGCGGGAATGATCAGCGTCACGTCGCGGCCGGCGCGGGCCTTGACCACCAGGGTGCGCAGGAGAACCTCGTCGGGGATAAAATACGGGGTGACGAGCCACACACTGGATTGTGCTTCTTGGATCATGGCGAGCAGACCCTCGTAGAGCGGGTCTCCGCTGACGTCGGGACCGCTGGCGACGACTTGTAGTTCTCCGGTTCCGGGGAGCTCAGCTGCGGCCGGGAAACTTGTGGAGTCTGGCAGGACCGCAGGTTGGCCGGTGGCGAAAGCCCAGTCGGCGAGAAAAACTTCGTCGAGTAAGGCGGCGGCGGGTCCGCGGATGACGGCACCGATGTCGGTCCAGCGTTTACGCCAAACCCGGGGCCCGAGGTATTCTTGGGCGAGGTTCTGGCCGCCCACGATGGCGGTGTAGTGATCGAAAACGGCGATTTTGCGATGGTTGCGGAGATTGGCCGACCAGCGACCGGACAGGGGAAGCACGGGGAGGAACGTAGCGACCTCGCCGCCGGCTTCGCGAATTGGATCGACGAAGCGTCGGCTGGAAAGGAAGCATCCCAGGGCGTCGAGTTGGAGCCGGACTTTCACGCCCTCTGCGGCGCGGCGGGCCAGCAGTTTGACCAGGTGACGGGCAACGGGGTCTCGGCCGAGAATAAAGGTGGCGATGTGAATGGTGTGTTTGGCGGTCAGAATCTGCCGTTCGAGCTCGGCGAAAGCTTCCTCGCCGGACGCGAGCAAGCGGGTTAAGTTGCCGCCGACGGGTTCCCCCGCCCCGTTGGGGCTAAGGGCTTGGGCCACGGGGTGGGCGCGGGTGGGTTCGGATGCGCGCTGATGAGCAGGCACGGGCAGGCGAATTCGTCGTTTTCGGGCGGCTAGTTGGCGGAGCTTACGGCCACCGAAAAGCAAGTAGAGGGGGACACCCAAGTAAGGAAGGAGCACGATGGCCATGAGCCAAGCGAGCGTATTGGCCGGGGCTCGGCGTTCGCCGAAGAGGCGGGCGAGGGCGAAGAGGGCAAGGAGCACGCCTGCAACGGCCAACAGAAGGGACCACAGGCTGGTGGTCACGACGTCGGTCACCACTGGATCGAGGGTGATTTCAGCGAGCGGCTGCACCGGATGAAACTACCAGAAGGGAGGAGGAGTGCGAATGCGAAATCGCGTCTTCGCCGTGCCGGTTCGGTGTGCCAACGACGGGAGAAGGCGTCAAAGGAGGGCCGGTCGCGTCACCGCGGATCAAAAGGAGGTCTTGAATTCTCCGGCGCGCGCAGCCCCGGCCGAAGATTTTAGGACCGCTACAAAACCAAACGCAGCCAGGAAGAAGACGTGATTGCCAAAAGGGTCGCGGCGTATTGCTTGCCACCGGTCTGTAACGTGGGTCCGGCGTCCGTGCGAAAGCGTAGCCTGCTCCGTTGCAGATCTAAATCTTAACATCGAACAAATCGCTCCTGTTTGTGGACTACTTTTACCTCTCCCTTTACCAGCCGGTGCTGGTGGTGCCGGACGTGCATCAAAACCTGGATTTTCTTGAAACGGCGGTAAACCGTGCGGACGTGGAGGGGGCTCGTTTGTGTTTTCTGGGCGATTTTGTAGATGGCGCCAACCCCAAGTGGGCGGGCGCAGCCGCTTTGCGGGCGACGGCCCAGACCTTGGTGGAGCTGTGTCGGTTGCGCGGGGACGGATGCATGGTGCTGGTCGGGAATCATGATTTCGATGCCTTGCGGGTGGCTCGTTTTCGGCGTCAGCGGGAGACGGAGGGGGATACGAAAGCGGTTGCCGAGTTGGATGCGGCCTTGCCAGCTGCGCCGGGTTACGCGGCTTTGTTGGACCTGTGGCCGGAAGCCTTTTTGGAGAGTTGGGGTTTGGCGGCGTTTTGCCACGACACGTTGCTGACCCATGCGGGAGTGGCGCGACGGCATTGGCCCTGGGCGGTTTCTTCGGATGCGCACGATCAGGCGAAAGCATTCGTCGAGGCCAGCGACCGGGCTTGGAGGCGTTGGGTAAGGACCGATCAAGAACATCCGCTCTTTTCAGCCGGGCCCGGCCGGGGTGGTGTGGATGCGCCGGTGGGAGGACCGCTGTGGTTAGATTGGGATACCGAGTTCGTGGATGATCTGCCATTCGCCCAAGCGGTGGGGCACACCCGCTCCGACATGGTGCGTCGGAAGGACCGTAGTTGGTGTTTGGATGCGGGGCAGACGAGGGTTGGGTTTTTGCACCCGGATTTTGGAATGAGGGAACTAAGGTTGTTGTGATCCGGGTGTGTCGTATGGGCGAGGGTTTGGATTTGGGCTCACCATACCCGTTGCCCGAAGATAGTAACTAGCAAAAGGCGTTCCGCGCAGACGAAAAATCTACTCGGTTTTGGGATCGAGCAGCAGCTGGCGCGGTTCTCGTTCGAAGCGTTTTCGGGGCTCAAATCAGGCCCA
>CAYNUW010000355.1:0-3212 GCA_964400455.1 uncultured Akkermansia sp. | reverse complement strand
GCGAGACAGGCCGAGTGAATGAGGTTGGGCCTGCATGTTGCTTGGTTTACGGACGGATCGGCGTTTTCAAGTCGTCCGCCCGAAAACAAAAGGACTTTTACGTGTTTAGAAAAAAGGAATCTAAGATGTTGTCGAAGATTGCACTAAGGTCGGGCTATCCAGCCTGTCCCACTGGTTTCGGCGCCCCCTTTTGTTCCGTCGCCAGGCCGGTGGGGAGTGTGACGTAGTCAGCGGCTAGCCTGTGCCGCGCGCATCGAGCCATGAAACGTGATTTACAAGGTCCGTAGGTTTGGATCGTGAGGGATGAGACAAGAGACCCGGGCCTTCGCCCAGGTCCGCCAAATCGGGGATCTTCGACCGTTGGATCGCCTCGGGGCAAGTGGAGGAGGCGGCGGCGAGTGCGCGCGCGTGGTTGACCAGCCTGGGTCCGCCGGGCTCATGCTTCCACTGTGGCGGCCGGCTCGGGTTTTAAACTGGCGTAGCTGGGTGTGGCCCCGCGGTTGGACGCGATCCATTCGCCGTGCCGGCAGGCCCTGGCCAGCAGTGTGGCGTCGGAGACTGGGCCGGTGAGAAGGTTCGCGAGGAAACAGGCGAGGAAGCCGTCGCCCGCTCCCACTGTGTCGGCGACGATGACCGGCCTGGCCGGTTCCCAAGTCCAGGACTCGCCCGCGCGCAACAGGCCCGCGCCGAGGGCGCCGCCCGTGACCACGACCAGGGGGCAGGCGTGACGGGTGTGGAGCGCGCGGGCGGCGCGCTCGATGACCTCCGGGGAAAGGTCGTCGGCGTCGTCTACTTCGGACAACCGCACCGCTTCCTCGGCGTTTAGTTTCAGCAGGTTCGTGCGCGAAGCGAGTCGGCGCACGACAGCGAGATCGTCGTGTGGGGCGCGCAGATTCACGTCGAACACGCGAAGGGCATCGGCGGGCAACGCGTCGAGGAACCGTTGCAAGGAGGCCTGATTGAAGGCCGAGCGCTGGGCCAGGCTTCCGAAGACAAGCGCGGCCGCATTGGCGGCGATTTCCAGCGCGCGCGGCTCCGCCGGTATGCGGTCCCACGCGACTTCAGCGGTGATCATGTAGCTGGCGTCACCCGAGGGCGAGACGGTGGCGACCGCGCTGCCGGTCGCCGCATCCCCGAGCCGGGCGATCAGCCGGGTGTCTAAACGCCAAGAGCCAAGACGACGCAGGATTTCATCGCCGAGAGCATCACGGCCCACGGCCGACACCAAGCGGGCATCCTGGCCTTGCCGGGCAAGGTGGTAGGCGACGTTGGCGGGAGCGCCTCCCAGGAAGATGCCTTCCGGCAGGAAGTCCCAAAGAATTTGACCAAAGCAGAGGATCGGGCGAGGGGGCATTTTGGTAGAGAAAGATCTCGCGGCGCGGCTTAGTTGAAGGGGCGCGACGCGAGCACGAAACAACGGGCTGGGACCATGCTGGGCGCGCCTTCCGGGGAAAGCATCGGCACTGCGCGCATCGTTGATCAAAGACGGTTCGGCGGTATGTTTAGGCGCGGCCGGCGCGTGACAAAAAAGGTCTGTGGCGGCGCTTTTCCCTGGGGCGCTTGGCTTGAAGCATTCTCCGAGCAGGGCGAGCCCCGCGGGCTCGCCGTAGACCGTCGGTTCCGGGCTACGCCATCGCCGCTTCGCTTCTTCCTCCGCTCGGTCCGCATCGAAATGCGCTCGCCCTTTCCCCCCGCTGCTCAGCTGCGCAAACACCTGATCCCGTATCGGCTGAGCTCCAGTCCGCAACGACGGGCGGTGATACGTCGCTGACTCAAGCGCCGCATTCGGGTCCCTGGCGGGATCAAGGTCTCGACGGGTCGGAACGGGGCGTGTCCAGTATCGCCGCGTAGGCTTGCAGGCCCGCCGCCAGGGCTTCGGCGATGTCGCCACGGAAGTTCGCGTCGGCGATACGCCGCGCTTCGCTGTCGTTGGAGAGGTAGCCGGCCTCCACCAAGACCGCCGGGCAGTCCGCGTAGCGCAGAACGGCGAAGCGGGCCCGTTTCAGGCCACGATCGTCCGTGCCCAGTTTGTTCAACAGCCTGCGGTGGAGCTGCCATCCCAGCACTTGGCTCCAGTGGTCGTGGGCGTTGCCCGGCTGTTCCGCGTCGTCCTCGGGCGAGGAGACCGCCGACGAGGTCGAGCGTTGGTGGCGAGGGGTCAGCACGAAGGTCTCGGTGCCGCGCACGGCGGCGTTGCCCGCCACCGCGTTAAAATGGATGCTGACCAAGACGTCGGCGTCCGCCCGGTTGGCGATCTCCGCGCGTTCGCGCAAAGGCACGAAGCGATCTTCCTCGCGGGTCATCACCACCTGCCATCCCGTGTCGGCCAGCTGCCGGCGCAGGCGCAAGGCCACATCGAGGGCGAAGTTTTTTTCTTGGAGGCGGAGCGTGGTGTTGACCGTGCCTGAATCTTGACCGCCGTGGCCGGCATCGAGGACCACGGTGCGGACGGGTGGGCGTGCAGGCAGACGATCCGGCCGCAAAAGCGGCAGCAGCGCACGTTCCGCATCGATGCGCGACAGGTAGAGTGTGCCGGCTCGCGCCAAAATCGCATCGCCGAGAAAAACCCGGCGCCCGGCGAACTCGATCTCGCGGCTGTCCGCCCGCAACACGATGCGGCCCTCGGGGCCGCGCAGAGTCAGACGCACCGCCTCGTCGGCGTCGTCCTTGACGGGCGTGTAGCCGAGGCTCGTGAACCAAGGTTTGGCCGCCACACGCGTGCGGCCATCGACATCGATTTGGCCGTGTTCGGACGCGCCCGGTGCGGCGGGCGCGGGAGGGGGGGCGTCGGGTCGACGTGCCGAGGCCTGGACGATGGTGACCGCGAAGTAGGCGGCGAAGCAGGCTGTGAAGATGAACCGGGTGGGACCGGCCAAGACTCGGCGATTCGGGAACGGCACGAGGTGCGGGGCCGTGCCGGGGTCAGGATTCGTCGTCGCGATCGTCCGCGTCCGAGCCTGCGTCGTCCACGGCGTGTTCGTTCGGCGCGAGGGTGTATTTGCGCTTCCGTTTGTTCGCGGGGAAGGGGGTCATCATCACGTTGATCTGTTTGCCCATGAGGCGGGGCTCGGAGTCGGCGTGGCCCATGCCGGCCAACTCGGTCAAGGCGCGTTTGATCACGTTGAAGCCAATCTCGGTGTGCGCGAGTTCGCGGCCGCGAAACTTCAGCCGCAGTTTCACCTTGTTGCCATGGTCAAGGAACTCCTCAGCAT
>CAYNUW010000354.1:0-3221 GCA_964400455.1 uncultured Akkermansia sp. | reverse complement strand
AGTCAAACCGAGCAAGGCGGCGAAGGTTGAGGGCTCGGGGATGGCGGAGACAGTACCAGTAAGTTGCATATTTGACGTATCGGTGTTGTTTGCCAGGCGCCAAGTTCCCGTCCCAGCCTCAGCAGCAAATCCGTAAATACGTATAGTGAGGGTTGATGAGATAGAATTGTAGGCGTCTCCGAAAATCACGCTTTGATTTCTAGTCAAATCGTTGTCCGGAACAGATGCTGAACCCACAACTGTTGAAAAGGAGTTCAAACTGGTTCTTATCTCCCAATTACGTATCCCGGTATTAGACCGCCTTTCCGCGAAAGACAAAGTTCCAACATCGATCCGATAACCACTCGCCGGCGTGATGGAAAATTCATAATAGTCGTTTACGTCAATTGAAGCCGCCGTTGTCCATCCGTTAGAACTAATAGAGCTTCCTGCACTATTTGCTGTTACACCAGAACCTCTCGAGAGTACTGAAGCAGTCACATTTGCCGCCACGCTAGCAGTGGGTTGTGTAGCTTGATTACCTGCGGCACCCGTAAAATTATATGTGACTATCTGCGCGTCGAGTGCGGCAGCACAGAAAGAGGACACAATCACAAGGCCGAATAGTCGAATCGTTGTTGTTTTCATAAATTACTTCGAGAACCCTAGCAAACCCCACGCCAACCACCCTCCGCAACCCGCAGGGGTGACGTTCAGGTAAAAGCTATTTTTACCACCCCGCACGCAGCCACGCGGCTCGCGATTTCACTCAGCGCGACAAATCGAAACGCCGCCCCGCGACCGCACGCCAGCATGCGCTCCAACCAAATCTCCCGAACCCCGCGCACCCGACCACACCCGCCCGCCACCCGGCACACGCACTCAGCCCGCGTCGTGGAACCGGGTCAGCTGGGCCAGCTCGTCCGCGATCTGACGGTCACTCCGGCAGCGAGGCATCTTGTTCTGGCCTCCCCATTTGCCGGCGGCGCGTTGCCATTGCTCAAACACCCCCGGCATCACTAGGCGCACGGTCGGGGCGGTCAGGCCGCCGCCTTTGCGTTTGGCTTCGTAGTCGTCGTTGAGACGTTGCAGCTCGGCGTCGAGCTCCTCCGCCAGCAGCGGGCCGGTGGGGGTGTCGGCCGAGCCGGGTCGCAGCTCGATCCACCACTCGTGGTGGCCGCGTTTTTGACCGGTCATGGAGTTCACAAACACCGGAGAAACGTGAAAATTAACAACCTGCCAGTGGTGCCGGTGACACACCGTGGTGAGCGCATCAGTGAGCTCTTTTTCGATCACGTGTTCCCCAAAGGCGCTCAATTGCAGGCGGGTGCGGCCGGCGTAAACCAGGCGATGCGGGCGGGTGGACACAAACCGCACCACGTCGCCGATGATGTAGCGGGTAAGACCGGCCGGCGTGGTCATGACCAACACATAGTCCACCCCGGGGCGAACCTCCGCCAGGGGCACGGCCTTGGGGCCGAGGCTGTCGAGTCGGGTCTCGTCGTAGTCGGCCAGGGGCAAAAATTCGTAGTAGATGCCGGCGTCGGCCAGCAGCCGCAGACCGTGTTCGGGGCGGGAGTCCTGGATGGCGATGAACCCTTCAGAGGCCGGGTAGACCTCATGAAACGTTACCCCGGCGCCGCACACCGCGTGCAGCTCGTCGGCGAAGGGGCCGATGGGCACGCCGCCGTGGACAAGGCATTGAAAGTTCGGCCAGACCTCGCGCAGGGTGCGGGCGCGCACCCCCGTGCGGCGGGCGTGCTCGTCGAGCACGGCGGCGGCGAGGATGAGCACCCAGGAAGGGATGCCGGCCACCATACGAATGTCGCGGTCCACACAACGGCGGGCGATGGCCTCGATCTTGGCCGGCCAGTCATCCATGCGGGCGATATCGGCACCGGGTTCGTAGAGGTGTTTTTCCACCCAGCCCGGCAGGTGCAGGGCGGTGATGCCGCTGAGGTCGCCGGCGTAGGCGGGTTGTGCGGGCGGAGCCTCGGGCAACGGGGCCAGGCGAGTGGCGCCGCCGAGGAAAAGGTGTTTGCCGCCAAAGAGCGAAGCGTCGCCGGTCCGGGCGGCGAAAAACAGCAGGGAGTCGAGTCCGGTGGAGCGGAAGTGCCGGATCATGGCGTCCGTGACCGGCAGGTATTTGGTGCGGCCGGCGGTGGTGCCGGAGGAGACGGCAAAGTAGCGGCAGCGGCCGGGGTGGAGCACGTCGGCTTCGCCGGCCCTCATGCGCTCGACATAAGCGGCGAAGCCCTCGTAGGCGCGCAGCGGCACGGTCTCCCGCCAGGCGGTCTCGGTCATGGTCGGCGAGATGCGATGGGCGCGTCCGTAGGCGGTGGCGGCGAGATCGGCGATGCGTTCGGCGGCGGCGCGATGCTGGGCGCGGAGGTCGTGACCCGGCAGGGCGAGACGATGGCGCCGCCAGGCGGCAAGCAGGCGGGCGCCGGGCGCAAGCAACGACTGGGGCGGGTGCAACATGCGGGAAGTCTCGCCCGAGCGTGGTGGCTCCCCGGGACAAGACGATACTGAAAACGCGTTGCCAGCCGGGGTTTGTCCCTCAGCTGACGGCGAAGGCGAGGCGGGGGCGGCCGCGTTCATGCAGCCAAACGGGCGGGCGGGCGGGCGACCTTCGGCAGGCTGCGGTAGAACCGACCGAAGTGGGGCAGAAAGTCCTCCAGGTGAAAAACGAGGGACGCGTGTTGCACGGGGTTGCCGCGGCGGTTGGCCACGACCGCGACGCGGCCGGCGGGGAAAAAGGCGCGGCACGAGCGTTCGAGGGCGGCGCGGGCGGGGGAAGCGGCGCTGAGCACCGCCCCCTCTTTCTCGGCGTAAAGGATGAGGGCGGGAGCGTGGTTGAGGGGCAGCAGCTCGGGGGTGAGGTAGGTGGACGGGCAGGCCATGTCGGCCAGAGCTCCGACCCGGGCCATGGCGCCGGCGGCGGTGATGTCGGCGATGGTGCGGCGCACACCCTCGCGCAGCTCGGCGAGTTCGGCGGCGGTGAGCAGGGTGGCGAGGGCGGCCTTGTTTTGCGCGCCGGCCTCGAACATGCGGGCAAAAATGGCGCGGGCGCGCTCCACCGCGGCGTCGGCCTGGGCCGGCTGCCGGGCGGAGAGCAGCGGGGCGAGGGCGCGGCCCAGCAGGGTGGTGGGGCGGGGCTCGCCGGGGGCGAGGATATCCTCCGCGCAGCAAACCGGACTGACCAACACCAGACCGGCGAGCGCGGGGGCGGGCCGGCCGGC
>CAYNUW010000353.1:0-3281 GCA_964400455.1 uncultured Akkermansia sp. | reverse complement strand
CCGGGTCGCTTTCCGGGGATCTGGGGGAAACACAACTCGGACGGAGCCTTGTTTATCCGTTGGAAAGTTTTGTTGGCGTATACTCTTTCCGGTCTTTTTGCGCTTTGGCTCATCGCGGTGATCAGTTTGTTCTTTTTTGTCAAATACCGCTCGGGGCATACCACGGTGAAGTTTTCGCATATCATCGGTTTGCCCTTCACCCTTAAAGATTACCGAGAAAGCAAAGGTAAGTTTTGGATCGAGTTGGGCATTGAAGCGGCGAAGCAAAATCAATGGCATACCGCTTTCGGACTCCTACGCCAAGGGTTGCCCCATGATCCAAGTCACGAAGAAGCCCGACGCTACTTGGCGCAGATTTACCTGATGGCCGGGCGTCCCGAACTGGCCCGTGGAGTTTTGTTGGAAGGTCTGCCCTTTCATTCCGATCAGGATACCTACCTAAGGACGGTGATTACTACCTTGTTTAGCCAGCAAGCGGATGAGGCGGTGGTGGAGGCGGCGGATAGTTTGCTGAAAAACGACACGCTCCCTGCCCAAACCCGCCGTATGTTGTCGGTGGCTCGACTCTATGCTTTGTTTAACCGTGACCGCTTCGATCAGATTCCCGCAGCCATCGAGACGGGCGGACTCACCGATGCGGTGGAGGCAAAATTCATCGAAGCGCGTGTCGCTTGGGAAACGGGAACCCCCGAGACGGCGTTGGCTTTACTCCGCGCGTTACATACGCGCGTTCCTCAAGATAGTGAAGTTTACCGAACGTTGCTGTTGTATCTACGCCAAAGTGAACGCGTAGATGAGGCGCGTCGTTTGGCGCTGAGTCGAAGTGTGGCGCGTCCGAACGATCCTGATGCTTATCTCGACTTTATATCGATCTGCGCGGAGGCGGGGGAAGTGGAGCGGCAGAATCAGGCGATAGACGACTACCTGCGGCAGTTTGCGCTCGATACTACGGCGCTTACGCGTCTGGCGATCTGGGCTTCGCGAACGGGTGCGGCGAGTCTGGCTTGGCGAATCGTGGACCTGTGTCCGCTCGGCTCGGAGGCGGCTCGTAATACGCGGCTTCTCGCGATCGAGGCTGAGTTGGCGTTAAAAACCTACGGGGACGCGGATCGTCGGGCGGCGGAGGCCTTGGCGGCTGACTTGGGCTGGAACCAATCCCAGCGACTCACGCTTACCGCCATGCAGGGCATTGCTCAGATCGGGTTGGGCAAGGTTACGGAAGGGCAGGGACTGTTGGCGAGGATGCTGGACTCGAACCTGGTTTCGGCACCGAGTCTGACCTCGTTGGCGAAACAGGCGCGTCGTGCGGGTGATGAGGGGGCGGCGGTTAAAATGTTGGAGCGTGCGCTCAAGATGGATGCTTCCCATCAACCTGCGTTGATCGAGCTGCTGGAGATTCAACTGGCAGCCGGGCAACTGGACCGCTCGCTCGACCTCGTCGAGCGTTTGCCGCAGACGCGGAAGCCCTCGGTGGTATTTATGCGCAATTTAATCGAGCAGTTGGAATCCGATGCCTATCTCTATCTGCCGGCACGGCACGGAGTGGTGGAAAAGTTGCAGAATCGCCTGCGTCAGACCCGGGCAGAGCCGGTGATTTAGACTTGGATTTGGCGATACCGCCGCCCGGAGGAACGCGGATGTGGGGGGCGTTTTTTAACCGCAGATGGCACAGATAAATGCCGGATGGGGAAGCCTTCCGAACTGTTGTAGGCTTCGGCGGTTTTAAATCCGGTTCGTATCTGTGTAATCTTTGGTAAAAAGGTCTGGGGGGGCGTGATCGAGGTTGGGTGGGGGATGGGGCTTCGAGCTATTTCAGCGCTACAGGCTCAAGCGCGGCCTCGATTTTGGGAGCGTGGTCGTCACGCTGGGATGGTCTTCTGAAAATATCCATGCGCATCGGTTCACTTGAGCTCTGCTCCAACCTTTTTTTGTCACCATTGGCTGGATACACCAACCTGCCGATGCGGTTGACCGTGCGTGAGCTGGGCGGGCTGGGTTTGGCGACCACGGATTTGGTGAACGCGCGGTCCTTGATTGAGCGTAATCCGACGGCGCTGAAACTGGTGGCCACCGCGCCGGGGGATCGGCCGTGGGCGGTGCAGTTGTTCGGGGCGGTGCCGGAGGAAATGCGCGATGCGGCGGTGATCGCCCAGGAGTTGGGCGCACAGGCGATCGATATCAACATGGGGTGCCCGGTGAAAAAAGTGGTCAAGATCGGCGGCGGCTCGGCGATGATGACGGAGCTGGGCAAGACGGCGGCGCTGGTGCGCGGCATGGTGGATGCGGTGCGGGTGCCGGTGACAGCCAAGATGCGATTGGGGTGGGATGAGGACAACTTGACCGCGCCGGATCTGGCGCGCGCCTTGGCGGAGGTCGGGGTGACGGCGGTGTTTGTGCATGGTCGAACGCGGGCGCAGGGCTTTGCCGGGCAGGTAAACCTGGCCGGTATCCGTGCGGTGGTGGAGGCCGTGCCGGGGTTGCCGGTGATTGGAAACGGTGACGTGACCACTCCGGAGGCAGCACGGCATATGTTGCAGGAGACGGGTTGCGCAGGGGTGAGTGTGGGGCGCGGCGCTTTTTATGATCCGTGGATCTTTAAACGCACCGATCATTTGTTGCGCACGGGGGTGCTGTTACCCGAGCCGACCTTTGAGGAGCGGGTGCGGGTTTTACGGGTGCATTTCGAGCGTTACATCGAGTTTTATGGAGAGGAGCACGGTGCGCGGTTGTTTCGAAAAGTGGCGCCTTGGTATGCGCGCCGCTTTGGGCCTTCCAAGCCTTTCAAGCAGGCGATGATTACCATTCGCACGCGTGAGGATTTTGAGCGTGCGCTAGCGGATTACGTGGAGTGGCGGGCGCGCTTTTGCGGCGAAGACGGCGAGCTTTTGCCACGTTTTGCGCCCGACCCCTTGGTGGCGTCTTTTATGCGCGACCCGGACGACCCGGTTTTCCTGCGCGATGCAATACCGGTGCCGAAGGGACCGGTTGAGAATTGGTGAGTATGCACGCGAAGGAAATCAAAGTGGAGTCGAGCCAACCGGGTGGGACCGCGGGGTATGACGCGAGGATTAGCGGCAGGGAGATACTCACTCCGAAGCCACCGGCAGCGCCCCGATTGACCGGCGCACGCATCTTCGGGGTCAGGCCGGGCAAGCCGCTGCGCCATCGGTTATCGGCCTCCGGGGTGCGTCCGCTGACCTTCGCGGTCGAGGGGTTGCCGGCGGGTGTGAGCGTGAATGCTTCGACTGGCTGGATCACCGGGCGCGCCCCGGTGTCGGTCG
>CAYNUW010000352.1:0-3314 GCA_964400455.1 uncultured Akkermansia sp. | reverse complement strand
CCATGCGCCACGCCATCGGTCTGGCCGATTGGCACCGGGTGGAGCTGCTGTGGCCTTTTGTGAAGCTGACCAAAGCCGACATCGTGCGTCGCGTCGCGGCGCTGGGAGGGCCGTCGGCGGAGCCAAAATTAGAGCCAAGATTAGGGACAGGCATATAATATCGATTTTTGCCTAAATGATAGTCAGCCATCCACGCCTCTAAGCGCCCTTCGCAGTCAAAAGAACCATTCGATCCGGATGGCTCGCGGAAGGTTGTAAAGGCGTGAGGACCGGGCGCTCCTCAAGATTTGCCTGTTAGAGATAAACGGGCTTCACGTCTGGTAAGCTGAGTTAATCTACCTTTAATCGTTTGTCCTACTGTCCGCTGACGAGGCGACCGGCGCAGATGACGCGGTGGACCGGGTTGTCGCCGTATTCGTGGGCAAGCTGGCGTTCATCGGTGTGGCGCAGGAGCACCAGATCGGCGCGCAGGCCGGGGGCGATGACGCCGCGGTCGGTGAAGCCGAGCAAGGTCGCTGGATTGACGGTGGAGGCGACGATGGCCTCGGCCACGGTCAGGCCGGCCTGCCGCACGGCCAGGGCGATGGCGAAGGCGAGCGAGGGCGAGGGCGCGGTGTGGGGGCCGTAGTCGCTGGCCAGCGCGAGCAGACCGCCGCTGTCGACGAAGGCGCCGGCGCGGGCGTAGCGGTTGCCGGTGTGGAAGCTGGAGCCGGGCAGCATGACGGCAAAGGTATCGCTGGCGGCGAGGGCCTGCAGGTCCGCGCGGTTGGCGTGTTCGAGGTGGTCGATGCTGCGGGCGAAGAGGTTGAGGGCTTCGGGCACCATGCCGGTGGCGGCGTGTTGGTCGGCGGTGACGCGGATGGGCAGGCCGTGTTTCCGGGCGCGGTCGAGCAGGCGCACGCAGGCCTCGACCGGCCAGGCGTCGGCGGCGCAACGCGCGTCCACCGCGAGCCCGGGGAATTCGTGCCAGACTTCGGGCAGGACTTCGCGGACGATGTGGCGGGTAAAGACGGCAGTGTCCCCGTCGATGGCGTGGCCGAGCAGGGCGGTGGGGACGAGGGTGCCCGTCCACTCGGTGGCCGCGCGCTGGATGGCGCCCAGAATTTTGCGTTCTTGTTCGGAGGTGAGGCCGAGACCGCTTTTGACCTCAAGGGTGGTGGTGCCGGCGCGGAGCGCGGCGTCGAGGCGCGGGCGGAGGGCGGCGGTGACTTGTTTACGGGTGGCGGCGCGAACGGCGCGAACGGCGGCGGGCAGGCCACCGCCGGCTTTTTCGATGTCGGCGCGAGGGGTGCCGGCGAGTTCTTTTTCCCAATCGGCGAGGGCATCGCCGAGGTGGCAGGCGTGGGTGTGGCAGTCCACGAAGCCGGGCATCAGCACGCGGCCGTCGGCGTCGATGACTTCAGTGTCCGGGGGGACGGGCAGCTCGGGCGCGACGGCGGCGATCTTGTCTCCCTGGATCAGCACGTCGCCCCGCGGGAGGATGCCGAGGTCACGCAGGGCGGCTCCACGCCGGGGACGGGTGAGCGGGTGGCCGGCGGCGACCGCGGTATCGGGCGGGGAGGCCGGGGCGAGGGTGAGAACGCGGGCGCGGCGGATGAGCAGGCTCATGGTGGGGTAAGAACCCAAACGGGGGCACGAACTCAGGCCGGCCGGGAGGGCAGGCGGCGGACGAGCTCGGCCACGAGGGCGTCGAGACTGGGGCGGGGGGCGACAAAATCGGGCGGCAGGCCGTGACTCTGGAGCGACTCGGTGGTCTGTTCGCCGATGCTGCCGACCAACGGGCGGCGGGCCTCGGGGGCGAGGGTGAGGTGCTCCGCCTGGGCGTGGTAACTGTCGGCGGCGGAGGAGCTGGCAAAGAGAATGGCGTCGGCCCCGCGGCGGCGGAAGTCGTCGGCGACGGGATCGGCCGAGAGGTCGGTCTTTTCGGTGCGGTAGAGGGGGAGCCGGTCGACGATGGCGCGGGCGGCTTCGAGCTTTTTGACGAGTTTGTCGCGGTTGAGGTTGCCGGTGACGACGATGACCTTGGCGCTGTCGAGGCTGCCGGTTTCGATGAGGGCGTCGGCGAGGGAGGCGCCGGTGGCGGTGTCCGGCATGCACTCGACGCGGATGTGGTGGCGCTCGATTTCGCGGGCGGTGGCGCGGCCGATGCAGGCGAAGCGGAGCAGGCCGAGGGCGCGGATGTCCTTAAAGCCTTTGAGAAACTCCTCGAAGAAGTAACGGACGCCGTTGGCGCTGGTGAAGACGATCCAGTCGTAGGTGCCGAGTTCGGTGAGGATCTCGACCAGGCCGTGTTTGTCCACGTCCTTGGCGATGGTGATGAGGGGGAGTTCCAGGACCTCGGCGCCGAGGGTCTCGAGTTTTTCGCGCAGCTCGCTGTTTTGATCGCGGGTGCGGGTGATGGCGACGCGGCGGCCGAAGAGGGGGAGGTGTTCGAACCAGTCGATGGCCTCGTGGTCGCGCACGACCTCGCCGACAAAGATGATGGCGGGGGCGGCGAGGCCGGCGGTGGCGACGCGGGCGGCCAGATCGGCAACGGTGCCGGTGACACTGCGCTGGCGACCGAGCGAGGCCCACTGGACGACGGCGGCGGGGGTGTCCGGGGCGAGGCCGCCGGCCTGGAGCTCGTCGAGGATGTAGGCGAGGCGCCCCATGCCCATGTAGATGGCGAGGGTGGTGTGGCGCAGCGCGCCGAAGGAGCGCCAGTCGACCTGGGCGCCGGCCTTGGTGGGGTCCTCGTGACCGGTGAGCAGGACGAGCGAGGTGGAGACGTTGCGCAGGGTGAGCGGGATGCCGGCGTAGGCTCCGGCGGCGAGGGCGGCGGTGACGCCGGGCACGACCTCGAAGGGCACGCCGGCGGCGGCGAGGGTGCGGGCCTCTTCGCCGCCGCGGCCAAAAATGTAGGGGTCGCCGCCCTTGAGGCGCACGACCTTGCGGCCGGCCTGGGCGTGGCGGACGAGCAGGGCCTCGATCTCGTCCTGGGGCACGGTATGGCAGCCGGCCTGTTTGCCGACGTAGAGAATCTCGCATTCCGGGCGAGCCCATTTCACGGCCTCGGGGTGGACGAGGTAGTCGTAGACGAGGACGTCCGCGCCGGCGATGAGCTCGCGGGCGCGGAGGGTGAAGAGGCCAAGGTCGCCGGCGCCAGCGCCGACGAGATATACGATACCGGAAGACATGAAGGAGGGATCGAAAGGCGCAAAGCCGGCCCGCCGCAAAGGCAAAAGGCGGGGAGTGGCAAAGGTCTCAGCGGCCGTCGCGGCGGAGTTTGTTTTTGGGCGGCTGGAAAAAGGGGCGGCCGGCGGGGCGTTTGGCCG
>CAYNUW010000351.1:0-3358 GCA_964400455.1 uncultured Akkermansia sp. | reverse complement strand
AGGGTAAAGGTGGAGGTGCCGCTGAAGGCATACTCCGCGACTAGGTTCCAACCGTCGTAAAGATAACGGGTGTCGGAGACGGTGGTAAGTGCGCCACCGGGCGTGGTGCGGTTCTGGACTAGCTTCCGCACCCGACGACTTTGATAGTCGTAGGTGTAGGAAATCCGAACCCATTGCAGGGCGGAAATGTCAGACCTTAGCTCTTGGACGGCTAAGCGGTTTTGCTGGCTCTCCCGCCCCGAGGGCGCCCGGTCAAGCCATCCCTGCGGGCGCGCCGTTGGCTCGCCATCTTCGCGCTGCCGCGCTTCGTCACCATCCCATTGGTAGTCCCAAAGGCCGTCGCGGATCAGATTGCCGTCGAGGTCGTAAGTGAAAGATTCGGGCACGGTGGGGACCATGACGGATCTATTCTCGGTCGCCACCTGTTCGGGGGAGATCGTGACCGCTTGGATTTTCACGGGATTAACTTTGGCCCCGGAAACGGGGATGGGCAAATAAAAATCTTCCCCGGTGCGGTTGGCGAGTTGGTCGTTCACCACGACTGTGGCGTTGGTCGCGGCGCTACCCCGAACATCGTCGGTAAGCGGGGTTCCTCGGGCGATGTAGCGGTTGAGCGAGTCGCGGGTGTAGTTCGCATCGCGACCGTTGACCGTGGCCCTGGTGCGATTACCGATGTCGTCGTAATCGAAGTCGAAGGAGTAGCCGGGTAAGTCATTCCAAACCGCCGGCCCGGAAGTGGCGGTGTTGTATTGTTTGGTGGCGTCGATGACTTGTCCAAGAGGATCGTAATCGAAGGCCTAAAGAAATGCTCCCGTAACGGGCTACCCGGGGCGGCCACTTGCAAGGCCTTGAGGCATGGCTTCTGGACTTGGCGTTGCGCGGTGGATGCGAGGGGCAAAGCGCCCATTACTCGACGTTGGCGATTTGTTCTTTGATGCGTTCGAGTTCGTTTTTGAGTTCGATGACGCGGCGGGCGATTTCGTAGTCGTTGGCTTTGGCGCCGGTCGTATTCACCTCGCGGCCCATCTCTTGGAGGATGAATTCGGCTTTGCGGCCGATTTCGCCCGGGCTGGAGAGCAATTTTTTAAGCTGGGTATGGTGGCTGCGGAAGCGGGTGAGCTCCTCGGCGATGTCGCAGCGGTCGGCGAAGAGGGCGAGCTCCTTGAGCACGCGCTCGTCGTCCACGCGGAGATCGAGGCCGGCCTCGCGCAGGCGGCGCAGGAGGCCTTCGCGGGCGGAGCGCACGACCTCGGGGGCGCGGGTGGCGATGGCTTCGATGTGTTCACTCAGGAGGGCGAGGCGGGCGTCGAAATCGCGCTGGAGGGCCGCGCCTTCGGCGGCGCGCATGGCGGCGAAGGCGGCGAGGGCTTCGCGCACGGCGGCGAGCACGGGGGGCTGGGCGTCGGCGGCGGCGGCGGGGTCGATGCGGCGGCGGAACTGGCCGGCGACGGCGGCGACGGTCTGGGCGTCGGGCTGGAAGGCCTGGCCCTGGGCGGTGGCGAAGGTGCGGAGGCGGGCGAGCCAGGCGGCGGCGGCGGGTTCGTCGAAGTCGGCCTCGCCGGCTCCGTTGGCGGCGGCGAGTTCGACGCGGAGCTGGATGGCGCCGCGGGCGGCGACTTTGCGGACCTCGTCGGCGATGGGGGCTTCGAGTTCGCTCCAGGCGTCGGGCAGGGAGATTTTGAGGTCGAGGGATTTGCGGTTCACGGAGGCGACGCGCACCGAGATGGTGGCGGCGCCGAGCGCGGCCGAGGCGCGGCCAAAGCCGGTCATGCTGTTCATAAGCGAGCGGGGGTTGGGGCGGGGACTGCGAAGATCAGAACAGCTTAACGCCGAGGAGGCGGCCGACCTGGTTGACGTCCTTGTCGCCGCGACCGCTGAGGTTGATGAGCAGGAGTTCGTCGGGGCGCATCTGGCGGGCGCGTTTGACGCCCTCGACGAGGGCGTGGGTGGATTCGAGGGCGGGGAGGATGCCTTCGAGGCGGGAGAGGAGCTGGAAGGTTTCGAGCACCTCGTCGTCGCAGGCGTAGGCGTAGCGGATGCGGCCGGTGTCGCGGTAGTAGGCGTGTTCGGGGCCGATGGCGGCGTAGTCGAGACCGGCGGAGACGGAGTGGGTGAGCTCGATCTGGCCGTCGGGGTTTTGCAGGATGTAGGTCTTGCAGCCTTGGAGCACGCCGAGTTTGCCGCCTTCGAAGCGGGCGGCGTGTTCGCCGCGGCGGATGCCATGGCCGCCGGCCTCGACGCCGACGAGGCGGACCTGCGCGTCGCGGAGGAAGTCGTAGAAGATGCCCATGGCGTTGGAGCCGCCGCCGACGCAGGCGATGACCTCGTCGGGCAGGCGGCCCTCGCGTGCGAGCAGCTGGGCGCGGGCCTCGCGGCCGATGACGCGGTGAAAATCGCGGACCATCATCGGGTAGGGGTGGGCGCCGAGGGCGGAGCCGAGGATGTAGTGGGTGTCGCGGACGTTGGTGACCCAGTCGCGCATGGCCTCGTTGACGGCGTCCTTGAGGGTTTTTTGGCCGGCCTCGACGCCGACGACCTCGGCGCCCATCAGGCGCATGCGGAACACGTTGAGGGCCTGGCGCTCCATGTCGACCGCGCCCATGTAGACGCGGCATTTAAGTCCGAATTTGGCGCAGACGGCGGCGGTGGCCACGCCGTGCTGGCCGGCGCCGGTCTCGGCGATGATGCGGGGTTTGCCCATGCGGCGGGCGAGGAGGACCTGGCCGAGGGCGTTGTTGATTTTATGGGCGCCGGTGTGGAGCAGGTCTTCGCGTTTGAGGTAGATTTTGGCGCCGCCGCAGTGGGCGGTGAGGCGTTCGGCGAAGTAGAGTTCGGTGGGGCGGCCGGCGAATTCCTTGAGGTGGCGGGAGAGCTCGTCGAGGTAGGCGGGGTCGTGGCGGGCGGTTTCGTAGACCTCGCCGATCTCCTTGAGGGCGGTCATGAGCGTCTCGGGCACGTAGCAGCCGCCGAAGGCGCCGAAGCGGCCGGCCGCGTCGGGCAGGGAGTCGGGCGGAACGGGGACGGCGGAGGTGGTCTGGGGCGCGGTGGAGGCGGAGCTCATGGACGTTGAAGAGGGTGAACTTCGATGGCTGCGGCCTCGGTGGCAAATGGGTTTTCGTGGTTGCGGGTGAGGCGGGGTGGCCAAGAAAAAACCCCGGGCGGGTGGCCCGGGGCGAGCAGGGTTGAGCGCGACGCGGGGCGGGTCACTTCTTGGCGGCGAGGAAGGCGAGGATGTCGTCGGCCTGTTGTTTGGTGGAGCCCTTGTGGTCGGCGTAGACGACTTTGCCCTCGTGGATGAGATAGGCCTGGCGGCTGGAGAAGCCGAAGGTGGAGCCTACGCCGAAGGCCTTGAGCACGG
>CAYNUW010000350.1:0-3368 GCA_964400455.1 uncultured Akkermansia sp. | reverse complement strand
GCGGGCGTGCCGCCCGACTATTTCTCGGCGGATGGCCAACTTTGGGGGAATCCGCTCTACGACTGGGCGGCGCACGCCGACGGGGGCTACGCGTGGTGGATAGAGCGCCTGCGGGCCAATTTTGATCTCTGCGACGTGGTCCGCATCGACCACTTCCGAGCCTTCGACACCTACTGGGCCATCCCCGCCGCCGCGCCCACCGCACGGACCGGCGAGTGGCGCACGGGGCCGGGTCTGGAGTTTTTCCGCGCGGTAAAGACCGCCCTGCCCGACGCGCGGCTGATCGCGGAGGATCTGGGGGATCTTTTTGAGAGTGTGCGGGTGCTGCGCGACGCCTGCGGCTTGCCCGGCATGACCATCCTGCAGTTCGCCTTTGGCGGTGATGCCGACAACCTCTACCTGCCCCACAACCTGGTCGCGAACTCCGTGGTGTATCCGGGCACTCATGACAACGATACCAGCTTGGGCTGGTATGCCGGCGCGTCCCCCAAGGCCCGGGACCATGTGCGCCGCTACCTGCGCGTCGAGGGCGGCGAGATCGGTTGGGATTTCATTCGCGCGGCCTATGCTTCGGTGGCGCGGCTCGCGGTGCTGCCTTTGCAGGATTTGCTGAGCCTTGGCACCCAAGCGCGCTTCAACACGCCGGGGGTGGCGGCAGGCAACTGGCAGTGGCGCTGCACGGCGGCGCAGTGGTCCGCGCTACGCACCAACGAGCGCTACCTGCGTGAACTGGGCGGACTCTACGACCGGCTGTAAAAGGGGTGGCGGCCGGCCCTTTCCCCCACAAAAAGGAGAGCGGAATTCAACCGGCGAGGAACTTCGCCACCAACGGGGCCACCTGCTCACGGGCGTCGTCGGCGATGTAGTGGCCGACGTCCTCCAGCAGGTGCGTCTGCGCCTGAGGCAGTCGGCGTCGCCACTCGTCATAAAAATGCGTGGTGAAGCAAAAGTCGCGCGCGCCCCAGGCGATGAGCACCTCACGGTCGCGAAAACGCTCGATGCCGGCGGCCACGGCTTCCAGCACCGGGCGAGTCGGGTGCCCGGCGCGCAGCGGGATGTCTTTGACGAAGGCGTCCACCGCCACGCGGTCCGCCCAGGTGCCGTGCGGCAGGAGATAGGCGCGTTTCTCAAGACTCGTCAGCGCGCGCCGGTGCATCGACATCCAGGTGGCCGGCCAGGCGAAGCCATTGAGACCTCGCACCAGGGCCGTGCCCGGAAACCGCGTTTTGCACAGGGCGATACGCGCCGGGATGCGGTCGGAGGGAAAGGCAGCCGTATTTAAAATCACGATACGGCGCACCAGATCGGGACGGCGCGCGGCGAGGCCGAAGCCGATGGCGCCGCCCCAATCGTGCACGACGAGGTCGAGCTGACGCAGGCCGAGCGAAGCGACGAGATCGGCGAGGTCGGTGATGCGGCGTTCCAGCGTGTAGGGGTAGTCGGCCGGTTTGTCCGACAGGCCCATGCCGATGTGGTCGGGCGCGATGCAGCGACGGCCGGCGGCGCTCAGCGCCGCGATGACGTGGCGGTAATAGAAGGACCAGGTGGGATTCCCGTGGACCAGCAGCACCGCGCTCCCCTGCCCCACCCCGTCGGCGCGTGTGCCGGCGGCGGGTTCGTCCACGTAGTTCATTCGCGCGCCGAGTTCGGTTTGAAACGCGCGGGTGGCGAAGGGATAGAGCGGGCGGAGCCAGTCGGGCACGGCGATCATGGGCGGCGGCGAAGTTTGTGGAGGCGGCGGGTGCGGGGGCGCGATTTCACCAATCGAGGGCGAGCATCAGGCAGTTGAGCCCGCTGCCGATGCCGAGCAGGGCTACGCGGCTGCCATCGTTTACCGCCCCGGCCTCGATGGCGGCGGCGAGCGTGGCGGGCAGGGCCACCGAACCGGTGTTGCCGAGGGTCTCGAAGGTCGAATAGTCCTTGGCCAGATCGAGTTCCAGCGCCTCGTAGAGTTTCCGCCGGTGCGTGCTGCCAACCTGGTGGCAAATCGTTCGATCAAAGGTTTTGCCGAACCCTGAGGCGAACTCGTCCCAGGTCTCCCGGGCCAAGCGGATGCCCGCCACCAGCAGGGCCTCGCTATCGGTCTGCATGGCGAGAGCGTCGGCCCCGTGCGTGTCGCCCTGGCACAACTCGCTGTGTTCGGTGGCGGCCCGGGCCACCCCGCCGAGCAGACGCCGCGGGCGGGCGCCGGCGGGGAGCAGCGATTCATGGCAGACCACGGCGGCCACCGCGCCGGAGCCGATGGTGAGGTTGGCGAAGTAGGGTTTGATGCCGTTGCGGTCGAGCGGGGCGTCGAGCAGGGTGCGCAGGGTCTGCTCGACCAGCGGACCGCCGTTTTCGCCGGAGCACACGAGGGCGCAGCGGATCTGCCCGCTCTCGATCATGGCGGCGGCGACGGTGAGGGCGTTTAGCCAACCGAGGCAGGCATTGGAGAGGTCGAAAATCTGCGCGCTCGGGGGCAGGCCGATTTTACGATGCGCGAAACTGGCCGTGGCCGGTTCGAGCATGTCGCGGCAGACGGCGGCGTGAATAAACAACTCGACCTGCTCGGCGCGCAGACCCGAGCGGGCCAAGGCGGCGCGGCCGGCGGCGGCCGAGGCATCGGAAGGGCGGGTGCCGTTCGGCCAGACGCGACGCTCGCGGATGCCGGTCATGAGTTCGAGTCGCCCCTCGGGCAGGCGCAAACGTTGGTAAAGCGGGGCGAGGCGGGCCTCGATCTGGGCCGAGGTCAGAATATCGGGGGGCAGCGCGGTGGCGAGCGCCTCGATACAAGTGTGTTGGTAACGCATCGGCGGGTGCGGGAAAGAGGGCTTAGGCGGAGGGTTTGGTCTCCAGGCGCATGGCCAGGCGAATGACCTCTTTGTCGAAGTAGTTGGAGCCGAGACCGGCGTCCACGACGAGGGTGGTGCCATTGATGCCCGAACTGCGTTCGCTGAGCAAAAAAAGCACGGGGTCGGCGACCTCTTGGGTGGAGAGGTTGCGTTTGCGGAAGGTCAGCTTTTCAGCGTAGAGATAACTCTCCAGATATCCCGGGATGCCGGCCGAGGCGCTGGTCTTGAGTGGGCCGGCGCCGACGACGTTGAAGCGGACTTCGCCTTGGGCGCCGAAAGATTTGGCCAGAAACCGCACGCTGGATTCGAGAGCGGCCTTGATCGGGCCCATGTAGCCGTAGTTATCGGGGGTGACGAGGAGTGAGGAGATGCCGATGGTCACAACCGAGGCGCGCGGCGCTAAGTGGGGTTTGAAGGCGTTGGCCAATTCGACCAACGAAAAGGCGGAGATGGCGGTGGCTTGGAGGAAGTCTCGTCGCGGCGTCTCCTCGAAGGGTTTAAAGCCCTCGGAGTAGTTGGCAAAGGCGATGGAATGCA
>CAYNUW010000349.1:0-3395 GCA_964400455.1 uncultured Akkermansia sp. | reverse complement strand
GCGCGACCCACCCGAACCTTGTGCGCGAACAAGGCGAGGCCTATCGGCTGGGGCTCGAACGCCTGGCCCGGAAAAACGGGGCCGAGCAGCATGTCATCTTCTATAACCGCTACGTGGACCTGCCGGAGCTGAAGGACTTCATCGGCGCGGCCGACCTCTACATCACCCCCTATCTCTACGAGCAGCAGATCGTCTCCGGCGCGCTCGCCTACGCCTTTGGCGCGGGCAAGGCCGTCGTCTCCACTCCCTATTGGCACGCCTCCGAACTGCTCGCCGACGGGCGCGGCGTCCTGGTGCCTTTTGCCGATCCCGGGGCCATCGCCACCGCCGTGCGCAATCTCCTGCGCGACCCGCCGCGCCGCGACGCCATGCGACGCCAGGCCTACGAGTGCGGGCGCGCCATGGTCTGGAGTGAAGTCGCCGTCGCCTGCCTCACCAGCCTGGGCCGCGCCCACGCCTTGTTTGCCGCCAGGCGCGTTCGCTCCCTCCTCGTCCGCACCCTCGCCCAGGATCCCTTGCGCCTGCCCGCCGTCAGCCCCGAGCACATCGTCCGGCTCAGCGACTCCACCGGCATCCTCCAGCACGCCCGCTTCTCCGTGCCAAACTTCGCCCACGGCTACTGCACGGATGACAATGCCCGCGCCCTCATCCTCACCCTGCTCTGGGGCGAGCTAGGCGAGACCTTTCCGGCGGCAGACGGCCTCGCCACCAGCTACCTCGCATTTCTCGCCCATGCCTGGGACCCGGCGCCTCGGCGCTTCCGCAACTTCATGGGCTACGACCGCCGCTGGGATGGCGAACCCGGCTCCGAGGATGCCCATGGTCGCGCCCTCTGGGCTCTCGGCCTCTGCGCCGGCCACGCGCGCGATCGCGGCCGCCGCCTGCTCGCGGGCCAGCTCTTCGTCGATGGGCTGGCGGTGGCGACCGAGCTCACCCATCCCCGCACGTGGGCCTTTGTGCTGCTCGGACTGGACGCCTACCTGCGGGGGCAACCAGGCGACCACCACACGCTCGAAACCCGCGCCGTGCTGACCGCGCGCTTGATGAAGCGCTTCACGGACCACAGCCGCGACGACTGGCGTTGGCTGGCCGACGACGCCACCTACGACAACGCGCGCCTGCCCCACGCCATGATCCTCTCCGGCCAGGCCACGCATCAACCCGCCGTGCTCGCCGCCGGTCTCGAGTCCCTGCGCTGGTTGCTACGCTTGCAGACCGCACCGGGCGGCTACTTCCAGCCGATCGGCTGCGACGGGTTTTGCCACCGCGACGGCACCCGCGCCCGCTTCGACCAGCAACCCGTCGAAATCCAGGCCACCGTCTCCGCCTGCATCGCCGCCTACCGCAGCACCGGCGAGGCTGCCTGGCTGGAGCGCGCGCAGACCGTCTTCGAGTGGTTCCTCGGCCGCAATGATCTCGGCCTCATGCTCTATGATCCCAGGACGGGCGGCTGTCGCGATGCCCTCCACGCGGATCGCGTCAACGAGAACCAGGGCGCCGAGTCCTCCCTCGCCTTCCAGTCGGCCCTGGCCGAGCTGCACCTGGTGCGTCACGAGGCGCCCGAACTCACCGCCCAAGCAACGCCTCCGATGGCGGCTCGCGTTTCCTAGCCTTTCCCAGCGCTCGCAGATGCTTCCTGCCGCTCCCCCTTTCATGGCCAACCCCTTCGTCAACCGCACCTCCATCTTCATCAACCCGGACCGCAGCCGTGTGCTGATCCGGCCCTTCACGCCCGATAACGAACAACGCATTGTCAAAATCATCGCGCGCCTGCTCGCCCTGCCGGAAACCGAGATTGAGCTCCTGCTCGCGCAGGTGATGGCCGAGTTTGCCGGACGCCACCAAAAAGCCCAGGCCCTCTTTCTGGAGCGTTTCGCCTTTGTGCGCCCCCACCTCGTGACCGACCTTGAACTTACGGAAGCGCGTCGGCTGGTGATCGGTGCCTACTTCACCCACGAATACTCGCTGGAGGCAGCGGCACTATTCAACCCCTCCATTGTGCCGCACCCCGACCAGACCGACCTGGCCTCGGGCGCGATCCGTTTCGTGCTCAGCCTGCGCGCCACCGGCGAAGGTCACGTGTCCTCCATCACCTTTCGCACCGGTGTGGTCGGCGCCGACAACACCATCACCCTCAACCCCGCCACCCGTTTCGTGAGCGAGCCCAAAGTCGTGGACGATGTCCTCTACCCCAAGCCGCGCTTTAACCAGCAACTCGCCGAGCAGGGCCTAGTGGGGGAGTTTTTCCGCCGCACCCTCGCCACCCTGAAAGACGATTTTACCATCGCTGAACTGCGCGCCAGCATCGCGTTTGTGCAGAATCAACTCGGCGTGATCGAGCCCAACGGCCACCCCGCGCCCGCCCAGGCCATGCTCTCGCTCGCGCTCTCGAACTACCATGTGCGCTTCGACGCCGATTTACGCATGTCCGAACGTGTGCTTTTCCCCCGTTCGCCCAGCCAGAGTAACGGCATCGAGGACGCGCGTTTCGTGCTCTTCAGCCACGACGACGGCACCCGCAGCTACTTCGCCACCTACACCGCTTACGACGGGCGCAACACCCAACCCCAATTGTTGGAGACCACAGATTTTTTTGCGTTCAAGTTCATCACGCTGGGCGGCGCCGCCGTGCAGAACAAAGGCATGGCGCTGTTCCCGCGCCAGCTTGGCGGCCGCTACGTGATGTTATCGCGGCAGGACGGGGAGAACATCCACGTCATGTTTTCGGAGGATCTGCATTTCTGGCGCAGCTCCACGCTCATCCTGAAGCCGACCTTCAAGTGGGAGTTTGTGCAGCTCGGCAACTGTGGTTCGCCGATTGAGACGGAGCGAGGCTGGCTGGTGATCAGCCATGGGGTGGGGGCGATGCGCAAGTATTGTATCGGCGCCTTTCTTCTAGATCGCGAAGACCCCACCAAGGTCCTGGGCCGGCTTCGCGAGCCCTTTCTGACCCCGGCCGAGGATGAGCGCGAGGGCTACGTGCCCAACGTGGTTTATTCCTGCGGGGCGCTGCTGCACGGCCGGGAGCTGATCCTGCCGTATGCGGTTTCTGACTACGCGACCCGCTTCGCCACCGTCTCGCTCGACGCCCTGCTCGACGCCCTCGCCTGAGCGGAGAGAGTTATGATTTGTTCGAATACCCCATCAGGGATCGAGGATCCACGGGTGGAACGCGTTACAAAACCTCAACGCGTTGCGACGAAGCCTCTTCAAATCAGCGCGTTGGGTCAATACGCTCCGCTTTCTACGTCTCGTCCGCAGCGCTCCCCGCCGCACCGCGTCTGCGGACAATCTGCGCTGGTGGGTGAACACCCAATTTCCGTCCCGCTCCAACCGGCCTACCTTTGGCGTCGCTTCGAGTCCCCAAACTCAAAACCCGACCCGCTTCGTTATGC
>CAYNUW010000348.1:0-3470 GCA_964400455.1 uncultured Akkermansia sp. | reverse complement strand
GTGCTCAGCCTCGGCACCCCCTTGGCATGCTTGGCTCAAAACGCCACCTATCTATTCAACGGCACGGACTTGAACGGCTGGACTCAACGAGGCGGCAACGCCCGCTTCTCCGTCGAAAACAACGAGGTGGTCGGCACCTCCGTAGCCAATACCCCGAACAGCTTCCTCACCACAGATAAAGACTACGCCGATTTCATCCTCGAATACGAATTTAAGATCGATCCTCGGCTAAACTCCGGCGTGCAGATTCGCTCTCACGCCTACGACGCGGCCACTTCGGTTGACTGGGAAGGCAAAACCATCGCCATACCGGCCGGCCGGGTTCACGGCTACCAAATCGAGATTGATCCCTCCGCGCGCAGCTGGACCGCCGGCATCTACGACGAGGCTCGCCGCGGATGGCTCTTCCCGCACGGCGAACAAAAAACCGCCTATACCAACCACGTCCAAGCCCTCTACAAACCGGGCGACTGGAACCATGTTCGTATCGAGGCGAGAGGAGCTTCCTTGAAAACTTGGCTGAACGGCTCGCCTTGCGCCGCCATCGTCGATGCCACCGCCCTGCGCGGCTTCATCGGCCTCCAAGTCCATTCCATCAACGATGCGTCCCTCGCGGGCGCGCAAGTTCGCTGGCGCGACATCAAAATCACCGAACTGACCCAAACCAACACCCTTAGCCCCGAGGAAGAAGCCGCCGGGTGGAAACTCCTCTGGGACGGAAAAACCCCCGCAGGCTGGCGTAGCCCACGTTCGGAAAACTTTCCCAGCCGAGGCTGGGAGATCAAAGACGGCACGCTCTCCGTGCTCCGCAGCGGCGGAGCTGAATCCGCCGCCGGAGGCGACATCATCACCCACGATCAATACGCTGAATTCGAACTCACCCTCGAATTTCGCATCACCCCCGGTGCCAACAGTGGCATCAAATACTTGGTGCAGCCCAACCTTGATCCCATAACCGGCACCGGCGCCCGCGCGCAGGTCGGCTCGGCAATCGGCCTCGAATATCAGATTCTTGACGATGAGCGCCACCCCGACGCCAAGGGCGGTCGCGACGGCAATCGCACGGTCGCCTCCCTCTACGACCTGCAAACCGCCGCGACGACTAAACGCCCAGCGCCCATGGGTGAGTGGAACCAGGCCAGATTGGTGGTCAAAGGTTCGCGCGTCGAACACTGGCTAAACGGTCAACAAGTTCTCCACTACGATCGCTCCAGCGCCACTTTCGCGGACTTGGTAAAACGCAGCAAATACCACACCATCCCAGGCTTCGGCCTATGGCCCTCCGGTCACATCCTGCTCCAAGACCACGGCGACGACGTCTCCTTTCGCACCATAAAAATTCGCCCACTCTAAACCGGGAAATCTACCGATGGTTGCGCACCAAACCACGGTCCTAAGCCAGCGTGCCTTTCGCGGGGGACCAGCGAAAGGCCCCGGGCAAATCTCCCATCAGCGAACGCTGAAAAGAACCACCCCCTACGCTCCATGACATCCCCCAAGCTACCCCGTCGCTCTTTCCTTAAAGGAGCCCTGCTCGCCGGTGCCTCCATCGCCGCCGCGCCACACGTCCTCGCCTCCACCACCGGCTCAGCACCAGTCCGCGCTTCGGGCCGCGTGAACATTGCCCTGTGCGGAATCGGAAACCGCGGACGAGAGATCGCCAAAGACCTCAACGCCACCGGCCTGATCAACGTCGTCGCCTTATGCGACTGCGACATGGGGGCTCCACAAACCCGGGAGATTATAAATCTCTTCCCAAATGCCCCGCGTTACACCGATGTTTGACCAAGTGGGCAAAAGCATCGAGGCGGTCGCCATAGGCACGCCCGACTTTTCTCACTTTCCCATCGCCATGCTCGCCATGTCCGAAGGCAAACATGTCTACTGCGAAAAACCCATGGGCCAGAGCTTCCGGCAAATCGAACTCATGATGGCCGCGGAGAAAAAATACAAGGTGGCTTGCCAGATGGGCAACCAGGGCCACTCCGAGGCCAACTATTTCCAGTTCAAGGCCTGGACCGAAGCCGGCATCATCAAAAACGTCACCAAGATCACCACCTTCATGAACAACCCGCGCCGCTGGCACGGGAAAACCTTTGCGGGCAAACTCCCCGCCCAATCGCTCACCGACACACTCGACTGGGACTCCTGGACCTCCACCGCACCCCTTACCCCCTATAATGTCGGCTACGTGAACGGCGAATGGCGGTCCTGGTATGACCTCGGTAACGGTGCCTTGGGCGACTGGGGAGCACATATCTTCGATACCGCCCACCGCTTTCTCGAACTCGGCTTGCCCACCGAAGTGGATCCCGTGCTCATCGAGGGCCACAGCGATTGGATTTTCCCCCAAGCCAGCACCCTCAACTTTCGTTTCCCCGCCCGCGGCTCCATGCCCCCAGTGGATCTCACTTGGTATGACGGCCAAAAGAATCTGCCCCCGTTACCGGCCAACTTCGGCTCCGCCATCGTCGACCCCAATATACCACCACCCTCCACCGGCGCGCTCGACACCCGCGCGCACGCCCCCGGCAAGGTTCTCTACGGCGAAGGCCTTACCTTTAAGGGCGGTTCACACGCCAGCACCCTTCAGATCCTGGAACGCGAAAAAGCCCAGGACCTGAAACTCCCGGAAGTGCCCCGTTCCCCGTCGAATCACTTCAAAAACTTCCTTCTCGCCTGCATGGGCCAGGAAGAGTGCCGATCCTCGTTCGCCGTTGCCGGACCTCTCTGCCAAGCCATGGCCATAGGCATCATCGCCCAACGGGTGAACGCCAAGCTTACCTTCGATCCCGCCACCCGGCAAATCACCAACCACGGCATCGCCAACACGCTCCTCGGCGGCCACCCACCCCGTCCCGAATGGGAACAGTTCTACAAAATGGCGTAAACCTCCCCTAATCCGCCCGCCAAGGTCACCGTATCCGCCGGGCCCGGCGCGACGACCGAGCCCTACTCGTTTCTATCGCAACTCCCGGCTTGCCCCCAGGCCAACCGGATGAATCTCAACTCTCCTGAGCAAGTGCGGTCCCGCCGAGCTTAACCCACCTACCGTCGTTTTCTTAGATGCGCCAAACACCTTTGCCCTACGAGTCCGTCACCCGTCGCTCGGCGCTAAAATCGCTGAGCGCAATCACCGCCGGTGCCTGGCTGTTACCCGGCATGCTGCGCGGCGAGACGCCGGTTCGCCCCGACGCCCGTCGGCCGATGCGACTGGGTTTTGTGGGCGTGGGTGGTCAGGGAACGAATAATGTGCGCAGTCTGACGCGCCATCGTATGATCGCCTTTGCGGACGTGGACGACCAACACGCGGCCGAGGTGTATCGAGATTTCCCCGACGTGCCGAGGTATCGGGATTTTCGCGTCATGCTCGAACGACACGCCCGCGAATTGGACGGGGTGGTGGTTTCGACACCGGATCATTCACATTTTCAGATCGGCATGGCGGTGATGGCGGCAGGCCTGAACCT
>CAYNUW010000347.1:0-3486 GCA_964400455.1 uncultured Akkermansia sp. | reverse complement strand
CGCCACCAATGCCAGCCTCGAGCTGAACCGCTACGAGATCGCGCGCGGCCGGGCTTTCTCCGATCAGGACCTTCACCATCGCGCCAACGTCATGATCATCGGCAGCGAAGTCGTGAAGGAACTCTTCGCCCCCGGCGAGGAGCCGCTGGGCGCCCAGCTCGAACACGCCGGACTGGTTTTTACCGTGATCGGAGTGTTTCGCCACTACGAGAGCCTCTTCGACGAGTTCAATGCGCTATGGTGGAAAAACGACGTCGCCTATCTGCCGCTCACCACCATGGCCGCAAAGATCAATCGCTCGGATCGGCTCACCTCCCTTAACTTCAAGACCGCAGACCTCCGCCGGCTCCGGGAAACGGTGGACGCGGCCGGCAACGTGCTGGTGCACCGCCACCGCGGCATCGTGGACATCGAGGTGCGCACCAACGAGGAGCAGCTCGCCAGCTTCTCCAAGACCAAGGCCAGCTTTGTCATCGGCGGCAGCGCCATCGCCGGCGTCTCCCTGCTCGTCAGCGGCATCGGCATCATGAACCTCATGCTCGCGTCGATCAACGAGCGCGTGCGCGAGATCGGCATCCGCAAGGCCATCGGCGCCACCCCGTTCAATATCTTCAGCCAATTTGTCGCCGAGGCGGTCACCCTCAGCCTGGTCGGCGGCGCCGCCGGCGTCGCGGCCGCCATCGGGCTGATCCATGCGCTCGCCGCCGTCATGCCCCCGGGCAACGCCCCGCTGCTCTCCACCTCCGCCTTTGTCGTCGGCTTCGGCTTCAGCGTGGCCGCCGGAGTGCTGGCCGGCATCTACCCCGCCATCCAGGCCGCCAAACTCGACCCCATCGACGCACTGCGTTACGAGTAGTCACCTGGCTCCCGGGGTCCCCACCCTCACCCGGCTCTGCCATCGGCCCCCAAACCCAGACCGTAGAACCTTTTTGCGACCGGCATTGTCCTAAAGTCATAAAATTGCCGTGCCGATATTGGACATGATGAGCCAATTCGGACTAAGAAGCCGCCTGATCCTTCTCGGCATAACATCGGTTTCTTTACCGATGGCCCTATCCGGGCTCCTCGCCTGGCTGGGCGGCACGCATAGCGAGCGACGCGTCCTGGAAGAGACCCGCGCGATGGTCGATGACCACTTTGAGCACACGGTGCTGGGCGTGGCGGAACTCGCCGGCTTGGCCAAGGCGCAGCTTGAGGCCCAGCTCGAAGTGCAGCGAAACGTGGCCGAAGAGGCACTCCGCCGCCTGGGTGGTCTGATTCTAGACCCCCGGCAAACCGATGAGTGGAACGTCCGTAATCAATTCTCCCAACAAACGCATACCGTCTCCGTGCCCAAAGCCCGCGTCGGCGAAGGTGACTGGTTACAGCATGATTCCAGCTTCACGAAGGCATCTCCGCTGGTGGACGAAATAAGCCGGACCGCCGGCGGGGTCGCCACCCTCTTCCTGCGCATGGACCCAGACGGTAGCCTTTTGCGCGTGGCGACCACCGTGCGCTCCGCCGTCGGGGAACGTGCCATTGGAACCTACATTCCCAGCATCAATCCCGACGGAAAACCAAATCCCGTGGTCGCAGCGCTGCGGGGAGGAGAAATTTTTCGCGGCCGAGCCGTGGTCGTGGATCAGTGGATGCTCACCGTTTACGTGCCGCTAAAGGACAACCGCGGCGAGGTGATCGGCGCCTTGTTTGCCGGACTTCCGGAGAAAGACGCCTTCGAACGTATACGCGAGGCGGTGCTGGCCATGCGCCCGGGGGGCACCACCGGGCGTGTCGAAGTTTTTAATGCCAGTGGGGCCAACGCCGGGCAGCACGTCATCGCAGGGCAATCCGCGAACGAACCGCCCGTGCTTGAACTAGGTTCGGCCAATGAAAACTTGCTGCGTGACATTCTGGCCGACGCCGCCCGTCTGGCACCCGGCGCGACGGGAGTGGCGCAACTGCCGGCCGGTCCGGCGGGCGGAAACACCCGCTACGCGCGCTTCACCAACTTTCCCGCTTGGGACTGGGTGATTGTCGCGAGCGCGGACGAAAAAGCGATCTTCGATGCACCCCAACGCCTCGCGGCGGATCAACGTTCCCTGCGATTGAAAACCTTGTTCATCGCGGCGACCTCGGTGATCTTCGCCGGTCTGGTATGGCTTTGGCTCGGGGCTCGCATCACCAACCGCATCCGACACGAGGCGAGCAAACTGCTCTCCGGTGCGTCGGAGCTGGCCCGGGCCGCGAAAGCAACCAGCGAAACCAGCACTCGACTGGCCGATGGCGCCAGCAACCAAGCGGCCTCGATCGAGCAGACAAGCGCAACCATGGAGGCGATCACCAACAGGGTCGTTCGTAATGCCCAGTCCGGCCACTCGGCCAAGGACTTGGTCGAAAAGTTGACCGCCGCGGCAGCAACCGGAGGCTCGCAAATGGCCGCGCTCGACGCGGCCATGCTCGACAGCCAACGCGCGGGCCAGGAGGTGGGCGGTATTCTCAAGGAAATCGACGGCATCGCTTTTCAAACCAATCTTCTGGCCCTGAACGCCGCCGTCGAAGCCGCCAGGGCCGGTAGCGCGGGTGCCGGCTTCGCGGTGGTCGCCGAGGAGGTGCGCTCTTTGGCGGCACGCTGCGCGTTGGCCGCCAAAGAAACGTCGCGCCTCGTCGGCACCTCGACCGATAAAGTGACGGAGGGCGCCCGCCTCAGTCGCCTGGCAATCGAAAGCTTCGAAATCATCCACGCGGAGGTGCGAGAACTTAATCAAATGATCGCCGACATCGCCACCGCGTCCGAAGAGCAAAGCCGTGGGGTCGCGCAGGTCACGGAGGCCCTGGGCAAAGTCAACCTCGTCACCCATAGCATTTCCGCCAGCGCCGAAGAAGCGGCGAATGCCGGCGTCGAACTCACCGGCCAATCTCAAAATGTGAACCAGGCGGCGACCACCCTTATACGGATAGTCGATGGCGCCAAAACGTGACCGGCCGCGTCACGCCGGTCCGGCTGCCTGCGATCATCGAGGGGCGCCCGACGGCGTCGCGACCGTTTGCGCCTGGTGTGCGAGGCCTGCCACCAGGTCGGCCAGCAGGTCGTTGAAGTCATGGGCGGCGAGGTACACGTCCCGCAGCTCGACGATCTGGCGGCAATTGCGGGGGCAGCGGTGCCGGGGTCAATGCGGGGGGGTTGGCGGGGCTTGGGCGTGCAGGGAGCTGGTGCTGGCGGCGGCAGCGAGGCAGTTGATGGCGGGTGCCATGCAGCGCACGGATGCACCATGCAGCACCCATCGTGCGCGACCGCCGCGCAAACCGACTTGGCACACCTGCTTGGGCGCGACGCCCGCGATCTTGTATTGCTGGAAGGCAGTCCCCGGCAGCCGCAGGTCGGGCAGCGGCGCGCCGTCGGGCGCCTCCGCCACATCAAGGCCTTGGGCTGCGTGTTAAGGCGGGGACGGGGGGGGGGGGGCATGCTTCGTGCGGGATGCAGCAGCATGCGGCGGGGGTGTGCGTTTT
>CAYNUW010000346.1:0-3489 GCA_964400455.1 uncultured Akkermansia sp. | reverse complement strand
AGGGGCCGGGGTGGGTCTGTGACGATGGCTGGCGAGCGAGCGGTCGTTACGGAAGCGAACCGTCAATGCGGCGAGCTTATACCGATTACCTAAAGGAACTTGCCGAAGACGAGCAAAGGTGGATGCGTATGGGGTTGATCGGTATGTCCAAGGGATGGGCGATTGGGAGTTCGGGCTGGCGTCGCGCGATGGCCAAGGAGCATGCTCACATGGCGTTGAATCCGGGCTTGTCTCGCGAGGAACTGAACGAGTTCAGAAGAGACAAATGGGAGACCGCTTTGGCGGAAGCGCTGCGGGCGACCGGCAAGGCGGAAGCCGATCTGGTGACTCGACCGCTATTGCAGCCATGGAAATTGGAGTTGGCTGACCGACTACAACGCGAGGGGGGAATCTCTCTTGCTTGGCTAGCTAATCGCTTGCAGATGGGTAAGCCGAATAGTTTGAGAAGCTACCTCTCCCGTGCGCGAACTCTATCCTAATCTATAAACAGCGGCCAGACCCCCTTGGCTCCAGACCCCCCTTGGCTCGACCCCCGAATGGTTTCTTGTGTATCCATTTTGTGGCGAATTGGCGCGAGTGTTCAATGAGCCCCCTATAGATGGGTTACACAATCAGGGCTAATGCCCTGGCAAAACGTAACCCCCAATGGAAGAGATCGGCGGGTTCGTGATGCTCGCGCGCAGCGGGCAATTTTACCGCGATTGATCTGCGCTCGCTTGGCCATCCGCCTCGCCGGCGACGCGCCTCGGCCTTGCGCCCGCGCGCCGGTAGCATACCGCTAGTGCCCTTTTCGCCGTGCCCGACCCGACGCCCGCCTCTGACGCCTTGCCTCGTTTTGTCCAGGTCGGGGTGTGCCCACCCGCTCGCGGCGCCGTGCTCGCCCGGCTCCTGCTCACCCGCCCCGCTCCGGTCTGGATCGTCGTCGCTGAGCACTTGCGCGCCGCCGAACAACTAGCCGAGGACGTGACCGTCTTTCACGCCGCCCTCGCCCCCGCCGGCGCAAAGTTGGATCCGCTGGTTTTTCCTGAAGCCATGCCGTCTTCAAAGGACATGGGCGAGGCCTTCGCCGCCTCCGCCGACCGCCAGGCCGTGCTCTCCCGCTTGCGTGCCACCCGCAACCTCGCCGCCTCGCCCGGTCCCGTCGCACCCGTGCTCATCGTTTTCACCACCCCGGCTGCGCTGCTCCAACGCGTGCCCGCCATCGAGGATTACACCAAGACCGAGATCATCCTCGAGCGCGGTCGCCCGCAGTCGTTTCAAGGCCTGCTAGAACGCCTGCGCAACCTCGACTATGACCACGAGGCGGTTTGCGAAACCCCGGGCACCTACGCGGTGAGAGGCGGCATTGTGGATGTCTATCCGGTCAACGCCACCCGCCCGTGCCGGCTGGATTTTTTCGGCGATGAGATTGAAGACATCCGCGCCCTCGACCCTGTGACCCAGCGCTCCGGCGAACCGCTGGACACTATCGCCCTCGCCGCTTCGCCCCGTCTCGCGCTCGCCCCTTCCCGCTCCGGCCTCGCCCCCTACCTCGCACCCGCCACACGCCTGGCCTTGGTCGAACCGGCAGTGCTCGACGCAGCGTTCTCCCGACTCGCCCGGGAAAAGCCCGACGGCCCCGGACTCGGCCCGCTCCTGCGCCGCGTAGCCGCGATCGAGGGACTGGCCGATCTGGACGAAGCCTCTGCCCTGCTCGATCCCAGCTCCACCACGCTGTTTGATCGTTCACTTGCACCGACGGTCGAGACTACGTGGGATACCGAAAGCCTCGCCCATCACCGTCGCTACCCAGCCGATGATCTCATCGCCCAGGATCGACTCTCGGCCGAGGAGAGTGCGCGTCACGATTTTCTCGCCCTCCTATCAGGCTGGGCCGCCGCCGGGGCCGACCTCGCCATCATCGCGCCCAAAGAGTCCGAGCAAAACCGCATCCAGGAACTGCTCTCCGCGCACCCCGAAACCAAAAATCTCCGCATTCGTTTCCTTCGCGGGCAACTCAACGAGGGCTTTCGCTGCTCCCCACGTCCCGACGCCGACCTCGCCTTGCCCGCCGCGCCCCCTTCGGCCGGCGCCGCCAAACGCCGCCGCGCCGCCGCGCCCTGCCCCGAGCCGGCCCCCGCCGCCACCATCGTCGTTACCGAGACCGAAATCTTCGGCCGCCGCCGCACCCGGCGCTCCGCCCCGTCCCGGCGCTCCGGAGTGCATCGCGCCCAAGTCGACCAGCTGCTCGACTTCGCCGAGCTGGTGGAGGGCGACTTCGTCGTCCACCTCCAGCACGGCATCGCCCTCTTTCGCGGTATCTCCAAAATCGATACCCGAGACGGCCAGCGCGAGGTCATCTCCCTCGAATTTGACGACCACGTCACCCTGCACGTCCCCCTCCCGGAGGCCCACCTCATCAGCCGCTACGTCGGCCTCTCCAAGGTCCGCCCCCAGCTGGGCCGCATCGGCTCCGACCGTTGGCAAAAAACCCGCGCCCAGGCCGAACGCGCCACCCTGGACCTCGCCGCCGAGCTGCTCCGCATCCAGGCCGCCCGCGACGCCCAGCCCGGCCAGGCCCTGCCGCCCGACACCGACTGGCAACGTGAATTCGAGGCCGCCTTTCCCTTCGAGGAGACCCCCGACCAGCTAAAAGCCATCTCCGCCGCCAAAGCCGATCAAGAGCGCCCCCGCCCGATGGATCGCCTCGTCTGCGGCGACGTCGGCTTCGGCAAAACCGAGGTCGCCATCCGCGCCGCCTTCAAAGCCGTGCAGTCCGGCAAACAGGTGGCCATCCTCGTCCCCACCACCGTGCTCGCCCAACAGCACCTCAACACCTTCCGCGAACGCATGGCCGGCTACCCTGTCGTGGTCGAGATGCTCTCCCGTTTCCGCACCCGCGCCGAGGCCACCCGCATCGTCGCCGAGACCGCCACCGGCCGGGTCGACATCCTCATCGGCACCCACCGCCTCCTCGCCAAGGACATCCACTTCAAAGACCTCGGCCTCGTCGTCATCGACGAGGAGCAGCGGTTCGGCGTGCGCCACAAAGAGCGCCTGAAAGGCCTGCGCTTGTCCGTCGATGTGCTCTCCATGTCGGCCACCCCCATCCCGCGCACCCTCTACCTCGCCATGACCGGCGCGCGCGATCTCTCCGTCATCGAAACCCCGCCGGTCAACCGCCTCCCCATCCAGACCATCGTCAAAACCTACGACGAAAAGATCGTCGTCGACGCCATCCGCCACGAGCTCGCCCGCGGCGGCCAGGTCTTCTACCTTCACAATCGCGTCCAGACCATCTCCCTCGTCGCCGCCCGCCTCCGCGAGCTCCTGCCCGACGTCGACATCGGCGTCGGGCATGGCCAGATGGACGAACACGAGCTGGAGGAGATGATGACCGCCTTCGTCGCCGGACGGCACCAGGTTCTGGTCTGCACCACCATCATCGAGACCGGACTCGATATCCCCAACTGCAACACCATCATCATCGAGGGCGCCGACCGCTTCGGC
>CAYNUW010000345.1:0-3497 GCA_964400455.1 uncultured Akkermansia sp. | reverse complement strand
GACCGCCGCCCACAAGGGCTACGAACTCGTCTCCACCCAACCCGGCATCTTCAACGCCAAGGGCGAGCAGATCTACGCCAACAGCTTTTTTCCCTACGAAGGCCTTTGGTGGGACGCCGACCTCCTGCGCGAATTCATCGCCGCCGCCGATGGCAACGGATTCAATCCTGTCATCAATAAATTCAACTCCACCTCCGGAGGCATGGATCGCCTCTGGAGCATTTACACCGATTTCGGCTCCTTCATCAACCGCACTGCCTTCGGCGGCCGTCCCGCCTTCTGGGGCGACATCCTCGGCGACTGGCGCGAGGAACTGGTCTTTGTCACCAGCGACCACGCTTCCATCCGCATCTACACCCCGACCAGCACGGCCACCAATCGTCTTTACACGCTCATGCACAACCCGGCCTACCGGATGCAGGCCACCACCAAGGGCTACGTCCAGGCCAGCCACGTGGACTACTACCACGGGGTCGGCATGACCCCGCCACCACCGCCCCCCATGGTGCGCGCCGATCTGGTCTGGTCCGGCGACGCGAGCGGCTCGGCATGGGACCAGGGAAATACCGCCGCGTGGCGAGATGCCGCCAACGCCTCAGCCGCTCAGTTTATCAACGGCCGTTCCGTTCGCTTCGATCTCAACGGGGCCGCCGCCACTCCCGTCACCTTGTCCGGCGACCTTCGCCCTTCGGAACTCACTGTGTATTCGCCCCATGACTACACGTTTTCCGGCTCCGGCTCGCTCGCCGGACCGATGCCCTTGAGCAAACTCGGCCAAGGCACGCTCACCCTCGCGGGCTCCCACGCCTACACCGGCCCCACCACCGTCTGGGATGGCGCCCTGCGCGTTAACGGTGCGCTGGCCGGCAGCCCCGTCACCGTTTGGGGTGGAACTTGGGGCGGCGCGCTGGCCAAGGGTCTCTCCGGCGGCCGCCTCGCCGGCTCCGGCACCGTCGCCCAGCCCGTTACCTTGGGCTACCGCGGCGCTATCACCCCGGGCCCGGGCATGGGAGCCGCCGGAGTTTTGAATCTCGGCTCCCACCTGATTGCCCAGGACGGCTCGACCCTCGCCTTCGACCTCTCCCCCGATCCATCCGGCCAAAATCAAGCCAACGACCGCATCGCCATAACCGGTAACCTCACCCTCTCCGGCAGCGTTCACCTGCACATCCATGCCCTGTCCGGCGCCCTTGCCCCGGGCACCTACACTCTCCTGACCTACGGCGGAACCTTGACCGGATCCAGCGCCAACCTCTCCGTCACCACTCCGGAAGGCACCCCCTACACCGTGAGCCTCTCCGGAGGCGCACTCACCCTCACGATCCCGCTCACCCGCTCGCCCGCCGCCGTCACTTGGACCGGCTCCTCCTCCGGGATCTGGGATATCGCCAACACCCCCAACTGGACCGTCGGCGGAGCCGCCACCCCCTTTGTCACCGGTGACGCGGTGACCTTTGACGCCACCGGTGCGGCACGCCCCTTCGTCACGCTCAACTCCTCCGTCTCCACCGCCGGCGTCACGTTCGCCGGCACGACCCACTACACCCTTTCCGGCTCCGGTGCGATTGCCGGACCCGGCGGTTTAACCAAGACCGGGACCGGCACCGTCACCCTCTCCAACGCCAACACCTATACCGGCCCCACCACCATATCCGGCGGCGTTCTGGCGGTAAACGCCCTTTCGGACGGCGATCAGCCCGGGGCTCTCGGTGCCTCCTCCTCCGCCGCCGCCAACCTGGTGCTCGACGGCGGCGTCCTCCGCCACGCCGGTTCCCAGACCAATACCAACCGCTCCCTGACCCTCGGCTCAGCCGGCGGTGGTATCGACGTCGCCTCCTCCACCCTACAAATCAGCGGCAGCCTCACCGGCCCCGGCGCCCTGACCAAAACCGGCTCGGGCACTCTCATCCTCGCCAACGCCAACCACCATTCCGGCGGCACGGTTCTGCAAGCCGGCACCCTCGTCCTCGCCTCCGACACCGCCAACACCTCCGGCCTCGGGACCGGCGGCATCACCCTCCAGGGCGGCACGCTGCGCATGTATAACAACACCGGCAGCTACAATACTTCAACCTGGCCCGTGCACGTTCCCGCCGGAGCCAGCGCCCGCTGGGAAGTGGACGGTCGCTGTGATCTCAACACCACCCTCACCGGCGCTGGCAACCTGACCTACTACACCCCGTTCGTGCGCACCAATCTCGTAGGCAACCTTTCCGCCTTCACCGGTCGCCTCAATGTCGTCTCCGACTCCGACGGCGGCGATCTCCGCCTCGGTAACGCCGCCGGCCTCCCCAACGCATGGCTCGACCTCGGCGTCTTCGTGAATGTTTACTCCCGAGCCGGTTCCGGCACCACCACTTTCAACATCGGCGCCCTTTCCGGCGTGATCAGCTCCGTGCTCAACGCCGGCACCGGCAGCGGCGAGGGCGCGAACCAACCCGCTCACTGGCGCATCGGCGGTCTCAACCTCGACTCCACTTTCGAGGGGCGCTTCACCGGCACTTCCCAACTCACCAAGGTCGGTGCCGGCACACTCACCCTCACCGGGGCCAGCACCCACACCGGCACCACCACCGTGGCCGGCGGCAATCTCCTCCTGGCCGGAGGCTCGTTCAACGGCAGTCATGTAACCGTGCAAGCCGGCGCGGGCTTCGGCGGCGGCAACGTAACCGGCAATGTGACCCTAGCCTCCGGCGCCCGGCTGCTTTTTGGTCCCGATGCCAGCATGTTAAACATCACCGGTAATCTGGCTCTCGGCGGCACCGTGGTCATCGCGCTCCGCCCCGGACAAACCATGCGCACCGGCTTTTTCTTCCCCTTGCAATACTCCGGCACGCTGACCGGGACTCCATCCTTTGTCCTCGATGCCCCCGGCTACACCGCCTCGTTTGACACCTCCCTGCCCGGCCTGATCGGCATGACCGTGCGCGAGGCGGTCACCCCACCCACCGACTTGCGCATCACACCCTCATCGGGTCGCGCCACCCTCGCCTGGTCCGCCTCGCCCGAGGCCACCTCCTACACCATTCTTCGCGCCGCTTCCACCGGCGGCCCCTACACCCCCATCGCGACCGGCATCACCAACCTGTCTTTCGATGACAGCGGCCTGACCAACGGCACCACTTATTTTTACCGGGTGCGGGCCGTGAATGCCCAGTCTCTCACCGCCGACAGCACGGCCAGCTCCGTCAGCGTCGGCGGCTCGTCGCCCCACGCCTTGTGGCGCTTTGATGAAGCCGGCGGCAACCTCGCCACGTCCGACGTTTCCGCTTGGAATGGCACCTTGGTCAATAACCCCTCCCGCAGCGCCGGCCGCATCAATCAAGGCCTCAACCTTAACGCCGCCGCCGCCCAACATGTCACCATCCCCACCGGAGTCACCAGCGCACTCCACGACTTTACCCTCACCCTCTGGGTCCGGCTTTCCACTCAGGACACTTGGGCGCGTTTGGTCGATTTCGGCAGCGGCACCAACAACTACCTCTTTCTCGCCGCCC
>CAYNUW010000344.1:0-3512 GCA_964400455.1 uncultured Akkermansia sp. | reverse complement strand
TATGCAGGCACAATAGCGTTGTCCGAGGATGAAGTGCGAAAGGCTTACGACGCCAATCCGGCCCTCTACGACGAGCCGCTGGCGGAGGGGGCCGAAAAACCGGCCGCCGACGCTGCTTTTGCTGCGGCTCGGGAGAAAGTGGAAGCGACCTTGCGCGATAGGAAGGCCCGCGAAGCCGCTCTGGCTGCGGCCGATGATCTAGCGGTGGCTTTGCTCGAAAACCGAATCGCCCCCGCCGGTCTTACCGCGTTTCTTGCGCCCCGTAACTTGGTTGCGGAAGATCTAGGCGAGATCGGTCAAGGAGCGATTCCTGCTTCGTTGGCGGCCGCTCAAGGTGCGGATGTGGTTCAAGAAGCACTGCGCCTGAGCGCCGATCGTCCTTATTCCAACTCCATCCCCTTGGTGGATGGCGCGGCTTTGCTTATCTGGCGGTCTTCCGTCGCGGCCCGCACGCCTGCGCTCGCTGAAGTGCGCTCCGCCGTAGTGACCGATTACCTTGCCGCAGAAAAACGCCGTCGGTTCGAGGAAGCTTCCCGCCAAGTCCGCACCGCGACCGTGGCTGCCTTGGCTGCCGGTAAATCGTTCGCGGAGGCGGTGGCTGAGGCTGTCGCCAATGCCGGATTGACGGTCGAGGTCAAAACCCCTGCGCCCTTCACCCTGATGCAGCCGCCAACCGATATGGATTTTACTGCTTATCAGGCGCTGGCCACTTTGACGAAAGGCGGAGTGAGCGATAGTTTGCCCACTCGTGACGGCGCGCTTTTGGTGCACGCGGTTGACAAAGAAGTGCCGGCGTTTGACCCGGCGGCGCCGGAAGTCGCTGAAATCCGCAGTCAAATGGCTTCCGCACTCGCTGATCGCAACTCGCAGGGGCTGCTGGCTGAACTTATTCAAACCGAACTCAGCCGCAGCACGGCCGTTCCCGCGGAATAACCCGCTCCGCGAAGCCTGGCTTGTTTGGTTGGCACGTTCCCGTCGTTCGGGACCGTGCCGGGCGTCGCGGGACTGCTCCAACTCGGGGCCGCGATTGGCTTGGAGCGTCTTGAATTAGTCTTGGAAGTCCTGCTTCTCGAGCGACCACGACCAGGGGTGGTTCTGCTGCAGTCCGGCGTAGCCTAGGGAGGACGTCACTTTCGCAAGTAGCGCCGCACCAGATTAGCGGCTCTGCAGACTGAATTTGTTCAAACCTGCCTTGCGGCACGCGTCCATCACGAACGCGAGCGTTTTAAGCGGGGTGTTCTCGTCGGCGCGAATCAACACGGGGATTTCGTTCGAGACCTTTCGAACGTTCAAGAGAAGGGTCTCCAGTTCCGTCGCCTCCACCGTCTTGGCCGCGAATTTATCCGTGCCAAACGTCAGGACGCCTTCGCTATCCACGCCGATGATGACGGCACCATCGAAGGTGTTACTCCCCGCTGTCTCCACCCTGGGCAGGGTGATGTTCAGGGCGCCTGGCGACCTGAACTGCATCGTCACAAACGAGAAAAAAACCAAGATAACGAGCACGTCGATCAGCGGAACGAGGTTAAGTTCGGGGCGACGTCGACGGCGAATCAGCAGTCCTTGGTTCATGGATACAGGAGTAGGGAATGCGCGTCTGTCCTCATTCTGCAAGCCGCGAGTGTCCGCTTGTTTCGCCTGACACCAAAACGGTCCGGAACGTCTGCCCTGTCTCGTGGCGACCCTGACCGAGAGTCGTGTCGATCACGTCGGGTAGGCGGGCCGCCGGACCGGGCATACGCCGTCGCTGCGGTCTCCACACAAAAGAACTCCCGGAGTCCTGTCGGACTCCGGGAGAGTGGGGACGTGGGAATCACCAAGCATTCCCGGGCGTCACGATGACGCGATGTGGATCAGTCGCGCGTTCAGCTAGGTCAGGGTGCGGTGTAGCTGATGGAGAGGCGTAGGAACCGGCGCACGCCTCCCTCGCTCAAGTTTACGTTGTCGGTGTAAACGGAGGTGGAGCCGGTGTTGATGGTTTCACCGGTTGCGGTCGTGAACGCGACTCCGAGGTCGGAGCTGCCCAGAACCGTGTAGGTGAGGGCGGGGTCGGCTGGAGTGCGGCGGGGATAAGTTAGGGTGAGGAAGTTGCCGTTCTTGGCGACGACGATATCACCGGAATTGGCCACCTTGGGATCGGTGCCCAGGGCGTATTCGACCAGATTGGGCAAACCATCTTGATCGGAGTCGGCCTCGTTGGCGGCGGCACCGGAGTTATCGGCGGTTTCGAAGAACTGAACGCGCCAAGCTTCCAGGGCGGTGAGTTGCACGGCGGAGGTGGCGACGGCCAGGGTGCCGGATGCCTCGGTGTAGGTGTAGGCCAGCCCTTCGGCGCTGCCGGTCCAGACTCCGGCCGAAGCGGAGGTCAAACCGAGCGTGCCGACCGATACCGAGGTGAAGCCGCTGGTGATGCCACCGGTCGCGGTGAAGAACACATAGGATTGACCGTCGGCAAAGGTGGTCCCTGGGCCGGCGTTGATCACCAGCGCACCGTTGTTGACCATCGAACCGGTCAGGTTGGTCAGGCTGGTCGCCGCTGTGTTTACGCCGGCTAGCACGGTGGAGGTAGTCGTTCCGGTCAGGGAAAGATCGCCGGAAACGGCCAGCAAGACCGGGGAGAAGGCACCCCCGACCGAGATGGTTTTGCCGGCGGCATTGACCGTGCCCCGACCGCCCAAGCCGCCGGGAAGGTTAACGACTGCCGACGAGCTGGTGCTGACATCAAAGGCGGAGGAGCCCGACAGGGTGACGGGGCCGGCGCCGACGGTGCCCGAGCCGGTGAGGCTGAGGGTGCCTGCGTTGATTACGGTAGCGCCTTGGTAGCTGTTGGCGGTGGTAAGCTCCAGCGTGCCCGAGCCGGCTTTGACGATACGTCCCGTGCCACTGATATTGTTGGCGAAGTGGGTGCCTTGGGTGAGCAAGTTCGTGCGGTTGAAGGACAGGGTAGCGTCGTTGGTGATGGCGCTGGCCGGGTTGAGCGCTCCGGTGGTGCCGCCGCCGCCGATCTCCAGGGTGCCGCCGTTGATGGTGGTGGTGCCGGTGTAGGTGTTGTCAGAGGCGAACGCCTGGGTGCCAGCGCCGTTCTTGACGAAGTTGAGCACGCCGGTGCCATTGGTCAAAGAGCCCATGAAGAAGCCGTTAACACCGGAGGCGGGAGCGACGGTGAGCGTGGAGGGCGTGGCGCTGTTGTTGAGGACACGCGCTGCGTTCGGGACGGCGGAATGGTTGGCGCTGCCACCCAGGGTCGCGACGGTTTGGTTAAAACCGTTGAGGTCGAAAATCGTGGTGCCGCCGGAGTCCATGATAACGGACGAAACGGCGGGCAATTTGTTATCGGCGCCGAGAATAATGGAGGCTCCATTGGAGAACAGCAGGCTGCGTCCGGTGTAGCTGTAGGTGGCGGGACCGGCCAGGGTGATGTTATCGCCGGCGTTGCCAGCGCGGAACAAAACAGCGGCGGTGGGCACACCTTCGCTAATGTTGCCGGTGAGGGTCAGCGAAGCTCCGTTTTG
>CAYNUW010000343.1:0-3518 GCA_964400455.1 uncultured Akkermansia sp. | reverse complement strand
CGATGGAAACCGGGAAGCTGACGCCCTCGGGGGGCACGAGCGTGGCCTCGGTCTGGGCCTCGTTCCAGCGGTAGCTTACGCCGTAGGCTCCGGCGGCGTTGCGCACAAGCACCCGCGTCTCGAGGCGGCGTGTGGTCGCGGGCTGGCCGCGGGTGAGCTCGAGGTCGAAATGCTTGACCCAAACCGTGCCGGCCGGCGCGCCCCAGGTGTCCTCGGCCGACCAGTTGAAGCGCGCGGCGGAATCGGGCAGCGCGAACCAGCGGCGCTTGAGCGCGTGGTCGCTCCAGAAGGGCAGGTTGGGCGTGTAGGGCAGCAGGCCGGGCGCGGGCGAGAGGTCGGCGACGTCCGCGAAAAGGCCGGTGGCGGAGAGCGTGGCCGGGTAGCTGTCGGCGATGTCGCCGACGACCAGGCGCAGGATGCGGCTGCCGTCGATGTCGGCGAGCAACACGTCGCCGTTGGCCGGATCGGGCGCGAAGGCCACCACGCCGCCTTCGCCCGCGATGCGCGCGACGGTCGGCGCGGACGCGCCGTTACGACGCAGCGACCAGACGTGGCCGGAGACGTAGTCGCCGAAGACATAGGCGCCTTGCAGGGCGGGTATGCGGGTGCCGCGGTAGACAAAGCCGCCGGTCACGGATCTCCCCTGAAAGGCGCCGGAGCCGTGGGCGTATTCGTAAAGCGGATTCAAGGCGGAAAACCCGGCGGGGGCGGAGGAGACCTTGGGGCCGGGGTTCGCGCCCTCGCGGAAGGCCCAGCCGTAGTTGCCGCCGCGCGTGATCACGTCGATGCGCTCGTATTGGTTCTGACCGACATCGGCGCACCAGAGGTCGCCGTTGGCGGAGTCGAAGGAGAAGCGCCAGGGATTACGCAGGCCGACCGCCCAGAACTCGGTGCGCACGGCGGAGGGCGTCACGGCGAGGCCGTTGAAGCTGGTCGCGCCGACGTAGGGATTGTCCGGCGGGATGGCGTAACGGGCGACGCCCGCATCGCGCGGCACGGCGGGGTGGACGTTGGGCGCCAGCGAGCCGGCTCTTCGGTCCACGTCGATGCGGGCGATGGCGGAGAAGAAATCCCGGTCGATGCGCTGGCTGTTGTTGAACTGGTCGTTTTGTCCCCCTTCGTCGCCGAGGGAGATGTAGAGGTAGCCGTCGGGTCCGAAGGCGAGCCCGCCGCCGTTATGGTTGTCGGCCTCGTCGCGTTGTTCGATCAGGACGAGCTCGGACGCGTTGTCCGCGAGGGAGGGATTGGCCGCCTGGGTGCGAAAGCGCGATACGCGGTGGTAGACGAGCCCGTCGGTCTTGGTGACGGAGTAGAAGACGTAGAACTGGCGGTTGGTCGCGTAGGCGGGGTGAAAGGCGAGTCCGAGCAGTCCCTGTTCGCTGGCGGTGTTGAGCGACTCGGAGCGCGTGGAGAGGATGGCGGGGAGGTTGAAAAACACGCTTTGGGTCGGGGTGGTCGCGGTGGTGTCGGGCACGAGTTTGATCGCGCCCGTCTTTTCCACCACGAAGAGCCGGCTCGTGTCGCCGGGCGGGCTCACCATCGCGAGCGGTTGGTTGAAGGAAAGGCCGGGCAGGGCGTTGACCAACTGGTAGGCGGTGGCCGGCGGGTTGGCCGGCACGTTCAGGGGGGCGACGGGAATGCGCAGTTGAAACGAGGGTGTCACCGTCACGGTGGCCGGGGAGGAGGTCCCGCCTGGGCCGGTCACGGTGTAAGTGAAGCTCACCGGACCGGTGTCGCCGCCGGGGTGGGTGTAGAGGATGCGTCCGGAGGTGTCGGGCGTCGCGGTGCCGACGGCGGGGGCCTGGGCGATGGCGACGGTGGACGCGGTGATGAGGCCGGTGTCGTTCGCCAGCACGGCGATCCTCGCCTTTTGGCCGGAATGGATCGTGACCGCGTCGGCCACGGTCGAGGGCGGGGTGAACACCACGTCGGGTCCGGCCGCGCGGCTGGCGACGAGTTCGGTCGGGGTGAGGGCATGGTCGTAAACCCGGACCTCGTCGATGGACGCGTGGGCCATGCGATCACCGCTCCAGAGCGAGCGGCCGAGCCAGTTGTTCACGTCCTCGATCTGGTTGAGGCGGAAGCCCACATCGGTCGTGGCCACCAGCGCGCCGTCGCGATACCAGGACAGGCGGCCGCCGACCGAGGCGAGGGTGCCGACGCCGGCCTCGAAAACCAGGGCATAATGGTAGCGGATGCCGGCGGTGGTGGCGAGGTTGGTATCGATCATGCGATACAAGCCGGAGGCGGCGGTGGCGTTGCTGTTGCCGTCGAGCTTGGCTTCGAAGCGTTGTTCGGACAGGGTGTTGCCGCCCCGGCTGAGCGAAAGCATGAGTGAATCACTCGACTGGGTGCCGCCCGGGGCGGTGGTGGCGAGCCCGGTGATCTCGCCGGCGGCGCCCAGCCCGTCGCCCGCGACATTCACCCGGCCAAATTCGAGCAAGCGAGCCCACGGCTGAGCGCTGAGCGGGGTGGCCCAGATTTCGATCGTGAGGTGGGTTTTGGTGGAGATGAGACGATTGGGGAGATCGATGTAGGCGGAGATGGCGGACGGAGTCTGATTTCCCGTCGTCGTGCCTGGCAGGATAATCGCCGAGCCGTTGGCGGACGCACCTTGGCCGCGCACCACGGCGGACGCGCCGGAGATCGAGTCGGCGAAGGTGGTGCCGGACGCGACCGCGCCGGCGGGGCGATTAAAGGACCAGCGGTTGAGGAGCGCCGCGTCGGCAGTGGCCGCGCTGAGCAATGCGGCCAGCATGACCGGCGCGGGACGCACGAATCGGGAGTTCAGGGGTATCAGCATGGGGACAAGACGCGGGTGGGAGGTAGCAGACGGAATCTTGATTCGATCCATGCTACTCGAGTGCCGCGTTAAGTCCATTTAACCTGCGAATCGGGTTTGATCGGGGCGAGCAGTCCCGTCGCCGCGGTAGGGACCGGGCCGTTCGTTTGGAAAACCCCGGTCTTCGCTCGGGCAGAGCTGGCCGGTGGTGGCGCGACAAGCCAACCTTCAGTGACTTACACGAGAGAATCCGAGCCGCTCACGGTTTCCGGTCTGAAGACTGCAAGGAACCGAATGCATATACCAAATACCCCAAGCTTTCAGACTTTAACCACGGATGGCACGGATGGGAACGGATCAATACAAAATCCCTTTTTAAACGTGTTATTCGTGATACCGGTGGTTAAAAAATCAGGCTGATAAAAGGCCTAAATACCTAAGGGAATTGGTATTATATCCGCAATCAAGTCCTAGCCGGCTGGTCCGGGTTGCGGCTAGTCAACGGGCTATGCGAGATGACCGGGTCCGATTGCCGTTTCCCGGGCAGACACGGCTTTGGCAGTTTGTCCTACGCGGCGGCGTCGTGGGTCAGGCCGAGGCCGGAATCGATCGGGCGGGCGTAGGACGAGCCGATGGTGCGGAGGCGACGAGCCGTGGCGTTCAGCTCGGTGAGTTCAGCCTGGTGTCGTCTTTTTGCCTGCACGATTTCACGTTCGAGTCGGTGCAGGCGAAGCTG
>CAYNUW010000342.1:0-3551 GCA_964400455.1 uncultured Akkermansia sp. | reverse complement strand
AAAGCTCCGTTTCGACGACCTGACCGTTCGCCCCCTCCTGCTCCAGAATCTTGACCTGATAACCGGCTGGAATCTCCACTCCGGGGCCGGGACGGGCGAAAGGATAGACCAGGCGAAAATCAAGACGGGCCGGCTTCTTGACCGACTCCAGCACCTCGGGGTTATCGCGCGTGTTAATGCCCGGCAGCTGGACCTCGATACGACTCTCGCCGATCGGTCGGATCACCGGCTCCGCCACTCCGAGACCATTCACGCGGTCGCCGATGATCTCGATGGCCTTGGCCAGCTTCTCCGTGCGCTCACCTTCCTCAAGGTTGGAGACCGCCGTCTCGTCGACCTCCAGCACAAAAGCAACGCCTCCCTTGAGGTCCAAGCCGAGCTGCAAGCGGCCCTTCGACTCGGCCAGCAAGTGATCAAGCAAAATGGTGTTTCGCTTCACCACGTTCACCAAGCTGCTTTCCAAACGAACGTTCGGGAAATACTCCTTGGCGAGGTCGATGCGGCGCTCATTGGCAAGATCGCGCAGCGCGACGAAAACCGAGGGGGCCTGGTCGGCGTCAAAGCGCTGCCGCGCTTCTTCCAACAAAGCCTGAAACTCGGCCTGTTTAGTCTGAACTTCGCTCGCGATGTAGGTCGGGACGTCGCGATCCTTCACGGGGACCAGCGACAGCACCGACCAAACCACGACGATGAAGCTCAAAACGAGCTTCCAGAGGTTGCGTTTAAGCATGGTGTTTTTGGTTTATTAAAAAGGGAGGGGAAAGGGTATTTGCCCAAAAGCAGCACAGGCCGGCCACATCTGACAATTCGCAGGGGACGTTGAAGGCGGACCCGGCCGGTCCACCCACCGGCCACAACCGACTCAGGACTTGCCCGATTTGCGCACCACGTCGTGCACGAAGGCCTTGGCCACTTCGACTTTGACGCCATTGGCGATCTGCACGACGAAACGATCCTCTCGCTTGCTGGTGATCTCACCATAGATGCCGCCGGCCGTCACGATCTCGTCGCCCGCGTCGAGCGCGGCCAGCATCTTGGCATGCTCCTTTTGCTTTTTGCGCTGCGGCGCGATGATCAAGAACCACATCGCGGCAAACATGAAGCCGATGAAGATGAATTGAGTAGCGGCTCCACCGGCAGGCGCACCGGCGGGAGCTTGGGCAAGGATAAGCAACGAATCGGACACGGAAGTCATTTTCTGATTTGCGGGACGTGTTTTTTAGTCGAGGAATGATTAGATAACCCTGTCCGCCTCACGCAACGCAAGCCATAACCCGACCACTCCATCCGCCGCTCCGCGCCCACCGCGCAGTCTCCCTCAAATTGTGAAAAGCAAAACCGCTTCCGCCTCGACGTCTTGGTCCACTGAAAAGTCCGACGAACTTTATGGTTTTAAACGCTGGGGTGCCGGCCATTTCGGGGTGGCCGCCGACGGCACCGTAGCGGTGCAACCGCTCGCCGACGGTCGCTTGATCCGGATCATGGACGTGGTCGACGAAGCCGTGTCCATGGGTCTCAAGGCCCCGCTGGTCATTCGTTTCCAAGACCTGCTCCGCCACCGGGTCGAACAGCTCAACGGCCTCTTTCAGAAAGCGATCAAGGAAGAGGGCTACAAAGGCAGCTATCGCGGCGTCTTCCCCATCAAGGTCAACCAGTTGCGCGAGGTGGTGGAGGAAATCGTCTCCGCCTCGAAAGGCTTCAACTATGGCCTCGAAGCCGGCTCCAAACCCGAGCTGATGATCGCCCTCGCCATGCACGAAGGCGTCAACTCCTTGATCGTATGCAACGGCTACAAGGACCACGACTTCATCCGTATCGCGTTGCTGGGCCGTAAGCTGGGCAAAAAGGTCATCATCGTGGTGGAGCAGCTCGCCGAGCTCGACGACATCATCCGCGTGTCCGAGGAGGTCGGGGTAAAGCCCCTCATCGGTTTCCGGGCCAAACTCCAGACTCGCGGTGAAGGCAAATGGTCGTCCTCCACCGGCGACAACGCGAAGTTCGGACTCAATACCGCCGAAATCCTCTTCGCCTGCGAAAAACTGCGCGCCGCCAAGCTCACCCAATCCCTGCGGCTGGTGCACTTCCACATCGGCTCCCAGGTCCCCAACATTCTCACCATCAAAAACGCCGTCATCGAGGCGTCGCGCTTCTACTGCCAACTCGCCAAAATGGGCTTCCCCATGGGTTATCTCGATGTCGGCGGCGGTCTGGGCATCGATTACGATGGCTCCCGCACCAACTACGAATCGTCCATGAACTACTCCATGGCCGAATACGCCCGCGATGTCGTGGCCAACGTGCGCGACATCTGCGACGCCATGAACGTGCCCGTTCCCGACCTGGTCTCCGAATCCGGCCGCGCCATCGTCGCCCCCCACGCCATGCTCGTCGTGGAGGTTTTTGAACGCATCAACAAACGCGAAACCCTCGGCGTGCAGCACCAGCCCAAAGAAAAACACAAGGTCGTCAGCGACCTCGAATTTCTGCTGAAGAACAAGGCCCGGCTCGGTAAACTCGAACGTTTCCACGATGCCGTGCAGAAAAAGGAGGAGGCCTTCTCCCTCTTTAACCTCGGTTATCTCGACCTCGAAAACCGCGCCGCCGCCGAATCGCTCTACTGGCAGGTCTGCGAACAAATCGCCCAGGAAACCCGCGACACCGGCTACGTGCCCGAAGAACTCCGCGACCTCAATCGCCTGCTCGCCGACCAATACGTCTGCAACTTCTCCGTCTTTCAATCCCTGCTCGACCACTGGGCGCTGAAACAACTCTTCCCCATCGCCCCGCTCCACCGCCTCGACGAGGAGCCCAACGTCAACGCCACCTTGGTGGACATCACCTGCGACTCCGACGGCAAAATCGCCTCCTTCATCGACCTCCAGGACACCAAGGACTACCTGCAACTCCATCCCCTCAACGGCAAACCCTACTACCTGGGCATCTTCCTCACCGGTGCCTACCAGGACATCATGGGGGACCTGCACAACCTCTTCGGCCGGGTAAACGAGGTCCACGTGTTCCTCGAAAACGACGAACCCAATGGCTACTACATCGAGGAAACCCTCTCCGGGGTGCGCATGAGCGAGGTCATCGAAACCGTGCAATACCAGTGGGAGGACCTCTGCCGCCGCATCAAATCGCAAATCGACGCCGCCACCAAAAAGGACCTCGTCAAACCCCGCGAGGGCGTGCGCCTGCTGGAGTTTTATGAGGGGCAGATGTTGGCCAAAACCTACCTCAACATCGATCGCACCGCCACCGTCGCCGAAACCACCAGTCACCGCCCGGAGAAAACCAAAGCCGCCCGTCCCCGCAAACGCGCCGCCTCGCCGGCCAAGTCCTGAACTTGGATCCCGCTAGCATGCGTATCATACCAAACACCCCAAGCTTTCAGACTTTAACCACGGATGGCACGGATGAGCACGGATCAATACAAAGTCTTTTTCATCCGTGTTATCCGTGATATCTGCGGTCAAAAATTTAGCTGATAGAAAGTCTAAATTCCTAAGGGGATTGGTATAACCTAGGGACTAGGGAAACGAACGGCGGGT
>CAYNUW010000341.1:0-3555 GCA_964400455.1 uncultured Akkermansia sp. | reverse complement strand
GCGCAGCAGCGGCAGCAAGGCGCGGGTGGTGAAGAACACCTGGGTGACGGTGGAATCGAGCCCCTCGGCCCATTCCGCGGCGGTGAGCGCCATGCCGTGCCGCTCCCGGTAGACGCCGCCGTTGTTGACCAGCAGGTCGAGGCCGCCGAATTGTGCGGCCACCGCTTCGGCGAGGCGGAACGCATCGGGCTCCTGTGCGAGGTCGGCCTGGAAGGTTCGGGCATGGCCGCCGGCACCGCCGATGGTTTCGCACACTTCCGCCGCGCCGCGTTCGCTGGAGCGGTAATGGACCGCCACCGCAAAGCCGTCGGCCGCTGCGCTTCCTTCGTCTACATATGACTGCCCCGTGACGAACCGCAGTCTTCTGCCGACTCTACCTTTTCCCATAAAATTCACCACATGAAAAAGACCACAATCCTACTCCTATCCCTAATCGGGACGGGGCTTCAAGCCGCCCCCACCGGCCTTAATGCCGTCGGACAACTCTTGGTTGCACCGAGCCTAGCCCACGAGGCTTCCAGCGAGTTCAGTTACGCACGACTTGAACACGGCGTCCAGTTCCGCGTCGGAGACACTGTCAAAAACGTGTTGTTTCACGGTCCCGAAATCGTGCGGGTTAACGCCAACCTCGGCCGCCCGCACGTCGCACATCCGAGTCTCGTCGTGGTCAAGCCAGCCGGAGACGCCCGCTACCGCGTCAAGGAAACCACCACCCACCTCGATGTAACCACCTCCGCCCTGGTTGTCCGGGTGGAAAAGAAGACCGGAGCGCTCGTCTTCCTACGACTCGATGGCACCATCATTACGCGTGAAGCCTCGCGCGCTCCCGGAGCCATCATCGAGCGCACCATCTCCGGTGCCCCTACCTACGAGGTGAAGCAGACCTTCACCCTCGCGCCCGACGAATCCCTGTATGGCCTCGGTCAATATGACAAACGTTACATGGATTACCGCGGAAACGAAGTCCTCTTGGTCCAAACTAATATCGGCATCGTCATTCCTTTTTTGCTGTCGACCAACCGCTACGGTATCCTGTGGGACGCCGCTTCGAAGAGCACCTTTAAGGATGACGCCACCGGTGCCACCTTCTGGTCTGAGAGCTCACCCGCCGGTGTGGATTACTACCTGGTCGCCGGTGAGACCATGGACGGAGTCATCGCTAACTACCGCAGTCTCACGGGGCCCGCGCCGATGCTTCCCAAACAGGCCTTCGGCCTCTTCATGAGCAAAGAGCGCTACACGACCCAGGACGAGCTCGTCGGCGTCGTGAAGAATTTCCGCAAGGACGGCTTTCCGCTCGATTACATCGTGCAGGATTGGCAATATTGGGGCGGTGGCACATGGGGTGGCGAATGGGATGGCAAATGGAGTGGCATGGTTTGGAACAAAGAGCGCTTCCCGGATCCCGCTGCCGCCATCCGTGAAATCCACGATCAAAATGCCAAGGTTATGATCTCGATCTGGCCTGTCGTCGGCAATGATACGGAGCTTGCCCGCGAACTTGACGTCAAGGGGCTCCGTCATGAGCCCTTGCATTGGGTATCAAGAAAGGCTCGCGTTTACGATGCCTTTCATCCCGAGGCTCGCGCGATTTACTTTAAACACATCAAGAAAGGTCTTCTCGATGTCGGCATCGACGCACTCTGGATGGACGGCACCGAGGTGGAGGTCGACTCCGCTTGTCATGACCCCGCCAAAGTTGAAGCCGATATCAAGGGCCTAGGCCATAACTACCTCGGCGATTACACCCGTAACTTGAACAACTACAGCCTCATGACTACCAAGGGTGTTTATTACGGTCAGCGCGCTATCTCCGACAAACGAGTCGTCACCCTCACCCGTTCGGCCTGGAGTGGCCAGCAGCGTTATTCGGCCTTTTCCTGGTCTGGCGACACCACCGCGAGCTGGGATACGCTCCGGAGTCAGATTTCCGGAGGACTGAATGTAGCGATGGCCGGGCAGCCCTATTGGACTCAGGACACCGGTGGTTTCTTCATCCCCGGCCACTACCGCACCGGAGCAAAGACCAATCGCGAATACCGCGAGCTATTCGCCCGTTGGAACCAGAGTGCCATCTTTAATCCGATCTACCGTATCCACGGCACTGATATAGAGCGCGAACCCTACTTGTTCCGCGAAACGGATCCGGAGTTTTATGCCTCGCTCACCGCCGCCGCCAGCCTGCGGTATAGACTGATCCCGTACATTTATGGCCTAGCCTGGCAGAGCACTAATAGCGGCTACACCATGATGCGCGGACTTCCGATGGATTTCCCTGACGACGTCCGGGTGCGTCGCATCGACGACCAGTTCATGTTCGGTGGTGCCTTCCTTGTCCACCCAGTCACGCGCGCCATCTATCGCCCCATCGTCCCTCCTGCGCCTGCCATTCCGCCGGAATATCTGCAAACCCCGGACGGCCGCCGTGGCGTCTCCGTCGAATATTTCGAAGGCCGTAATTTCGAGAAATCCGTTGGCAAACGGATCGAGCAAATGATCGACAACACCTGGCCCGGTCCACCCCTCACCGAGCCGCCTGCCGGCCTCGATAGCCTTTATAACTTCTCAGGTCGTTGGCATGGCGTCATCGTCGCCGCAGAGGACGGCGAACACGAAATTGGCGTCGGCGGCGACGACGGCTTCCGTCTCTGGCTCGATGATCGTCTAGTCGCTAACGACTGGCAGGATGCCGCCATGCGCTACCGGAGCGCCAAGCTCACCCTGCAAAAGGGCCAGAAGGTAGCGTTCAAAATCGATTACTATCAGGGCGCTCACGACCGCGCCCTCCGCCTCGGCTGGCGCACCCCGAGCCAAATTGCTGCGGGACCGGCCGAAATTGATGACACCATTGAGACCTACCTGCCCGCCGGTGCCGACTGGTTCGATTTTTGGACCAACCAGCGCTACGGCGGCGGTGCCACTGTTAAGCAGGTCAGCCCGCTCGACCGCTTCCCGCTATACGTGCGAGCCGGTTCCATCGTGCCGATGAGCCCGGTCATGCAATACGCCACGGAAAAGCTCGACGCTCCCTACGAGATCCGCATCTACCCTGGAGCCAACGCATCATTCACGCTCTACGAAGACGACAACGAAACCTACGCTTACGAAAAGGGCCAGCGAGCCACCGTTGACCTATTCTGGGACGATCAAACAAAGACCCTCAACATCGGCGCCCGCAATGGCTCATTCCCCGGCCTAGTCACAGAGCGTCAGCTCAATATTGTCCTCATCAACTTGCGACAAGTCGCGGGTATACAAACAGCCACAGACGTAAAGACCGTGAACTATAAAGGTAAGGCAACTAAAGTGAAGTTCTAGTTACACATCACCGGATTTAGTTTCATTCGGCCTCGATTACATTTGATCGGGGCCGAATTTTCTATGATACTCTAGTTTTCACGTCGCTTATCTTGGCAATTGGTGGTAAATCCTTTCTTGCAAACCATGATTTTTCAGTGTTTTGTGAGGTTTGAGAATATAGTTTCCTTAGCGGATTGCCCCCATCAGCTTTGAAGTAGACCTTATCTTTTCTGCTCTTGTTGTACTCTGTCTATT
>CAYNUW010000340.1:0-3589 GCA_964400455.1 uncultured Akkermansia sp. | reverse complement strand
CCCCGGCCTGCACTCGGAGAGTGCTGGCCGGCGGTGACGCGACGAGCGGAAGTTCGGCAGGTTGCGTGAGACGACCCGAGACAATCTCGGTATCCGGGTCAATAGGCCCGGAATTCCCAAAGTCCGGGCGCACCGGAGAGCAGGGTGACGCGCAGGTAGCGGGCGCGGCCGATGTCGGCGTCGGTATGAGGTGACTGGATTCTGGGCTGGGTGGAGCCGCCGACGGTGCGCCAGCGGCGTCCATCGGTGGACGCCTCCAATTGGTAGGTGTGTCCGAGGGTGGGGGTGACGAAGTAGAGCTCGGTGCGCTCGACTCGGCGCACGCGGCCCAGGTCGAGTTGGAACCAGGGTTGGGAGTCGTCGGGGGAGGCCATCCAGCGGCTGCCATTGGAGCCATCGTGGGCGTTGGCGGGGCCAAACGTTTCGATGCGGTTGAGGGTTTGGTCGGCGATGGGCGGGATGCGGCGCTCCGGCTGGTGGGAGGAGGCGGAGGCGGTGGCGGCGAGGGCCAAGTTGGGTTTGGCGTAGGCTGGATCGACGCGGAGCGGGTAGGCGGCCTTGGGTTCGAGTTTGATGGGCTGGAGGGTGCCATCGGGGTTAAAAAACATTTCGGCGGCGAGCACCTGGCGATTGGTGCTGGAGCGCCCGTATTCGAGATAAACGAAGAACCAGCGATCGGTGCCTTGGGGGTTGAAGAAGCAGCCGTGGCCGGGTCCGTAGATGCCCTGGGCCTTATCGGTGGTGGAGATGATGTCTTGCGCGGGGCCTTCCCAAGGGCCGAGCGGGGAGACGCGGCTCATCATGTAGGCGTATTGGTAGGACTCGCTGCCGCCGAGGGTGTAGAGGTAATAGTAGATGCCCTTGCGTTTGAACATGGCCGGACCCTCGGAGTAGCCGGAGCGTTTGGTGCGAATCTCGGTCACACGGCTCGCGAGGCCGCTAAAATCGGGCTTAAGCGTGGCGATGCGACGTCGCGAGATCAGCATGTAATCCTGGCCGTCGTCGTCGCGGAAAATCTCGGCGTCGATGGGGTGTTCGGTGCCGAGGGGGAAGGGGGTCCAGCCGGAGCCTGGGTAGATGTCGCGGCCGTCAAGCGTGCGAAAGGGTCCGGTGGGGGCGTCGGCGACCACGACGGAGATGAGATTGTCGAGGGTGGGAAAGAGGTAATACCGGCCGTCCTTTTTCACCGGCACGCTGGGGGCCCAGTATTTCGCGTTGAAGTTTTCCGGGAAGATGGAGCCGGAGAAGCTCCAGTTTACAAAGTCGCGGGATTGCCAAACCACGGGGAGGCCGGAGGTGGCGAGGCCGCGGCCCATGCCATCGGTGGTGGCGTAGCAGTAGAACACGCCGTCGAACTCGATGATGTTGGGATCGGCGATCAGGTCGGGGATGAGGGCGTGGGGAAAAACCCGTTGGGCGTCCTTGTCGGAGGGACGCGCGCTGGTCTGGATGAGGGCGCCGTCGAGGAAGGTGCGCACGGTATTGCCGGCCAGCTCCACGCGGATGTCGTGCCAGCGGCCGGTCTCGACCTGGCCGCGGCGGCGGTTTTCCGGCAGGCCGGCGGATTGGAGAGCGTGGGCGGTGTTGCCCCACCCGCCGATGTTCCAAAACGATTTTTCGGGATCCTGGGTGGAGGGCATGCCGAAGAGGGCGAGGAAGCCCTCGGCGCCGGCGATTTTGCGGGCCTTGAAGCTCAGGGTGTAATTGCTCCATGACGGGTCGCCGATCAGCGCGCGGGCATCTTCGTCGAGGCTGGTTTGGCGCAGGGCTCCGTCCACGACGGACCATTGACCGCGCCGGGTGGTCCAACCTTCGAGACCTTTGGAGAAGTCGCTCTCGAACAGAACGCGTTTACCTTGGGTGACGCGGATGTCTTTAAACTCGGCTTGGGTGGCCCAGGTGCCAACGCCGACCAGACCGGTGATGGTGTCTTGGGTGGCGTGGAGCGGTGCGTGGGCGCAAAGGATGCACACCAAGGCGAGGGTGACGCGGCGCAGTTGCGCCAGGAGAGCAGGGGAGGGGGGCATGAGTGTAGTAGCGGATTGGAAGAAAAATTGCCGACAAAGATTGAGGCGACACGGCAGAGCGCGCGGGGTAGTTTTAAAGTAAAGCTATCGACCGCTCGAGGCCAGCACCGGCGCCGGGACCGTGTTGCGAAGCGGGGCTTGGGTTTGCGGCTTGCGCCATTTTTCGCGCCTGGGTCGAGCCAGGCCGCAGGTGGCGGCGGGGCGGTGCGAGGCCCTGGCGACTCCCCCGGAGGCGGGGCGGCTATTCGAGTGCGAGGGTGAGGGTGCTGATACTTTTGGCCGGCAGGAGCACCCGGCCGGCGGCGTCGGGGGCGGTCGGGGTCAAGTTGTGCTCGGCGGAGGTGACCCAGGCGCCGGTGGTTTGGGCTGGACCGGAGGGCAGAGCCGGTCTGATCCAGCGGGCTTCGCCGTGATTGATGACGACCATGCTGGCGCTGCGGGCGTCGGCGGCGAGGAAGGCGGAGACGCGCAGATCGCCGTCGGCGCGGGCGGCGATACGGGTGGCGCCTGGGCGCACAAAGCGGCTGTAGTTGCCCAGGGCCCAGAGCCGCTTGGTGGTTTCGATTTTCCGGGTGCGCGGGTGCGCGTAGATGAGGGCGTCTTTGTAGCCGCCGGTGAAGACGCCCAGCCACCACTGCCAGGTCTCGACCTCGGCCACGGTCAGGTCCTCGTGGATGACATCCGCCATGCGCAGCGCGCTTTCGATGCCGAGGTCGTGCCCATGCTCCATCTGGCAGTATTCGGTCATGGCCAGGGCCTTGTCGGGGTAACGTTCCCGGAACCAGCGGACAAAACGGCGACGGTCCTCCGGCGAAGACCAGTAGGAATGCACGGCGTAGGTGCGGAGTTCGGCGCGGAGAACGGGATCCTCGAACAGGGCGCGGGCGAAGTCGTAGTTGAGGTTTTTCCATTCGCCGGATTCGGGGGCTTCGATGTCGAGGGTGAGGCCGCGGGCGTTTTTTTCTTCGACCAGCGCGCGCAGGGTGGCGCGCAGTTCGGCGGGGGTGTAGAAACAGCCCTCCTGATGGCGGCGGTCCTTGCCCCAGCGCCACTGGGGTTCGTTGATGGGGGAGAGGACGACGTGGGGCAGGTCGAATTCGCGGGTGTAGTAGGTGGTGAGATCGAGCAGGTAACGGGCGAAGTCGGCGCGGGCCTCGGGGGTGTCGATCAGGTTGGAGCCGCCGTCGTCGCCGCCGCTGACCTGGCCATTGCGGAGCAGGCGAGGAGGCGGACTTTTGCTGAAGAGGACAAACTGCTCTACGCCGAGGGCGCGGACCTCGCGCAAGATGAGTTGCGCCTTCCAATCGCGGGTGAAGTCGTAGTCTCCGGGTGCGATTTCCACTTGGGCGGTGCGGCGCAGGCGGTCGGTGACATCGCGACCCTCGCCGGCGGGCAGGTTGTAGCGATAGATGCTCAAGTCGGCTCCTTCGGTGGTAAACAGGAGGCGCAGGAGGCGTTGGCGATCTTCGGCGGGGAAGTCGGCGACGTAGTTGGGCCACCAAGCGCCGGAAGCGCCAAAGCCGCGAATGGACTGGGCGCGGTTGGAGGGATCGATGGTGATG
>CAYNUW010000339.1:0-3621 GCA_964400455.1 uncultured Akkermansia sp. | reverse complement strand
CGACGCCGTGAACGCCGCGATCAACAACCTCACGCCAAACCGCACGGCCAAGGAAACCGTCGAGGTCCTTGCCGGCGGCAACTCAGGAAATGCATCCCAGCCCTACGATTCCGCCATCGTGCTGAAGCCCTACACTGTTTTGGACTTCAACAACAACACCCTGCACGTAAATCCCGTCGGATCGAATTACTTCTACAAAGTTGGCATCAGGGCGGACCGCACCAACCACGTCGAGATTCGCAACGTTCGCGTCACCGGCTGGCCCATCTACGGAATCTTTGTGAGAAGCTCCGACAACGTAATCCTCTCCGGAGTAAACATGGCTTTCTCCATCAACCCGGCCCTGGGCGTGCACCGGAACGGGCTCGGCATTCGGGCAGACGACTCCGCCCGCAACCCAAAACCCTACCTTCGGGGCTTTCGCCACGAGGGCACATCGAGCTTCTCCGGCACCAAGGGCGCACACGGTGCCAACCACGGAATCGAGACCGACTACCTCGATTGGGCCGTGTTTGGAAATGTCACCGGAACCGACATCGACGGCTGCGCACTGCTTCTTCAACACACCCGTAACACCCGCGTCGGCGTGGTCACCGGCGTTCGGGCCGACAAAACCTTCGGCAGCTACGCGGCCTTCCGCTGCGCCAACTCAGCCGGGCCGAACATTGTCGTCGAAAAAGTCATATCGCGGGAGTCCGGCCGCGGTTTCTTTACCACGACTGATTCCGAAGGCATTACCGTGCGCTCAGTCGACCTCCGCGACTCCGTCAGCGAAGGAATTCTGCTCCAGACCGGAAGCAGCGCCAACGTAGGCACCATCGGCGTCGCATCCTACATCATGGACGGCGGCGCCGAAGGCATACGCACTGACTCGTTCCACACCGGCAGCACGTTTAATCAGATCGCACTCCGTCGCAACGCCGACGGCGGCATCTGGGAAACCAATGGCGCCGGGGGCAACGCCTACGTGAATGTCGACGCCCGCAACGGCGTGGGCGTCAACACTCGGCTTGGCCCCGGCTCCACGTTCACCGGCGGCTTCCGCTGATCACCGCACCACCCGCCCCCTCCAGGCCCCGGTGCCGCCGCGCCGGGGCCTTATGCTCTCCGCTCTACCCCAAAGCTCCCCGCCCCATGCCTGCCCCCACTGGCATCCTGCCGCGTCTCGCCGCCTTTTTTTCCATGCTCGCCCTCGCCGGTTCGCTTTCGGGCACCTCGCTTCAACCGCACCAACTCCGATGCGAGTTCCGCGACTCCCCGCTGGGCGTGGACGACCCCACCCCGCGTCTGAGCTGGCAATTCGCCGCCTCCGATCCCAATGCCCGCGACTTACGCCAAACCGCCGCCCAGATTCTGGTCGCTTCGTCCGTAACCCTCCTCACCCGCGACCACGGCGACTTGTGGGACTCCGGCAAACTGCCCGGCGACTCCACCACCTTGATCTCCTACGCCGGCAAACCGCTGGCCACCGACCAGACCGTGTTCTGGAAAGTCCGAGCCTGGGATGCCCGCAAACGCGTCTCCGCCTGGAGCGCGCCAGCCACGTGGACCATGGGCGTCGTCGCCCCGGCCGACTGGCAAGCTTGTTGGATCGGTGCCACACCATCTCCCGCCGACACTACCTGCACCGCCACCACCCTCCTGCGCCGAGAATTTCCGGTGCGCTCCGGCCTCGTCCGCGCCCTCATCCACGTCACCGGTGTGGGCCACTACGATCTCTCCGTCAACGGCACCAAGGTGGGCGATCAGCTACTTCCCCCCGGCTGGACCAACTATCGTAAAACCGTCCTCTACGACACCTTCGACGTGACTCCCCTGCTGCGCGCCGGCGCGCCCAACGCTCTGGGTATCATTCTCGGCAATGGCATGTATCATGTTCCCCCGATCGAAGGCCGCTACACCAAGTTTACCGGTTCCCAGGGACCTCGCCGGGCCATCGCCCGCCTGCGCCTCGACTACGCCGACGGCTCCAGCGAACTCGTCCCGACCGACGCCCGCTGGCAAACAGCGCCCGGCCCCATCACCTTCTCCCACGTGTATGGCGGCGAAGACTACGACGCCCGTCTTGAGCCGCACGGCTGGGATCGCCCCGCCTTCCACGCCCCCGCCGCCACGCCCGCCTGGTCGTCGGCCGCCGAACTCCCCGGCCCCGGCGGCGCCCTTCGCGGCCTCTCGCACGCCGCCCCTCCGATTCGCGCCATCGAGGAGCTCCGCCCCCGCTCCATCCGCGAGCTTCGCCCGGGCCTCGTCGTCTACGACCTGGGCCAGAACGCCTCCCTGATGCCTCGCCTCTCCGTGCGGGGCCCGGCCGGCTCCGTCGTTCGCATCACCCCCGCCGAATTGCTCCGGCCCGACGGCACCGTTGATCGCGTCTCCGTCGGCCGTCCGCCCGCCCACTGGCAATACACGCTCTCCGGCTCCGCCGCCCCCGAACCCTGGTTCCCCCGGTTCTTCTACCACGGAGCACGCTACCTCCAAGTCGAACTCTCCCCCGCCGCTCCCGGCGCAATCCTCCCGCGCGTCGAATCACTGATCGGCGTCGTGGTGCATACGTCCTCCGCGCCTACCGGCGATTTCGCCTCGTCGAGCGAGCTGTTTAATCGCATCCGCACTCTCGTCCGCTGGGCCCAGCGCAGCAATCTCGTGAGTGTCATCACCGATTGCCCCCACCGCGAAAAACTCGGTTGGCTCGAGCAATACCACCTCAACGGCCCGTCCCTGCGCTACGAACACGACCTCGCCGCCCTTTTTGGAAAAACCCTCCAGGACATGGCCGACGCCCAGACCCCCGAGGGCCTGGTCACCAGCATCGCCCCGGAATACGCCGTGTTCAAAGACGGCTTCCGCGACTCCCCCGAGTGGGGCAGCGCCCTCATCCTTGCCGCCTGGCAGCAATACCTTTTCACCGGCGACGCCGCCCCCTTCGCCCTCCACTACGAAGCCATGTGCCGCTACGTCGCCTACCTGGCCACGCAGTCGCGCGACCATCTCCTGAGCCACGGGCTGGGCGACTGGTATGACATCGGTCCGAAGAAGCCCGGCCGCGCCCAGCTCACCCCGCCGCGCCTCACCGCCACCGCCATCTACTACGAAGACCTCATCGCTCTGTCCCGCATAGCCACCCACCTCGGCAAGCCCGAAGACGCCGCCCGCCACGCCGCCCTCGCCGCCAAGGTCAAGGCCGCCTTTAACCGCGATCTCTACCACCCCGAGACCGGCGTGTACGCCACCGGCAGCCAGACCGCCAACGCCATGCCGCTCGTGCTCGGCCTCGTCGAGCCCTCCCGCGCCCCCGCCGTGCTCGACGCCATCGTCGCCGACATCCGCGCGCGCGGCGACGCCATCAGCGCCGGCGACGTCGGCTACCGCTACCTTCTCCGCGCCCTCGCCGACGGCGGCCGCTCCGACGTCGTTTTCACCATGAACAACCAGTCGGAGAAACCTGGTTACGGCTACCAGCTCGCCCGCGGCGCCACCAGTCTCACCGAGGCTTGGAACGCCGACCCGCGCAGCTCGCAAAACCACTTCATGCTCGGCCAGATCACCGAGTGGTTTTACCACGACCTCGCCGGCATCCAGCCCGACGCCTCCGCTCCCGGCTTCCGCCGTTTCGTTGTCAAA
>CAYNUW010000338.1:0-3634 GCA_964400455.1 uncultured Akkermansia sp. | reverse complement strand
ATGTCCAACGGCTTTTTCTTCTCCGTGTCCTGCGGCAGAAAACCGGGCAGAATCGTGCCGCCGTAGATGAATACCGCCGGACGATTCAGCCGCGCGATCGCAATCAGCGCTCCCGGCATGTTCTTGTCGCAGCCGCCGATGGCCACCAGGCCGTCAAAACCCTCGGCCGCCACCGCCGTCTCGATCGAGTCCGCAATCACATCACGCGAGACCAGACTGTAACGCATGCCCAGCGTGCCCATGCTGATGCCGTCGGTCACCGTAATGGTGTTGAAATACACCGCCTTGCCGCCCGCCGCATTCACCCCCTTGCGCGCATGGTCGCTCAAGTCGCCCAAATGCACGTTGCAGGGCGTCATGTCGCTCGCGTTGGAAACCACCGCAATCTGCGGCTTCTGAAAGTCCTCGTCGGTAAAACCCACCGCGCGCAGCATGGAGCGGGCGGGAGCGCGATCATTGCCGTCAACGACGACGGAGGAGTGCGGGCGGGGAAACGATTGGCACATGGTGAAAACGCGCAAACAACCACTCCGCGCACGCTCGGGCAAGCGATTCCGGACACGTTGCCACCCCGGCTTGGTGCTTGTCCAAGCGCTGGCACGGCAAATGATACCCCCGTCATCATGGCCAATCGCTCCAACGCTCTCGTCTCCGCCACCTTGGAATCCCCCACCCGGGGCGTGGTCGAGCTGCGCCAAGACTGGCGGGGCCGCAGCGTGCCCGTCTTCGTCGTCGCCGGCGGCGCCCTTCGCCTGCGCCGCCTCGAACGCGAACCCACCGCCACCTTCGCCCTCCGCTCCGGCTACCACGTCCCCCACGAGGGCATAGCAGAGTTTGTCCTCGACCCCGCCGGCCACCCCGAACTCGACCCCGCCCATGAAACCGTGCACCTCGCCGGCGAATTCAACGACTGGCGCGGCGCCGAACTGCCCGACTGGGCCCTCCGCCGCAAAACCCTCGCCGGCCGCGAGGTGCTTGCCTGGACCGGCCCCGCCACCGCGCTCGGCGACGGCCCCCGCCGCTTTAAGTTCGTCACCGCCACCCACCGCTGGCTGCCCGTGCCTTGGGACGCCCCCAACGCCGTGCGCGACGACGCCGACAACCTCAACCGCGTCTTCGACCCCGACCGCACCGGTGCCCACCGCTTCACCTTCGAACTCACCCGGCCCGCCGACCTCTCTGTCAGTCTAACGGTGCGCTGGGCCGAAGGCCACGCCGGCGAACAGGTCCCCCTCCGCCCGGGCGCCTTCTTCTACGAACTTTTCAGCGACCTCCCGCTCGGTGCCCACCCCCAGGGTGAATTTACCCTTTTTCGCCTCTTCGCCCCCCGCGCCGCCCACGTCTTGCTCGGACTGAGCGACCCAGCCGCCCCCGACGCCCAACCCCGACACTTTCCCCTCGCCCGCCGCCCCGATTCTCACGGCGAAGCCGGCATCTGGGAACTCACCCTGCGAGGCAATCTCGACGGCTGGTTTTACTGGTATCAAGTGGACGGCCCGCGCGACGCCTTCGGCGCCTTCGACCCAGCCCGCCGCATCCTCGACCCCTACGCCCTCGCCACCCTCGGCCGCGACGGTCCCGGCCTCGTGCTCGACCGCGCCCACCTCGAACCGCTCCGCGTCCGCGACCGCTTTAAAACTCCCGCCTGGCACGACCTCGTCATCTGCGAAGCTCACGTGCGCGACCTCGCCGCGTTTGCCCCCGTCGCCCCCGCCGACCGCCTCGGCTTCGCCGGCCTCCGCAGCTGGGTCGAAAGCGACGATTTCTACCTCGCCCGCCTCGGCGTGAATTGCGTCGAGCTCCAGCCCCTTCAGGAATTCGATAACACCGCCCGCGAAAACTACCACTGGGGCTACATGCCGGTGAACTACTTCGCTCCGGCGAGCGCTTACTCCACCGACCCCGCCCGCGCCTCCGGCATGCGCGAACTCCAGGAACTCGTCCGCGCCTTCCATGCCCGCGGCATCGCCGTAATCGTGGACGTCGTCTACAATCACGTCGGCGAACCCGCCCACCTCCTGTTTTTGGACAAACTCTACTACTTCGAACAAAACGCCGCCGGTGAACTCTCCAACTGGAGCGGCTGCGGCAACGACCTGCGTTGCTCCGCCGCCATGGCCACCCGTCTCATCATCGACAGCTGCGCCCACTGGCTCGACTGCTACGGCGTGGACGGCTTCCGCTTCGACCTCGCCGACCTCGTCGGCGTCCCCGTCCTCAAAAAAGTCGAAGCCGCCCTCAAACTCATCAAACCGGACGTCATCCTCATCGCCGAGCCCTGGAGCTTCCGCGGCCACGCCGCCGGCGAACTCCGCGACACCGGCTGGGCCTCCTGGAACGACGGCTACCGCGACTTCCTCCGCACCTTCGTCCACGGCTCCGCCCGCCGCGAAACCTTCGAATACTTCGTCCGCGGCTCCCCTTGGTATTACGCCAAATGGCCCGCCCAGACCGTCAACTACACCGAGTCCCACGACGACCGCTGCTGGATCGACGTCATCACCGAAAACCCCGGCCAAGACGGCCACCTCCCCACCGCCAACGACCGCGCCCGCACCCACCTGATGGTCGCCACCCTCTTCTGCTCCATCGGCATCCCCATGCTCTCCTCCGGCCAGGATTTTCTCAAATCCAAGCACGGCGTGAACAACACCTACCTGCGCGGCGACCTCAACGCCCTCGACTACACCCGCATCGCCCGGTTCCCCGCCACCCACGCCTACTTCGCCGACTGGGTCGCCTTCCGCCGCTCCGAAGTCGGCGCCCTCCTCCGCCACTTCTCCCGCGCCAGCGAGGGCTTCTTCGCCTTCCACTGGTCCGCAGACTGCCCCGCCGCCGCCGTCCTCTACAACGCCGACCTCTCCCAAGGCCCCCGCCGCCTCCTTTTCGCCATCAATCCCGCCCTCGGCGACACCTCCATCCGCCTCGACGACCACCTAGCCGCACTCCCCTGGCGCCAACTCGCCGACCAGGAACGTTTCCTCCCTCACGGCCGCCCTGCTGGCTCCCGCCCGGTCACCCAACACCTCTTCCTCCCCGCCCTCTCCTGCGGTCTCTGGCTCGCCTGACGCACAATCCCCGCGCAGCTACTGCCAAACCGCGCGCCGCCAAAACCCTTGCCTTCGTGCCTCACGCCGGCCTTCTTTCTGCTTTCCGCGTCTCCTTGACGCCTCTCATCACCACGTAATCCACACACCACTCGGAGCCCTTCACTATGGCTATCAAAGTTGCTATCAATGGTTTCGGTCGCATCGGCCGCCTCGTTTTCCGCGCCCTCGTTGAGCAGGGCCTCCTCGGCACCACGCTCGATGTCGTGGCCGTTGGCGACATCGTCCCCGCCGATAACCTCGCCTACTTGGTGAAATATGACTCCGCCCAGGGCCAGTTCAAGGGCACCGTCTCCTCCAAGAAGTCCTCCCCTGACAAGGCCGAGGACGACGTCCTCGTCATCAACGGCCGCGACATCCTCGTCGTCTCCGCCAAATCCCCCGCCGAGCTCCCCTGGGCCCAGCTGGGCGTCGATCTCGTCATCGAGTCCACCGGCCTCTTCACCGACGCCGAAAAGGCCAAGGGCCACCTCACCGCCGGCGCCAAGAAGGTCATCATCTCCGCCCCCGCCAAGGACGAGGACCTC
>CAYNUW010000337.1:0-3657 GCA_964400455.1 uncultured Akkermansia sp. | reverse complement strand
GTGAGAGGCAGTGCGATTGCGCCCTTCGTCGATGGTATCTGGGGCTGCGAGTTCATCGAAAATCCGCTGCAGCCGGGCTTTTTGAAGCAATCGGAAATCGGCCTCGAGGCGGAGGGCTTGATCGCCCAAATCGGGCTGGTGATTGACAATACCACCAAGACCCGGGCGCTTTTCGAGATCAACAAAGGCACCAACAAGAATCCGGCGATCGACGTGAATGCGAACATCGCGCCGGAAGACCGGCGCATTCCTTTTCAGAACATGATCTACATCGCCGACGGTCCCAGCGATGTGCCGAGTTTTTCGGTGACGAAAAAGGGCGGCGGCAAGGCCTACGGCGTTTACAATCCCGCGCGCTCGGACGAGTTTGCTCAAAATGATCGTTTGCGTTCGGCCGGGCGCATCGACCACTACGGACCGGCCGACTATCGGGCGGAAAGCAGCACCGCGCAATGGCTGCGGATGCACATCCAGGGTATCTGCGACCGCATCGTGGCTGATCGCGAAAGTGCGTTGGCGGCAAAGGTGGCGCGTCCGCCCCGGCATTTGAATCTCTCGCCGGAGGAGGAGGCCGCGCGTCGGGCCGCCGCCGAGGCGGCCAAGCAGCCCAAGCAGGAAAGTTTTCTTTGAGTCTCCAAGTCATCCACCATGGCCAACGCCGATCCGGGTTTTCACGATTACAAACGCGCCGAGACCAAGGCGCTCGAGCTTATGCGCGCCATGCGGCAGACGACCCCGCGCACGGTTGATATCGAACTGGCGCTGCTGGTGGCGGTGTTCGAGCTGCACAAAGGCAGCCTGCCCGGGGCCACGGTGGCCAAGATCATCCAAGGGCATCTCGAAGTGCTCACGCCTTTCTACACCCGGGCGGCGAACACTGGCGCGGCACTTGCATCGGACACCACCTCGTCATGATACCGCTCGCGCTTATCGACCTGCTCAAAGGAGCGGACCTTTTGGTTTATCCGCTTGGGCTCTGCTCGTTGATTTTGGCCTTCATCCTCTGTGAGCGGGCCTGGGCGCTGCGCACCCGGAACGTCGTGCCGGCAGAGTTGGCCGACGCCATCGTGGCGGGAGAGGCTGCGCCGGGCGACGACGCATCCGTGTTGGGACGCATCGTGCGTTTCGCCCGGGCCCATCCGGGCGATGTCGAAGGCGTGCGGGCCTTTGCCCGGTTGGAGGTTTCGCGCATGGAGCGAGGGTTGCCTTACCTGGAGGTGATTTACGCCGGTGCGCCGCTGCTGGGTTTGACCGGCACGGTGTGGTCGTTGATCCGGGTGTTTTCCAGCCTCACCGGCACCACCGGACTGCCCGATCCGGTGAAGTTTACCAGCGGGGTATCACTCGCTCTTTCGGCGACGATACTCGGCTTGATCATCGCCTTGCCGGCCTTGATTGGCGGCGGAGTCCTGCAGCGACGGGTGGATAAATTCGCCGCGCAACTGGATGTTTTGCTGGCGCGTTTGCTGGCGACCCCCGGCGGTTCCGGCGTTGAGGCACGCGGTGCGCCGGCCGGGGCAAAGTCGTGAGTGCGGTGATGAACTTTTCCCGGCCTGAGGCGGATGTGTTTACGCCGGACGGCGGCGAGGCCGGCGCGGCCCTGGCGCGGGTCACGCATCTATGCGTGGCGGCGCATCAGGATGACATCGAGATCATGGCGCACGCCGGCATTTGCGACTGCCTCGAGGCGCCGGGGTTGGCTTTCGGCGGCGTGGTGGTCACCGACGGCGGTGGTTCGTCGCGCTCGGGGCCTTACGCAGCCTTCAGTGATGAGCAGATGCGTGAGGTTCGGCGCGAAGAACAGCGGCAGGCGGCGCGTTTGGGGCGCTACGCGATACAAATTCAACTCGCGCATCCGAGCGCGGACGTGAAGCGGCCTGGGCACCCGGGGGTGGGGACGGATTTGGGGCTCATCTTTTCCACCTGCCGGGCCCGGGTAGTCTACCTGCATCAGCCGGCGGATAAGCACGACACCCACGTCGCCCTTTTCCTGCGTTGTTTGGAGGCCCTGCGCGCGTTGCCGGTCGAAAAGCGGCCCGAGCGGGTGCTGGGCTGCGAGGTCTGGCGCGGACTCGACTGGCTGGATGACGCCGACAAGGTGGCGCTCGACGCTGGTCGCCGTCCCGAGCTCGGGCTGGAGTTGCTACGCGTGTTTGATTCGCAGATCACCGGGGGCAAACGTTATGATCTGGCCACTGCCGGACGGCGCCTGGCCAACGCCACCTACCATGATGCGCGCGCTTCCGACCGCCTCCAGGGCATCACTTGGGCGATGGATCTGACGCCGCTGGTGCTCGATCCCGCGCTGGACCCCGGCGAGTTTGCTTCCGCCAAGATTGAACAGCTGGCCCGGGACGTGCGATCCAGGGTGGCTCGGTTCTCGTCGCCATCCTGATCCCCGACGGGTCGACCCGGTTGCGACTCTGTTTACATGACTGTCAAGGGGCCGATGAATTTACCTGCCCAGCCCTGCGGCTAAAGCAATTGTGTCCTGTATTTCCCCGTCGTCCCCCTAAGTTCCTATGTTCACCATTGGCATTGATTACGGCACGAACTCGGTTCGCGCACTGGTTGTCCGTTGCAAAGACGGAGCCGAGCTCGGCACCGGAGTGGTCAACTATCCCAGCGGCCACCAAGGTGTGCTGCTTGATCCGAAGGACCATCACCTGGCCCGTCAAAATCCGGCCGATTACGTTTTCGGTCTCGAAAAATCCATCAAGCTGGCGCTCGCGCAGGCTAAGAAGGTCAAAGGTTTCGACGCCCGCTTGGTCGCCGGCTTGGGCGTGGATTCGACCGGTTCCAGTCCTATTCCGGTGGATGCCACCAACACGCCGCTGGCGTTCCAGAAAAAGTGGGAGAAGCAACTCGCCGCGCATTGCTGGTTGTGGAAGGACCATACCAGTGTGAAGGAGGCCGCCGAGATCACCGCGCTGGCCGCCAAGATTCGTCCTCACTACATTGCCAAGTGCGGCAACACCTATTCTTCGGAGTGGTTTTGGTCAAAGATTCTGCATTGCAAACGCACCGCCCCCGCCGTCTTCAAGGCCGCCCATTCCTGGGTGGAGTTGGCCGACTGGGTGCCCTCGCTTCTTGCCGGCGTCAAAGATCCGCTTGCGGTCAAACGGGGGGTCTGTTGCGCCGGTCACAAAGCGCTCTACGCCGAGGACTGGGGTGGTCTGCCGGACAAGGAGTTTCTCGCCGCGCTGGACCCCGCGCTGGCCGACCTGCGAGATCGGCTTTACGAGAAGGCCTACGATGCCACCGCGTCCGCCGGCACGCTCTGCGCCGAGTGGGCGAAAAAGCTTGGCCTGCCCGCTGGCATACCCATCGCCATCGGCGAGATGGATGTGCACTATGGCGCCATCGGCTCGGGCGTCACCGAGGGCACCTTGGTCAAGGTCATTGGCACCTCGACGTGCGACTGCGGTGTGGTTTCCGCCGACAAGACCGTGGCCGACATTCCCGGCATCTGCGGCATCGTGAAGGGTGCCATCCTTCCCGGCTACTACGGCCTGGAGGCCGGCCAATCGGCGGTGGGCGACATTTTTAAATGGTTTGTCGAGGGTGTGCTGGGCGACGTGAAGCTGCACGCTACGCTGACCGCCGAAGCCGCCAAGCTGAAGCCCGGTCAATCGGGGCTGCTTTCGCTCGATTGGA
>CAYNUW010000336.1:0-3693 GCA_964400455.1 uncultured Akkermansia sp. | reverse complement strand
TAACGACTGCCTCTCCGCCCCCTCCACAGTCACCCCCCCTCCATCTTATTCGCGAAAACTAGCGTTCATTAGCGGTTTAAAACCTTCAGCCCCGCGTGCCTCGCACCAAGACGCCACGCCGCCAAGTTCGATCCCCAAGCCAAGCGCATTAGGGACCATGCGCTCCACCCTCAACCCAGGGAGCCGCGGCAAATTCCATCTCTCAAACCCGAGCACGTCGCCGGACCTTCCTTAACGCAGACGCAAGCCGGGCTGGCGGGGAGTTTTGTGCCGCTCGAGTGTGCGCCAAGCCTCTTCGCTGCGCTCCACCAACCAGCGCCGCAGTCGCCCCACCGCCCCGCCGCGCAAGGGGACCTTGCCCGCCTCCACCAAACGCTCCAGCGACGCCCGCCCCAAAGCCGCCAACGGCACACTCAGCACCGTAACCGGACGCACCGCCTGCCGCGCCTCCGCGCCCAAGATCCGCGCCCGACGCCCCGCCCCACTCCGCTCCTCCAGCGCCACCAGATGCAAATCAAGGCTGGTGCCCAACTCTTCGCAACGCGGCTCCTCCACCGCCCCGACCGCCTCGTCCTCCCCGGCCAGCGGCAAACGTGCCTGCGCTCCCCGCTGGCCCCCCATTCCGCCCACCACCGACGCTTCACCGTCCCGCAACATCGCCAACAGCACCCCCGACGGAAACTCTCCCCCTCGTTTCACCCCGGCCGCCAACAAGCGCCGCGCGGCGGCCGGCGCGAGCTGCAAAGTCGCCACCCGCCCACGCAGATTCGTTTTGGTGTAATACCCGGAACCATCAACGTAAGCATTCAACGTAGGCATGATGCATCCCCGGATAAGCCAATTTTCCACCTTACGCCAGCCTCCGCATTTCCACTTACCCACCTGTGACGAAAAATCGGCGCTCCGCTCCGGCGGCCTTTTCGCTCCACTCTTTCATTTTCATAAAAACCTAAACACCAAACTTATACGAACTCATCTAAAGCCGCTTTGCCCTCGACCTGCGGGCACCGCGTGGAGCCATGGGAAAAGTCGTAATCCAAAACAATAAGTAGTTTGTGACCTAGCCTTTCTGCCGAGTGGAAAAGCCGCTCCGGTTTCGGTGTATCGGCGACATGATACGCGTGATAAACCACCTTCGGCTCCTCGCGGCGCTGTGCGGTTGTTTCGCAACCAGTCTTCCATCCCAAGGACAAACCACCCTCTTGATCGACGGCGTCACCCGGACCGCTGACGGCACCGGCGGCTATCTTTACGACACGTGGAAGCCTCTGCTCGGCTTTCCCGGCGGTGGCCAGACCGGCGCGGATGGCTACTTGGCCGACCCGCTGAATGATCAGCAAACCGGCCAATTCGATTCCGATTTCGCCTCCATGAGCGGCACGGTCAGCGGACCGGGCTTCCTGGTGCAGTTCGGCACCATCGGCGGCGTCGAGCACCTCGGCTTTCGTATCGTCATGAACGAATACAAAACCATCGGGAATCTGGTAAACATCCGGGTGGGCTTTGACGGCAACTTCGATGGCAAGGTGGACCTCTTCATGGGCCCCAGCCTGCAAAACAATCAATACGGGTTGGTCTTCCAGGGCACCGGCACCGGCCTGAACGTCTCCCCGAGCACCACGACGCTCACCACCGCCTTCTACCCTTCCGCCGCCGGCGTCGGCAACGCGCTCGCCTTTACGGCGGACAACTTCAGCAACATCGAACTCACCGCCGCCAACCTGGCCGCCTACTATCCCGGTTGGGCGATGCAAGACGGCAAAACCCCGGCCGACAACGACGCTTTGATCAGTTTTGCCATTCCGGTTGCGCACATCAACCAGGCCTTGGCTCAACTCGGTGCAGGGTTCACGATCGATTCCACCACGTTCATGCGCTGGATCGCTTTCACCGCGACCCAAAACAACAGCATAAACCAGGACGTTTACGGCCTCCCCAAAATCACCAACAGCAACGGAGTGGGGGATGCCTCGTGGGATTCGTTCCTCCCCGCCATGAACGGCTCGGGCCAACCCGTCCCCGAACCCGCCGCCTACGGTGCGGCGCTCGGTTTGGGTTTGCTCGGGCTGGGACTGCTCCGGCGCCGACCCCGACGTGCCTAGCGTCCAGCCCGTCCTTCGATGCAGGATCTTTTCCGCCTTTGGTGGAGCTTTGTCCGGGTAAACATCCGCAAGTCCGGCCACCAGCGGCGTCTCGCTCGTCATCCCGACCACCGCCGCCCGAAGGTCGCACCGTGCCAGGCGCCATCCGACGACGGCCAGGCCCTCCAAACCCGTTGCCAAGCCTGTCTCGATCTCGACCGGCCCGCCCGTTTCCGCTGGGTATGCCCCGACCTGGTCCCCGACCGCGGAGAACTGCTCTGCGGCCGCGATGCCAGCGCTGTCCGGCCTTATTGGCCAAGAGCCTTCATCGGCCTCGTCGCCCCGGCCGCGGCCCTGCTGACCCTGGCCGTTGGCCTGATCTGGCTGACCCTGCGCAGCGCCACGCCCCGGCATCCACCCGCGCTCCTGGACCTGCTCTTGCCCTCACGCTGGGAACGCCTCGCCGAGCAAAAACGACACCACTACATGGCTCTCGCGGCTCAGGCCTTGGCCACCGGAGACCACCCCACCGCCACCGTGGCCCTGTTCTCGGCCGCCCGGCAGGGACGCTCCGACCCCGCCACCAACACGACCCTGGCTCGTCTCGCCACCCTCGGCGGTTTCCACAGTCTGGCGGACGAACTGCACCTGGCCACCCTCGCCGGCACCGAACCCAATCCCGCCCTTCGCGCCCAGGCCGCCGTTGCCTGGTTGGACGACTTGTTGATCGCGCGCCGCCCACGCGAAATCATCCGGCTAAGTCTCGACGAACTCACGCGTCCCCAAGCACCGCGCGACTTGTGGCTGCGTGCCTTCTTCGAGGCCTCGTCGACTCCGGGTGAAGCCGGCCAAGCCTTGGACAAAGCGCCCGGCGGCGCTTGGCCACATCCGGGGCTGGAAGCCGCGCTGCGCGCCCGGGTCGCCCTGGATGCCCGGGATCTCGCCCGAGCCAGCGAACACCTGCACCACTTTTCGCGCCTTTTGCCGGGGCCGTCGGCGCGCCGTTTTTTGGCACTCGGCTGGATGGACGCAAACCACCTCGACCTGGCCCTCGCCGCCGCCCTCGACCCCGGCCATCCGGATCCCGATCTGACCGCGCCCGTGCTGGTTTACGAACTGGAGAAAGTCGCCGGTCACACGCAACGGGCCCGCGCCGCGGCGCAAACGGCCTGGGCGCTCGAAACCACCAGGCCCGCGCTCCGGGCCGCCCTCATCCGACAGCCAGACCCTGCGCTGCTCGCCGAATGGTCGAAGCAGGAAGCTTCCCCTGTCGCCCTCAGCAGCTTGTGGATCGTCGCCCGACTGCTTGAAAAACCCGACCTGGCCCGCGAACTGGCCCGACGGCTGGCCGCCACCGGCCACACCGTGCCCGTCGAGCTGGCGGCCCTGAATCCGCGTGACGCCCCCCTCCGCTTCGCCGACTTATGCGCCTCTTTGTTACCCTGCGACCGCGAAACGCTCTGGGCCTTGCGATCGATCAAGATGCCGCGTTGACCAAACGCGCGTGGCCCCGTGCGCAGCCCGGCACCCGGCCCGGCATCCGCGCTCATTCGCGATGCCTGTGATCAATCACCGAAGTTCGCAGGTTTTTCATCAAAGGTGGAACGTGTTG
>CAYNUW010000335.1:0-3694 GCA_964400455.1 uncultured Akkermansia sp. | reverse complement strand
GCACCAAGCCGCCCTCGAAACGCAAATCTCCCAGACTTCATGGCCCGCCATCCACCAATCACGTTCGCGCATTGGTTTTACTTCGCAAGCAAGTGCGAGACGGCCGTGCCCGGATGACGGGGCTTGCACCTTGGCTTAGAGCCCGCAATTGCTGAACGCTTTTCCGAACCCACCCTACGACTTCGCCCCTCCTCCCTGCCAAGACGCATGCATCTAAAGGCGCTCAAGCTCCACGGCTTTAAATCCTTCGCCGATCCCACCACTCTGCGCTTTGAGCCCGGTGTCACCGCCATCGTCGGACCTAACGGCTGCGGCAAGTCCAACGTGGCCGACTCCATCCGCTGGGTGCTCGGCGAACAGTCCGCCAAGGCCCTTCGCGGCGGCAAAATGCAGGACGTCATCTTCGAGGGCGCCGACACCCGAAAACCCGCCCAAATGTGCGAGGTTTCCCTCCTACTCACCGACTGCGAAAAACAACTGGGCAGCGAGTTTCACGAAATCGAGATCATGCGCCGGGTCTACCGAGACGGCGGCGGCGAATACTTCTTCAACGGCCAGCCCTGCCGTCTCAAAGACATTCAAAAACTTTTTATGGATACCGGCATCGGCCGGACCAGCTACTCGATCATGGCCCAGGGCCAGATCGACCAGATCCTATCGTCCAAACCCGAGGAACGACGCGCCGTGTTCGAAGAGGCCGCCGGCATCACTAAATACAAATCCCAACGCAAAGAGGCGCTGCAAAAACTCGCCCTCACCGACACCAACCTGACCCGCGTCGCCGACGTGGTATCCGAAGTCGGTCGCCAGATCGGCTCCCTCCGTCGCCAAGCCGCCAAGGCCCTACGCCATAAACGCCTCTCCTGGCGCCTCCGCCACCTCGTGCTCGCCCACCAGGGTCGCAACTACGCCGAACTCGCCGCCCAGCTCGCCACCCTCGAAGAACAGGTGGTCAAACTTCGCGCCGCCGCCGACACCCGCCGCACCCACCTCCAACAACAACAATCCGACCTCGAGGAGAAAAAAGCCTCCCGCACCCGGCTGAGTCAGCGCGTCCAAGAATCCCAACAGGCCGTTTTCGACCTACGCTCGGAAAAAGAGCAGGCCGAAAACGCCGCCAACCTCGCCCAAATCAAACGAAGCGGACTTGCCGAGCGCCTGGCCTCATCCGAAGCCAACCTGGGTGAACTCGAAATGCAGCTGCGCGAACTCGAATCCCAAGTCGATACCGGCGCCCACGATAAACAGCTTCAACTCACACTCCTCGGCAGCTCCGACGCCGTCTTCCAAGACCGCAACCGCGAACTCACCATCCTCGACGCCGAACTCTCCACCTTCGAGCAGGAGCTCTCCCAGACCAAGTTCCAGGTGCTCCAGTTCGAAAGCGCTGTAGCCCGCCTCCGCACCGACACGACCGGCTACGAGGTCGACCAAAAAACCTCCGCGCAACGCCACGAAGCACTCGCCGCCGAGGTCGAAGCCTTGCGCGTGCGCCAATCCGGCGCCGGCTCGACCCTCGCCGAGGTGAGCGCTCGCGCCGAAGAGGCCCAGGTCGCCAAGGCTCGCGCCCATGCCGAATCCATCGAACTACAGGCTCGCATCGGCGACCTCACCAAGGAATTTCGCGACGCGCAGAAAAAACTCCAAGACATCGACCGCTCCATCGCCCAACGCTCCGCTCGCCTCAAGCTGCTCCAGCAGCTCGCCGAGAAGTTTGAGGGCTTCGGCGAAGGCGCCAAGGCCGTCCTCCAAGGCCGCTTCGACCCGCTCCTCGGCACCTCTCCCCGCCCCCGCCCCCTCGCCGACGGTCTCCGTCCCCGCGCCGAATGGGCTCGGGCCCTCGAAAGCCTGCTAGGCTCCGCCGCCGAGGCCGTCGTCGTCGCCGACCTAGATGTCGCCCAACGCATCCTGACCGAACTCGAAAACCAGCAGATCGGCTCCGCCGCGCTTTCGATCCCAAACCTCGAGTCGCGACTCCCGAATGCGCCGGAGGCCCTGCCCCCCATGCTCCGGCCAGCGCTCGCCGCCCTCGACCACCCCGACGACCAGCATCCCGCCGTCTCCCTGCTCCGCGCCTGCTACCTCGCCGACGACCTCCCGTCCTTCCTTGCCCATTGGCGCGCCCACCCAGACTTTCGTTTCCTCGCGGTCGCCACCGCCAAGGGCGAACTGGTGGACGCCCGCGGCGTCGTCTACGGCGGCTTTCGCAAAAAGTCCGGCGGCGCCGGCAGCCTCGTCCAACGCGAACTCGAACTGCGCGACACCGCCCGCGCCCTCGCCGACGAACAGCTCACCCACGACGCTCAGCGTCAGGTCATCGACCACCTCCAAGCCCGTCTCACCGAAGCCGAACAGGACCTCGAGAATCGCCGCGCCGACGTGCTCGAGGCCTCCCAAAACCTCGCCACCGTGCAACAAGAGGAGCGCGACGCTCGCCGCGCAGTCGAGGAAATCGCCCAGCGCGCCGAACGCATGACCCGCGACCTCGACGCCCTCGAAGCCGCCCGCCACGAGACCCATCTCCGCTTCGAGCGCGCCCGCGATCAACTCGTCCAGGCCGAGCAGGCCGTCGAGGCCGGTCGCGCCCGCGTGCACGAACTCGAACAACGCATCGACACCGCCCGCACCGAACGCGACGCCAAACGCGAAAACCTCGCCCAGGCCCGCCTCGAACTCGCCGAGCGCCGCCAAAAGGTCGAGGTGCTCGACCGCGGCCTGGCCGATATGCAGCGCCGCCGCGCCCAGCTCGCGGAGATTCTCGTCCAACGCCAACGCGAGATCGAGACTTGGACCGAGCAGGTTGCCGAACTCGCCCAAGAAGCCGACGGCCAGCGCTACCGAGCCGGACAGCTCGCCGAAACCATCACCGTCGCCACCCAACAGGTGGAGCTCGTGCGCCGTCAACTTGCCGACGTCGAACAGGCCATCCAGAACGTCGAGTCCTCGCAAGACGGCATCCGCACCGACGCCGAACGCAGCGCCGCCGACCTCAATCGCTGCGAAGTCGAGCTCGCCCAGACCCGCAGCCGGGTCGACTTCATCGTCGAGGATGTCCGCCGTGACTACCAACTACCCGCCGGCAGCTACGATTGGCGCGGGCTGCTCTACCGCGCCGACGAAGACCCGCCCGACCTGAAAGACCTCGACCTCGACGAAGACGAAGACGACGCACCACCGGCGCCCGCTGAAACCGCCGCCACCACGCAGACCGCCGTCGACGCCGACTCCGCCGCCCCCGCTCGCCGCCGTCGGAAAAAAGGCCCGAAACCCGACGCCACCGAAGAGGATCTGGCCCGCGTGGCCGCGGAAGCCGACTGGCCGGCGATCAAAACCGAAATCGACGCCCTCCGCGCCCGTCTCGCCGGGATGGGCGCCGTCAACTCCGGCGCCATCGAGGAATACTCCGAGCTCAAACAACGCTACGACTTCCTGAAGTCGCAGAGCGACGACCTCGCCTCCGCCAAAACCGAGCTGCTCGCCACCATCGACGAGATCAACCGCACCTCGATGACCCAGTTCCAGATCACCTTCGAGCAGATCAAAAAGAACTTCATCTACACCTTCCAAACCCTCTTCGGCGGCGGCGTAGCCAATCTCGAACTTGTCGCCACCGACGACGTCCTCGAATCCGGCATCGAAATCACCGCCCAGCCTCCCGGCACGAAACTAAAGAGCATCACCCTGCTCTCCGGCG
>CAYNUW010000334.1:0-3697 GCA_964400455.1 uncultured Akkermansia sp. | reverse complement strand
CCGCCCCGCCCTCGCCGCCCTGCGTCCCGCCCACCTGTTCCCCCGCGCCGCCGCCCTCGCCCTCGCCGCCGGCCTGCTCGCCGCCACCGCACCCCGCACCGCCGCCGCCGACACCCCGGCCAACGCCTACCAACGCGGCGACTTCCCCGCCGCCGAACGCGAGGCCCGCGCCGCCCTCGCCGACGCCCCGACCGACGCCGGCCTGCGCCACAACCTCGGCCTCGCCCTCGCCCAGCAGGGCCGCTGGGACGAAGCCGCCGCCCACGCCTTCGCCGCCCGCCTCCACGCTCCCGCCGCGCCCGAAACCGAGCGCCTGCTCGCCGTCATCGCCCCTCGTGCCACCTACCGGCTGCCGACACCGCCTGCCGCCGCAGCTCGCGCCTCCGTCCACACCTGGCAACACCTCGCCTTTGCCGGTGCCGCCACCCTCACCCTCGGTCTCGCCGCCTATATCGGCGCCGCCTACTCCATCCCAAGCGTCGGCCGGCGCGCCAGCCGCCTCGTCGGCCACACCCTCCTCCTGCTCGGCGCCACCGCCTTCACCGCCGGCCTGGTGGCCGTGCACTCCCATGGTCCCCTGGCAGCAACCGACGCCGCTCTCGTCTGGCGCACCGCCAACCTTCGCGCCGTGCCCACCGACGCCGGGGACCAAAAGGTCGTCTCCGAGCTGCCCGCCGGCACCATCGCCCGCATCGACGCCAGTTTCCTGGGCTGGCGCCGACTGCGCCTCACCGACGGCAACACTGGCTGGACTCGCGCCGAGGCGCTGGTCCCCCTCTGGCAGGGCACGCCCTGAATCAGGTCCGGACTGTCTGATTTTTTTTGGCTCGGGAGGCTTCGCTTGAACAAAGCTAATACACCCCATCGGGCGCGCTAACGGCGCCGAAAACCCCCTTACCCACCCCATGACCACTTATCGCCTCGCCCGCGCATCGGCTTTGCTCGCGCTTTTGTCCACGGCCCCCTGCTTTGGCGCCGCCTTCCAAGGACTCGCCTACGACGGCTTCGACTACACCGTCGGCTTCTCGGCCGACGCCACGCTCAACGGCGGCATCGGGTGGAACGCCACCGGCGACTCCGCCCAGCCCAACACCGCACTTTGGGCCACCGGTGCTAACCTCACCGCCTCCGGCACCCGCACCATCGCCAACGGCAGCATCGTGTATTCAGCTACCGGTTACGCAGCCCCCGCCGGCCAGTCCCTCCAAATCGCCGGCGCCGGCCAGCTCGGCCGCGCCTTTGGCCAAACCGTCGACTCGGGCGTCTTCTACTTCAGCTACCTCACCCAGAAAACCGTCGACCAGGTCCGCACCGTAAACTTTAGCCTCTTCGGCACCAACGAGCGCCTCGCCTTCGGCCAGATCGCCAACAACACCAACACTCGCGACCCCGACGGCGTCTGGCTCGCCGGCGCCGGCGCCAACTCCGGGAACTTCGTCGCCCTGCTCAGCAACACCGCCAACAGCCCCATCGCCGCGCCGGCCGACCCCGCCTCCTTCAACGGCGTCTACGTGCCCTCCAGCCCGGTTGCCTACGCGCTCAACGTCCCTCAACTGATCATCGGCAAAATCGAGTTCGACTACGCCGGCGGCCCCGCTGACCGCATCACCTACTATGTCAGCCCGACCAGCGTCACCAACGAAGCCGCGCTCACTCCCTACCTCGTCATCGACCACGCCGACATCGGCCAGCTGACGGGCTTCCGTATGTTCGCCGGCGGCAGCCAAACCGTAAGCGGAGTCGTCTTCGCCCCCTCCGCCGCCCTCTTCGACGAGGTTCGCTTCGGCACCACCTTCGCCGCCGTCACCAGCACCGGCTCCACCCCCCCGCCTCCCTCACCGTGGCAGACCTGGCTCGACGAGCACTTCTCCGCCGGTGAACAGGCCATCCCCGCCGTCGGCGGCCGCGACGCCGACCCCGACGGCGACGGTCGCTCTAACCTGCTCGAATACGCCCTCGGCTCCCTGCCCCGCGCCGCCGATGCCACCCCTGGCCCCGTGGCCCGCACCCAGGGCTCGACCCTCGCCCTCGACTATCCCGCCTCGCGCGAAGACGTCACCTACCTCGTCGAAACCAGCCCCGACCTCGCCACCTGGACCACCACCGGCGTAACCGACAGTCTCACCGGCGGCACCGCCCCCGCCCACCAACGCACCGCCACCGTGGCTCGGCCGGAGTCCGGTCGCGTTTTTCTCCGGCTGCGTGTCACCCTCGCTGAGTAAGTCTGCGACCACCATCAATAGACTCGAAGCCGTCACGGACCTTGCCTTCGCAGCCCGGCTTGGTCCGCCGTGCCTGTGCATATCTACCCCACCATGCCCGCACTCGTCGGCCAGCCGTTCCATCACGCCACTCTGAACGCGAGCTGACGCCGAACGCCCTGTTCAGGCCTGAGAAAATCTCGGGTAGCCTACCCGACATTCCACGCGTTTGGAACCCTCCATCAGGCGGTTTTCACAAAACGCGTTTCACGGATGCGAATCGCAGCCCGAATCGGCACTGAAAGCGCGAGGGGCGGCAACACCACGAACCGCGTGAACCAAGCGTCTTCCGGACTCATGCAATTGTTCGGGTCGCATCAAGGCGAATTGCGGCACCTCTCGATGGGGCTTCGGGCGCAAAACGTCCTTCGAGTCGAGTGAGCCCGGCGGGACCACTCTCCGCTTCGCTCCGTCCTTCGCTCGATCCGCACAATCGGCCTCCGGCCCGGAGCGTTTTTAAACTACCGGCCCAGAGTGGCCAAAGCCAGAGCCGACACCACCGCCGTCTCTAGGCGCAACACTCTCGGTCCGAGCGAGCAAAGACTAAATCCAGCACCCCGCAACGAGCCGCGATCCGTCGCTCCCCATCCCCGTTCCGGCCCGAGGGCTAAAACCAACGCCGTGTCCATCCTTCGACCCGCCAATGCCGCCGCCAACGTTGTCTCTGCCTCATAGTTATCCAAAGCGAGCCGCAAACCACTCTGCGCCACCTCGTCTCCCGCCAACGCCTCGTCGAGACTTTCCGACCAGGAAACCTGCGGCAACCGTGTATCGCACGCCTGCGCCAGGCCAGCCAACACGTGCCGCCGCCACTCCCCCGTCGACCATAAGGACGACGTTGCATAGTTCGGGTCGGACCGCTCGCTCGCGACAAACCGTATCTTGCTCGCTCCCAGAGTCGTCGCATCCCGGAGGATATCGCGCGCAGTCTGCGGCCGGGGCAACCCGATGATCAATTCCACCGGCGGCAAGGGCCGCGGCACTTCACCCGGAATAAACTTAAGCTCCAGCCCGAGCGAAGTTGAAGCCACCAGTTGCGCGCGGCCCGTGGCGCCATCCACCACGCCCGCCCAAAACGTATCACCGACCCCAAGTCCCAAAACCCCCAAGATATGCCGAGCCCTTGCATCCTCGTGCGGCAAGGGTGAACCCAACTCATCCGCCTCAAAAAGCACCAGATTCATACACCGCAAATGCCACCCGTCAAAACGCTGACTTGCCAGCGGATTAGTGCAGAGTGACCAGCGGCAAGTGCGAGCGTATCCCCCCACCGCTCCGTGCTCCATGGTAGAGCGACCCTCTCGCCCCACCGGCGGTTTTGTCACCCTCGGGTCGTTGATTAGAGCTCCGAACACAACGAATAGCCGCCGGCCCCACCGCTTAACCAAAGCCAAACTGTTGCCGCCGTTTAAGTCCATTGAGGCGACCCCAGAAAT
>CAYNUW010000333.1:0-3716 GCA_964400455.1 uncultured Akkermansia sp. | reverse complement strand
ACCAGTGATCACTTGAATCTGGGCCGCTACCAGAACGGGCCGGCCTGCGACGCTCTGCTAGCCCGCGCACGATTGGTGCGCACCTGGGGTGATGGCTATGGCTATCTCCTGCTGGCCACGGGTCGCGCCGATGTGTGTTTGGATCCCATCATGAATCCTTGGGACATCGCCGCGCTGGTTCCGGTGGTGCGAGGTGCCGGCGGGGTGATCAGCGACTGGCATGGCGGCGAATCCTATCCGGCCGGGCACACGGTCGCGGCGGCTACGCCGGAGTTGCACGCCGAAGTGATCGCGGCGCTGCGCAGGTGAGCCCCACTCTGGCGCCGGGCCTGGCGGGAGTGGAGACATGGCGGCGCGATTTTTTGGTTTTTTGGCGAAATGGGCGGAAGCGGTCGGTGGATTGCTCCGGCGGCGCGGTTCGAAAGGATCACAAGGCGTCGCCGAAGCGGACGACCGGGCGCTTTTTCTTGGGGCGAGGCGGCACGCCGATGCGCGGATCCCGGGCGCGGGCCAGATCCACCAGCCTTCGGGCGTCGTTCTCGAAGGTGTCGGTGGATTCCGGCAGGTAGAGCCACTTTTTCAGCACCGGATGGGGGCGGAGGCTTGGCACCTCGCAACGGAGACTGGTCTGATGTGGGTAATCTGTGCAAACGAGCACCCCCTGCCAAGGCTCACCTTGGGTGGTGAGATAGAGGCGATGCAGGCCGTCAAGCATCAGGCTGCGGCCGCCAAACCAAGATTTAAGCTCGAGGCCCGGGTCGTCCCGCAGGGGGTCCGCGAGCCATTCGAGTGGATGGGGTGGGCGGACAGCGCGTGGTCGAGCGCCGGCGGTGAGCGGGGATTTCATGCAGAAGGGACTCGTTCCTACCGTGGTTTTTCCAGGAAGCGTAGGCAATCTTCGTAATAATTCACCAGGAAATTTTTAATACTTAAAATGTTGTATTATAATTATTTAAAACTTATTTTCGGCATCTTATACGCTCGCAATCGCTTGAGGCGGCCGAGGATAGGTCATGACCCGCCATTGACACCTGCCCCTTGCCTCCGCTTTGCTGACCAATCCCGTCTCGTCAACCCTTGCCATGAATCCTGAAGCCATCGCCGCGCTCATCGCCAAAAATCCGTCCCTAACGACCGCCAAAGCCAAACTGGCCGCGATGCAGCCCGGTGCGTATTGCGTGCACAAGAGTTGGGGCTTCGGTCGTATTCAACGACACGATGAAGCGGCTGGCCGTCTCGTGATTGATTTCAAGGCGAAACCGGGCCATGCGATGGACCCGGCTTTTTGTGTCAATACGCTCGATGTGTTGCCGACCAATCATTTGCTCGTTCGTAAGGAAACCGAGCCGGCCGTGGTGGCCAAACTTGCGCTCGAGGATCCCGCGCAATTTTTGATCGAAGCGCTTGCAGCTTATCCGAACAACAGCGCAACACAGATCGAGCTGGAGTTGGTCTTTGCCCAGGTGTTGGGCGAAGAGAAATTCAAGAAGTGGTGGTCGACGGCCAAGAAGGCCATCGCGAAGGATCCCCGCATCGGCATGCCGGTGAAAAAGACCGAACTCTTTTTCCTCCGCGAGATTCCGGTTTCCGCCGAGGATGAGATCACCGAAGCGTTCAACTCCACCCGTTCGGCCCGTCGTCGTATTCAGCTGGCCGAAAAGTTGTTGACCGCCAGCGATGCGGGGCAGTCCAAAGCGGACTTGCCCGCGATCCTCGCGGGTCTCGCCGAGGGTATCAAATCATCCAATCAACTGGACGCGGCGGAACGGCTCTACGGTGCCGCGATCCGTGACCGACTAGCTGTTCTCGCCGGGGTGGATGCGGCGACCTTGGAGCCCAGCCAGGTGTCTCTGGTTGGAAACGTGCGTGACCTGCCGGCTATCGTGGAAAAGCTGCCGGTGAACTTTCAGTCGGCCTTTTTGGAGTTGCTGAAGGAAGCCCATCCGATCGAGCACCGTGATGTGATCATCGGTTTGCTCAAGGTCTCCCAAGGCAAGTTCACCACCGAGTGCATCAATTTCTTGGTGGAGAACGAACACGGGGAGGAGTTATCGGCCACGTTCCACCGTTGGATGGCCGAGCAAAATCTGCGTGCGCCGGTTCTCCACTGGATCGTCAAGAACCGCAACTCGAAGAAGTTCGCTAAATTGTTGGGGGATATGATTTCGCCCCGCTTGTTTACCGCGATCTTCTACGCGATCGATTACGAGGCCCTGCAGTCTGCTTCGGCTCGTCGTATTCCCTTGGCGGACGCTCTCTCGGAAGACGCTGAGCTCATCCCTGATCTGCTCGCTACCGCCAGCGCCGAGACGGCGCGAGACCTGGCTCACAGTCTGTTGTTGAATCAGGGTTTTGAAGATCTCACCAAGAAGTCGCTGCTGGCTCGCTTTATCAAACTCTTCCCCTCGATCCAGACGGTGCTGTCGGGCGACAACGAAACCAAGGAGGAGCAGTTGTTGGTTTCGCGTGATAGCTACGAGCGTAAGCGCGAGGAACTGGAGCTGATCATTTCGAAGAAGATTCCCGATAACTCCAAAGCGATCGCTTTGGCGCGCGAGCACGGTGACCTCAAGGAAAACTCCGAATATAAGATGGCCAAGCAGGACCAGTCTGTGCTCATGGCTCAGAAGGCTCAGTTGGAGAAGGACTTGGCGCGGGCTCGGATCACCGATTTCAAGGACGTGACGAATGAACTCGTCGGGGTGGGTTCGGTGGTGGACCTCAAGGTGGCTTCGACCGGAAAGACCGCGCGTTACACGGTGCTCGGGGCTTGGGACAGTGTGCCCGAGCAAAACATCATCGCCTACAAGACCCCACTTGGCCAAGCGCTGCTGGGCAAAAAAGTCGGTGATACGGTCAAGGTGAAGATTGGGGCCGCTCAAGAAACGTATACCCTCTCGGCCTTGGGACGCCACGTTGGTTGATCTTTGGTCGTTGTCCCACGAACCATTCTTTCGTGGGGCTTCTTTAGGCGACCAATAGACGATTCGCCGAACAAAAAAGGCGGACTGCCCTCGATCAGGGTAGTCCGCCTTTTTGTGGAGTGGAGTGGCCGCGGCGGTTGCAGGGCGATTCGCGGAAAGGCCGGGGCTTTGCCCGGTTAGGCCTAAAAACGGCTGTCGGATCGGGTCGTCTCACGCAACGTGGTGGCCGCCTGTTGACCGCATCACCCGCTCCATGAACCCGCTGGGTTCACGTCGGGATTCTGCGATCAACTATCGGCTCAACACCTTGCGCGATACTCCGCCGCCCGCCCGCCGTATTTAGGTTAGGCGCGGCGACGGCGCGAAGCGGCAAATCCGAGGCCGACGAGACCAACGAGCCCGGCGAAAGAGGCCGGTTCGGGAATGACGGTGGCGGCGGTAGCGCTGAGCGTGACCATATCTAAACGGGAGGTGCCAGCGGTGCCGTAAGAAGAAGTCGAACGTGCCGCCAAGTAGTTGCCGGTGACGGGATCGAAGGCGCTGACGATACGGAAAACCAGGTTGGCATTATTGAAAAGGTCGCTGCCGGTCAGGGTGACGCTGCGGTTGTTATACCAAACGTCGCCGGTGCCGGTGGCGGCAGGGGTAAAGGTAAACTGCTGGGCGAGGGTCCAGCTGGTGCCGCCGTTGGTGGAGTAGTCCACGTTCCAGGTGTTGGCTGCGGTGTTGCTCAGGCGCTGATCGAAGCTAAAGGTGAGCGATTCGAAAGCGGACGACGTGATTCCGGCGGTA
>CAYNUW010000332.1:0-3780 GCA_964400455.1 uncultured Akkermansia sp. | reverse complement strand
CGTGATGGGAGAGGATCATCGAGCGGTGAAGAAATTAGACTCCCCCATGACTTTAGACGTCACGCTGACCATCGCTCACGCGAATTTCACGGAAAAAGCATGTTACGTCACTTGATTACCGTTTTACCAAAGAAAGATAGCAGGATTCCCCAAGCCCGCCGCCCTCGCCGGCTCGCTCCACCACCCAACCCTCCCGTCGGGCTTGCCCTTCCGCTCCGAATCGCCTCTTTCGTTACCCTTTCCCACTTCAAGCGACGCGATGGCCACCCAGACTCTCCACTACCCTTCGGCGCGCCACCTTTCCCAACTCTACGCCGGCCGCACGGAGAATCTGACCCACGCCGAGCGCCTCCTCTCCGTCACCCTCGTCACCCGCGACGATTGGCTGCGCATCGACGGCGAGCCCGCCGCCATCGCCCTCGGCGAGACCCTCTTCGGCCTGCTCAACGAGGCTCGTAATCTCGGCCTCACCATCCGCACCCCCGACTTCCACCGCTTTTCCGAGGGCGTGGCCCGGGGAGAGTCCGATCGCCTCCGCGCCCTCTTCACTCAACCCGTGGTCGTGCAAACCCAGCGCCGCACCATCATCCCCAAGACCCTCGGCCAGAAACTCTACCTCGAAGCCATCCTCCGCCACCCACTCGTCTTCGGCATCGGCCCCGCCGGCACTGGCAAAACCTACCTCGCCATGGCCGCCGCCGTGCAGGCCTTGCTCAAGAATCAGGTCGAGCGCATCATCCTCACCCGCCCCGCCGTCGAGGCCGGCGAGGCCCTCGGTTTCCTCCCCGGAGACCTCAACGAAAAACTCCTGCCCTACCTCCGACCGCTCTACGACGCCATGGGCGACATGCTCGACAGCGGCGACGTCGCCAAACTCACCGAAAAAGGCGTGATCGAGGTCGCTCCTCTCGCCTACATGCGCGGACGCACCCTCTCCCGCTCCTTCATCATCCTCGACGAGGCCCAGAACACGACTCCGGAGCAGATGATGATGTTCCTCACCCGCCTCGGCGAAGATTCGCGCATGGTCGTCACCGGCGACATCACCCAGATAGACCTGCCCCGCGCCCGCCAATCGGGATTGCTCGAGGTCGGCCGCATCCTGCGCGACATCCCCGGCATCGAATTCCACCAATTCAGCGGGTCCGACGTCGTTCGCCATCCCCTCGTGCTCAAGATCATCGAGGCCTACGAGCGCTACCAAAACCCGATCCAATCCGACCCGGCCTGATCCCCTCGCGCGTGAGCTCTTTCCCCCAATTGATCCATCGCCTCCGCGCCGCCTACTGCGCCGCCACCGGCCGCGCTCAACCCGCCGCCACTCGCAAACGCAAAACCGCCGCCGCCCCCGGTCTGGGCCTTGCCGCCGCCTTCGACTCCTCGCGCATCGTCGCCATCGGCCTCTTCCTCGCCACCGTCGCCCTCATCGTCCTCGTCTCCTTCGTCGGCGTCACCAACCGCACCCTGCCCGTCCTGCCCAATCAGCTGGCCACCGTCCGCATCGTCGCCGCCCTCGACTTCACCTACGAAAGTCGCATCCGCACCGAGCTCGCTCGCGAACGCCTCGCCGAACGCGTGCCGCCCGTCTTTCGCATCGACCCGGAACCGCTCCGCCGTTTCGAAACCGATCTCGCCGCCCTCATCGCCGCCGCCGATCCCGCCGACTCCGCGCGGCTCGAAGCCGCCGTCGTCGCCTACAACCAGCGCGGCGGCCGGCGTCTGGCCCCCGACGACCTCGCCCGCATTCTCACCATCGGCCACCCCCAGACCCGCGCGCTCCGCCTCGAAAACGCCCTCGCCACCCTGCGCGCCCTCCACGCGCAGGGCCTCGCCGATCCCCGCCAGCTCGGCGGCGAACGCGCCGACCACCTCAAAATGTTCCAGGTGCTCCGCCCCGATGGCACCGTCGCCAACCGCCCGGTCGAAAAACTCGAGGAGGCCCTCATCCACCTCCGAGTCACCCTGGCCTCCGAGGAGCCCGAACGCCCGCTCGCCGACGCGCTCTACCGCCTCTTCCGCGACGGCGTCGTGGCCAATCTCTCCTTTGATCGCGAGGCCACCCTCGCCCGCGAGGCCGATGTCATGCGCGACGTCCGCCCCGTCGTCGTCACCGTCACCCGCGGCGAGAGCATTCTCGAACCCGACACCCGAGTCACCGCCGAACAATTCGAGATGCTCGAAGCCCACCGCCGGGCCCTGGCCGAAGCCTCCTCCCCGCTCGACGAATCCTTGCGCCTCGCCGGCCGCATCCTGCTCGTCCTGGCCATGCTGGCCGCCTCACTCATCTACATCCGACTCGAAGACGAGGAGACCCTCCACTCCAACGCCCGCCTCGCCCTGCTCGCCCTCGTCGTCCTCGCCAACCTCGCCCTGGTGCGCGCCACCTACTCGCTCGGCTCGCTCGACTTCTTCCTCGAAAACACCACCGCCGCCGCCCTGCTGCCCTACATCGCCCCCGTCCTCATCGCCCCCCTTCTCGTCGCCCTGCTCATCAACGCCGGCTCGGCCATTTTTATGGCGCTGTTTCTCGCCATTTTCACCTCCGTGATCTGGGGCAGCCGGCTCGACCTGCTCGTGCTGGAGTTTCTCGCCGCCCTCGTCGCCATCCACGGCGTGCGCCAGACCCGCCGGCGCAACCGCATCCTCCGCGCCGCCCTCCACGCCGGCCTCACTCTCGCCTCCGGCATCCTCCTGCTCGGCCTCGCCGAACGCCTGCCCGCCGTGGCGGTGGCCAAACAGATGCTCGCCGGCCTGCTCGCCGCCCTCGCCTCCGGCGTGCTCGCCGTCGGCCTCCTGCCCTTCCTCGAAAACCTCTTCAAACGCACCACCGACATCACCCTGCTCGAACTCACCGACTACAACCACCCCCTGCTTCGCCTCATGCAGCTCGAGGCCCCCGGCACCTATCACCACTCCCTCGTCGTCGCCCAACTCTCCGAAAACGCCGCCGCCGCCATCGGCGCCAACCCCCTGCTCGCCCGCGTCTGCGCACTCTTCCACGACATCGGAAAAACCGCCAAACCCCACTATTTCATCGAAAACCAGCTCGACGGCGACAACCCCCACGACGACGCCAACCCCTCCCTCTCCGCCCTCATCCTCAAGGCCCACGTCAAAGACGGCGTCGATCTCGCCCTCCGCCACAAGCTCCCCCGCCCCGTCATCGACGTCATCCAGCAGCACCACGGCACCACCCTGATCCGTTACTTCTATCAACGCGCCCTCGACACCCTCCGCAAGGGCCGCGCCAACGACGCTCCCCTGCCCCCCCTCCTCGGCATCTCCACCGATTCCCCCAAACCCGGCGCCTCCGCCGCCCCTTTGCCCACTTTGCCGGAACACACCTACCGCTACGACGGACCCCGGCCGCGCTTCAAGGAAAGCGCCATCATCCACCTCGCCGACGGCGTCGAAGCCGCCGCCCGCAGCCTCGCCAAAATCACCCCGTCCCACATCGAGGAGATCGTGGACCGCGTGGTGCGCGACCGCCAGTCCGACGGCCAGCTCGACGAGAGCCCGCTGACTTTCGCCGAGCTGAATCGCATCAAAACCAGCTTCCAACACACCTTGGTCAACATGCTCCACGGCCGCAAAATCGCCTACCCTGGAGCCCCCGCCCCCGTGGACTGAAGGGAGCTCCTGAAATCCCCGGGAGGGCCCGCGTTGAGGGCCAGCCGGCATCCGCCGGACCACCTGGCCCAAATCCAGCGACCGCCCCTCAATTGAGGGAGGTCCTAAAATCTCCGGCAGGGCCTGCGTTGAGGGCCAGCCGGCAGTCCG
>CAYNUW010000331.1:0-3784 GCA_964400455.1 uncultured Akkermansia sp. | reverse complement strand
GGTCTCGGACAACACCCCCATGACGTACAACCCCGGACCACCGCCACCGCGCGCCCCGCAAAACCGCGCCCGCCCCCCCGGGGGGCGCGCAGCTAGCCCGCTCGGTAGGTTCCCCCCTCTTCGCTCCCGCAGCGTCATTACCCGTTTCCTCATGAAAGCCAACCTTGGGTTAAACGATGAAGCCCGACTCGAAGTCGGCCAGATGCTCAATCTTTTGCTCGCCGACGAGACCGTGCTCTACACATCCACCCGCGACTACCACTGGAACGTCACCGGTTCGGAGTTCCTCGCGCTGCACGTCCAGTTCGAGACGCATTACACGCTGCTGGCAGACTGGATCGACCAGGTCGCCGAACGCGCCCGAACCATCGGCATCGGCGCGCGCGGCAATTGGGCCGAACTCAACTCAGCCAGCCGCCTGGACGCCAAACCCGGCACCGGCCTGCCCGCCGCCGACATGCTCGCCGAGCTCCTGCACTTACACGAAGCCATGATCCGCCAGCTCCGACGCGATATCGACGCCTGCAACGACCAATACAGTGACGCCGGCACCGCAGATTTTCTCACCGGCTTGATGAAACAGCACGAAAAAGCCGCCTGGATGCTACGCGCCCAACTCGAAACCGAAGCAGCCGAAACCTGCTAACCACCAAATACTCACTCCCAATAACCTCAATATTATGGACCTAAGAATCCAACTGCCCGCTTCGCTCGCACTCCTCGCCATCGTCCTGAATGGCTGCGCCTCCACCAGCTATGAAAAGGCCGGCACCGCTTCCGTCACCATCTCGAAAGCCGCCCAAGAGATTCACAAGGGCAACGGCCAGATCGATGCCGTGCTCTTCGCCCTGACCGGCTTGGTAAACACCCCCAACGCAGATCTCAAACCGCAGTTCACAAGGTTCGACAGTGAACTTCGTAAACTGGAATCCCTATCCGACGAGGTAAACGACCGGTGCGAAGACATGCAGTCCCAGGGCGCGGACTATTTCCGCGACTGGGACGCGGATTTGGCCAAAATCAAGAATGAGAACATACGCAACAGTAGCTCGAATCGAAAAGACTTCGTCGCCTCTCGCTTCGAGCGTGTTCGCCTTAATTATGTTAAAACCAAGGCGGCCTTTCGCCCCTTTTTGTCCGACCTCCAAGACATCCGCACCTCGCTCGCCACCGACCTGACTCCTGGTGGTGTCGCCTCGATCAAGAGCATAGCCAACAAGGCCCAGGCCAACGTGACCCCGCTGCGGGAATCCATGACCGCGCTGGAGTCTGATTTTAAAGCTCTAGGAGTGTCACTCGCCACTTCCTCTAGAATGAGGTAGGCCAGTGTCCGCGACCAAGCCCGCAAACCCACCGGAGCGGCGGCATTAGTGCCGCCGCCTCAACCCACGGCGGCTCGCCGTGCGGTTTCACCGCCCTTAACCGCCCTTCGCCGCACAACCACGGTCGCACCCGTGCGCTGCCGTCCACCTCCACCACCATGAACAAACAAATCCCTCTAGCCCTGCTCGGTGTCGGCGTGATCATGCTCGCTCTCGGACTCAACGCCTCCGACTCGGTCAGCTCTGGCGTATCCCGCTTCTTTAACGGCATGCCCAGCGACAAAGCCGTATGGTTACTCATAGGCGGAGCCATCTGCACCTTGGTCGGCATGGGTGGCCTCTACCGCAGCACCCGCAAACCTTAATCTAACTCTTAAACTCAAGACTCATGTGCTCACCTTTTCCATCGCGTTTCTGATCCTCGCGCTGATCGCAGGCATTCTCGGATTCGGCGTCATTGCCGGCACCGCCGCGACCATCGCCAAGGTCCTCTTCATCATCTTCATTGTCCTTTTTGTCATCTCGCTTCTGCGCGGACGAAAAACGCTCTAACCCCGCCGAAGCCACCTCGGCGCCATCCCGTCCCAATTTGACCATACTATGAAAACACCCGAACCGGCCACCCAGGCACCCAAAGAACTGCTCAACGACCTGCACAATCTCGTCGCCGAAGCCGAAAAAATGATGGGCGACTCCATCACCGAACACACCGCCGATGCTGTCAGCGCCCTCCGCATCCGGTTCGATGCCGCCCAGGAGCGCCTCGTCCAACTTTGCGGAGTCGCCAAGGAACGCGTCTTCGCTACCGCCAAATGCACCGACAAGGCCGTTCGTGACAACCCCTACCAATCCCTGCTTGTCGCCGGCGGGGTAGGCCTGCTGGTCGGCGTGCTCCTCGGTCGTCGCAGCTCCAAATAAACGCCTCCGCCGATGGATCCCGCGCCTCCTGTCACCACCGGCTTCATCGCCGCACTGGGCAAACTCAGCGACAGCCTGCTGGCCGGCCTACAAACCCGGATCGATCTTTTCTCCCGAGAGTTGCAGGAGGAAAAATTCCGGCTGATTCAGACCTTTATCTGGATCAGCGCGGCCGTGTTTACGGGCGTGATGGCGATTACCTTCGCCAGCCTTAGCCTCGTTTTCATCTTCTGGGAAAGCGCCCGGCTCGGGGTGCTGCTCGGGCTGACCCTCGGCTACACGTTCGTGCTCCTTGGATTGATCATCGCCTTTCGCCGCTTCATCGCGCGACAGCCCAAACCCTTCGCCGACACCCTGGCCGAGCTTGAAACCGACCGCGTATGTATCCGCAAGCCGAACTAAAAGGGCTCGCCCTGCACAAAACGCACTTGCGACGCCGCATCGCGGCCCAGCGGGTGGACTGCGCCGCGGGCCTCGTGCGCGCCACCCACCCGCTCGCCTGGCTGGATCGCGCCCGAGCCTTTTTCCTTCGCAGCGCGCCCCTCGCCCCCTTCGCCGCCCTCCCGCTAGGACTCGTCCTGCAGCGCACCTTTTTCCCGCGGCACAAACTCCTCGGCTTAGCGCTGCGTTGGGGCCCGGTTGCCTACGCCACCTTCCGAAGCCGCCGCCACGCCCGCTAGTCTAATTACAAGTTCTCCCCCTCCGCCTATTCCCGGTGCCGACATCGCACCAGCGGCCTGCCCCGCCAAGCCCGCCTGTCTCCAGGATCACATGACACATCCGAACTCGTCTCCGCCGCCGTCACCACGGCCCGGGTTCAATGTCGCGCTCATCGGAAGCTACCCTCCTCGCCAGTGCGGCATCGCCACCTTCACCCAGGACCTGCGCACCGGTTTGCTCTCCGCCACGCCGGACCAGGCCTTCCCGGTCCTCGCCATGAGCGATGGCGCCCAGCCCTACGATTACCCGCCGGAGGTGGTCTTCGAAATCGCCGAGCAGGATATCAGCGACTACGAGCGCGCGGCGGAATATTTGAACCGCAGCGAGGTCGATGTCGTCAACGTCCAGCACGAGTTCGGTATCTACGGTGGCAGCGCCGGAGCCCACCTGCTCGTGCTCTTGCGGGCCCTCAGAATGCCCGTGGTTACCACCCTGCACACCGTTCTGCGTGATCCCAACCCCGAGCAACGCCGGGTTATGGAGGCCCTGGTCCGGCTGTCCGCCCGGCTCGTCGTCATGACCGAGCGCGGCCGCCGTTTCCTGCGAGAGATCTACGACGCGCCGGCGGAGAAGATCGACCTCATCCCGCACGGCATCCACGACGTGCCCTTCGAGGAGTCCGCGCGTTTCAAGGAGCTCTTCGGCGTCGAGGGCCGCGAGGTGTTGCTCACCTTCGGTCTGCTCTCCCCCAACAAGGGCATCGAAAACGTGCTCAACGCGCTGCCCGCCATCCTCGCGGAGTTCCCCTCCTTGGTCTATCTCGTGCTGGGCGCGACCCACCCGAACCTTGTGCGCGAACAAGGCGAGGCCTATCGGCTGGGGCA
>CAYNUW010000330.1:0-3798 GCA_964400455.1 uncultured Akkermansia sp. | reverse complement strand
TCGATGAGGGCGAGACGCCCGTTGATCAAGAGCCTTTATTTTGCGTCGACGGCGTGGGGGAGGGGGGCGGTGGGGGTTTTTTCCGGGAGGGTGACGGTGCGGGGGTCGCTGTTCCAGAGGTTCTGGGGAGGGGCGGGTTCGGCGGGGGCGATCCAGCGGGCATGCCAAGGGGCGTCGGGGTGGGCGGTGGGTGAACCGGCGGCGGAAACGAGCGCGAAGGAACTGCTCAGGCAGAGGGCGAGGGTGAAGAAACGAGGTATCACGGTTTTAAAAGCGAGGGGGTGGTCTGGATGGTCGTCCAGGAACCTGACATTAAGGTGGTGTCGAACGGTCGTCGAACGAGCTAAGTGGCAAGTGGACGAGGAACGATTCGCCGCCGGAGGCGGAAAGCGCGGCCAGACTGAGCAGGCGTGGTTTTTGGTGGGAGAAGAGGAGTTTAGGCATCTCCAGACGCTGAAAAGTCTGGCGGGTGCCATCGTCCCAGTGCAGGGAAAAGCCGGTGACCAAGGCGTGCTGAGACGGGCGCCAGTTGCGGCCGTCGGCGGACTCGAAGAGCAGCAGACTCTTGCCGTGACGAGTGAGGAAAGGGGCGTCGTGATCTTTGACGATGGCGTAGTAGCGGTCGTCCTGAAACCATTCGAAGTGGTCGTCGATGTGGAAGTCGAAGCGAGTTTTCACCTCAGGCATGAGCTCGTTTTTGTTTACGACGGGTTGCGGATGGCGAACGAAAGGGCCGAGTGGGGAGTCGGAGTCGGCGCCGTAGTGGAAGACGCCGCCGCCGAAGCGGCCGGGGCCCTCGGCGAGGGTTTTGTAGTAGAGCCGGTAGCCGCCCTCGGGTTTGAGCACGAGGTTGGGGACGTTGATGATGGTGTGGCCGGAGGAGGGGCCGGTATCGAGAAGCGGCTGGTCGAGCCGGATCCAGGGGCCGGAGGGGGAATCGGCGACGGCGACGCCGATGCGCTGGCGGTTGCGGTGGGTCCACCACTCCTCGCTGTAGGGCTGGATGGGGCGCTCGGGCGACCACTGGGCGGTGCCACGGTTGCCGGTGTAGTAAAGGTAGTAGCGGGAGCCGATGCGGACGACGTTGGTGTTAAAGACGGAATGACCGTCCCAGAAGTCGGCACCGCGGGCGGGAAGGGCGAGACCCCGAAAGGTGTAGGGGCCCTCGTGGGTGGTGGCGGTGGCCCAGGCGATTTCGGCGTGGGTGCACCAGGCGTCGAAACCGAGGGAGGACGGCCAGCGGGAGTAGTAGAGGTGGTAGAGGCCATCGTCGCCGCGCACGACGCTCGGGTCCCAGAGGTGATAACCGGGCTCGCGATAGACGGCGGCGCGCGGGACGGGGTCGGGGAGCAATTGTTGGAAGTTAAGTCCGCTCGGCGGCAGGGGCGTGGCGGCGGCAGGGTAAAGCGACATTCCGATGAGGGAGCACGTGCAGGTGAGGAGCAGGCAGCACCAGATCCACATGTAGTTTAAGGTAGGTTGGTCAAAGTCCGAAGGAGGGACCGATCCACCGCCGAAAGGGCAGGAATCAGCGGCGTGCGGGGGCATTGCAAAGAAAAGCCGGGATCGTTTAGATCCCGGCATGTAGCTTGGGGCTTGGGCAAATGCTCAGGCGCGGGACCTGCGACGGGTGGCGGCGAGTCCGAGGACACCAAGGCCGGCCAAGGCGGCGAAGGAGGAGGGCTCGGGGATGATGGAGATGTTGTCGATGGAGAACGACGTGACGGAGCCGACGGCGGCGGATTCACGGAAGAAACTCAGGACACCGGTCGGGCTGAAAGCGCTGGTGCGGAAGCCGAGGGTGCCGGAGGAGTAAGACTGTCCGGCAGAGCTACTGATGCTCATGGTCCAATCTCGGGTCTCGGGTTCGAGATTTATGCTGATGGAGTAGGTGACGCCGACGGTAAAATCGACGCCGGTGTTGATGTAGTTGGCGGCGTTGAAAGAGCCAGAGTTTCTGCCGCCGTTGTAGATCGCCCACTTGCCGGCTGCGGCACTGCCCGTGGCGGCGGGGTGGGCGCGTAACCACCACGCGCTCGCAGAGCTAAGGCCGTTGGTTACGAGGGTGTTGGCGGCATCGCCGATGGTGAAATTGCCGGTGGTAAAGCTGGTTAACTGGTCCACTCTGAAATCGAAACGGATGCTGTGGTCTTGGTTGCGGATGACCCCATTGTAGTTGGTGGAGACGAGAGGTGCGTATTGGCGCGCGACGCCCAGCAACAGGCCTCCAGTGTGGGTGTTGGTGGTGGAGACGCTGAGGTAGTTGCCGCCGCCGACGACGAGCGGAGTGGTGTCGATTACGTTTCGGTTGATGGCTACCGAGGTGATGTCGGCATTTCGTTTGAGCAGCCATCCGGCCGTCGCCCAGCCGCTGCTCGTATCGGCAGCGGCGTCGGTGAAGAGGTTTTCGGTGTAGGTGCCAGGGGTGGTGAAGTTGGCCACGATCTGGGCCGACGCGGGCAGGGCGGCGGCCAGGGTGGTCGAGGCTATGATCACTCTTAGGGTATTTTTCATGATAGCAGTGGTTGATATCAGCGCGTTAGTGGCAGTTTTGAGGTTACTTGTCTGACAAGCCCGGGCTTGGCGGAATCAGTGGTTTCCGCTCGCCTAGGGTTGAAACAAAAAACATTTATAGGTTTACTGATAAATCAATCGAAATTTGCGGCGGATTTTTACCTGGCTCCAGTTTCAAGGCCATGTGCGACTTGGGCCGGAGGCTCGTTCGATCTGCGCGGCAGGCGCCGTCTGTCCTCTGCTGAGAAACGGGTTTCGCCGTGGGGGTCGCACGCTTGGAGTCGGGTGGGGCTCAGGGTGCAACCTAGGTATATATACCAAACCTGGCAGGTATGCATGTCTATCCGGATAGGCCCATAAATAAACCCTAACCGGCCTACCGACGTTGGTTGGGGAGGTGTAAACTATGAGCATGAAGATCCTGCGGCCAAAACCCAGCCGACCTTGTGGAGGTTTTACAATTGCCGAGGTGATGATCGCCTCGGGGGTTATGCTTTTGGGGATTGTCTCGGCGATTTTTGTTATTCAGGCGGGGTTTAAGTCCTTGGATACCGCGCGATCGATCACGCTTGCTTCGCAGGTGATTCAAAGCGAGATGGAGCGAATCCGTCTGTTGAGTTGGACGGCGGTGGCGGCGTTGCCGGCAAACGAAACGCTGGATATTCAGACGATTTTACCGCCCGGAGAAACCGCCCAGCGTATTGCTCGCCGGTTCACGGTGAAGCGCTACGTAAATGATGTGACGGACAAGGAGGGCTCGGTTCGGGAAATCACCCTGAGTGTTACCTGGCGGGGTATTGATGGCACGGAGCACGTGCGCACCACCGGAACTCAATACACACGAAACGGATTATATGACTACTATTATACCAAAGCACGCGACTGAGTCGAAGGGACGAGGCGGGCACCGGGGGTTTACGTTGGTGGAAGTCTTGGTGGCTTCCGGGTTGGGTGCGGGTGTTCTTGCGGCCGTGCTGAGCGCGTTCATTTACGTCACGCGCGCCAGTTTAAGTATAGCGGATTACTCGGAGATGGAGACCCAGGCGCGCGAAACGCTTGAACGCTTCGCGCAAGATGTGCGCAAGGCTTCCTCGGTGAATTGGGTGTCGTCCCGGTCCGTGACCCTTGGCGTGGTGGAGCGTGACAATAGTATCACGTCGGTGACTTATACGTATGAAACCGCCGCGTCCTCTCGGGTGCCGGCGGGATCCTTTACACGCCGGCAAGGTGCCGGGAATCCCGATGTGTTGTTGACGGGCATAAGAGTGTTCAATTTTTCCGCCT
>CAYNUW010000329.1:0-3806 GCA_964400455.1 uncultured Akkermansia sp. | reverse complement strand
AGGACTGGGACGCCTACAACAAATTCTTCTACGGCCAGATGCGCGAGCTGTGCACCCACTACGGCGAGATCAGCATGATCTTCTTCGACGCCATCTCCTACGGCAGCTCCCAGTATAAGCCCAAGGAACTCTTCAAGATGATCCGCGAGCTCCAGCCCAACGTCGTCATCAACAACCGCTGCGGCCTCCCCGCCGACTACGACACCCCCGAACAGGTCGTCGGCGCCTTCAACACCAAGCGCCCTTGGGAAACCTGCATGACCCTCGGCACTTCCTGGTCCTGGAAAACCTACGACAAGATCCGCTCCCCCGCCGAGTGCGTTCGCCTCCTCGTCATGACCGCCGGCAGCGGCGGCAACCTCCTCCTCAACGTCGGCCCCATGCCCACCGGCCAGATCGAGCCCCGCCAGGCCGAGGTCCTCCAAAAGGTCGGCAACTGGCTCTCGCGAAACGGCCACGCCCTCCTCGGTCACCGCGCCGGCCCCTACAAGCCCGCCAACTGGGGTGCCTCCGTCCACCGCGACCACACCATCTACCTGCACGTCCTTTCCTGGGCCGACCTCCCCGAGCACCTCCCCGCCCGCCCCGCCACCATCACCTCCGTCACCCACCTCGATGGCCGCCGCGTCTCCTTCACCCACGACGAACGCGGCCTCCGCTTGAACGTCCCCCACGCCGAGCGCGATTCCCTCAACACCATCCTCAAGCTCACCCTCGCCCCCTCCGGCCCCGCCGCGAAAGAATTCGACCCCGTCCTCGTCCCCACCCGCTCCCTCGCCCGTTTTCAGTCCGTCTCCGCCTCGACCGACGCCGCCAACGCCAAAAACCTCGTGGACGACGATCCCGCCACCCAGTGGGTCTCCGACTCCCGCCAGGCCTGGGTTGAAATCGACCTCGGCACCGACCGCCGCTTCTCCCGCATCGACATCCGCGAAGAGGGCCACGCCTGGGAAACCCGCACCAAGTCCTTCGAACTCCTCGCCCGCGCCGAAAGCGCCCCCGCCAACCAGTGGCAGACCCTCGAGCGCGGCACGTCCATTGGCTCCACCTACACAAAGACATTCGGCCACGTCACCGCCCGCTACGTCCGCCTGAAAATCAACGACTCCGGCGCACTCCCCCGCTTTTCCGAGGTTCAAGTCTACCATTTGCCCTAGAGGGCAGCACTTTCTTTCGAGGACCAATGATTATTTTTGACACACATAAATTTGGTGTTAAATCAAAAATCGTTTAAATCGTTGTTTCAATTAAATCTCGCAGTCAAAAACTATGAAAATACCCCAACTTCAAACGCTTGCCCTGTTTTCGATCGCCACGGCGCTGACTTGCTCTGCACAAACAACCACCTTGGTTCGGTACCTCAACTCGACCTCCGCTAGCTTCACCAGCGCTGCGACCCTTATTGACCCCCTGCTTGCGAGCGCGGGAGCCTTTGCACTTCCCACCGGACTAACGGTGGGAACTGACACCGGATTCTCCACCGCGGCCTCCACCCGAAACGTGTATCTGCGAACGGATCATATCGCAATTGACGAGCCTACGGCAGCGAATCTCAGCGGCAGATTCTTTTCGTTTACCCTCACGCCGGGATCAACCCCTATACGGTTTGAAACCATTACCTTCGGGTTAGGCGTCAGCGCCGACCGAACAGGGATTCCCAACGAATCCGGCACAGCTTTCGTTCGGACCTCCCTGGACGGCTTCGCGTCCACGATTGGAACTTCTGTTGGGCTTAGTAACGTAGCGGTGCCTCTACATGCCAGCTGGCCCTCCACCATCGCCGCGCAATCGATCTCCTTCGGCGCCAGCCTAGCAAATGTTTCGGTGCCAGTGACTTTTCGTATCTACCTGACCGATACGCTCAACAGCACCAACACCTCCATGAGGCTCACCAACCTGCAGGTAACCGGATCTGCGATTCCAGAGCCCTCCACCTCTGCCCTGGCCGCCTCCGGCATGATCGGAATGTTCACGGTAGTCTTCCGCCGCCGTCGTAACGCCCGCGTCCCCGCGTAACTACAAACTAGGTTAAACCGCCTTAGCTCACTTCTCGAAACGGGAGTGAGCTTTTTTGTGCAGTAAAAAGCGCATTCCGCTCAAGCACCCTAATACCCCAACCGTCGGACGGTCAATGAACTCAATCCTGTTTTGAAGGATACCAGAAAAAACCAAGAGGTTAAATCTTTCCGCGGCGACCCGTTCTCCCCGGTTAAAGATTCCGTGCGCAGTGGGTATGTAAACCTCCGTCCTCCCGAACGCCCCCCGCTCCGGCCTCAAAAAGATACCAGCGCCGAGCGGTAGGCGCGGTCGGCGGCACTGGTGTATTCGTTCCACTTTCTCAGCCCCATGGGCTCCCCGCTATCCAGATCCGCCAAAGCTTCGTCGTAGTGGAAATTAGAGTTTCCCGTCACTGTGATGGTATCTCCAATCATCGCCCCAAAGACTTCCCCGACACTGCCACCGCCGTGCATGGCAATGTCGGCATTCGGGGCGTAAACCACCGCACTGAGGCGTCCGTTTCCGTTAATCCTGATACTCTGCGGACTGGGATTGGATTGTGCCCGGGTGCCCCAGAGTTTGAAGTTCGCCGGCTTGTTCGGATTAATGGCACCGTTTCCTGATATACTCACATCCGCCTCGGTGAAGACCTCAAGACTGGGTTTTACCAGCAGACTTTCGGACTGAATCTCAATCGACGCATTTCCGCTCACCGAAATCGCGGTGCCAGTCGTGCCGGTCGTGCGCAAGACCACTTGATTGGTAATCGTGAGTTTCCGACTGGCCGCACCAGACAAACTAATGGACCCTACATTGTAATAATATTTGCCGTCTGCAGCGGGAAGATCCGTGGCCCGTGGCAACGTGGTCGCCGAGCTAATCGTGGTGATTGAGTAAGCCCCAAGCCCGGTATACGTTGGCGGATGCGGCACGTCGTCGAATTGAGCAGTGAAATCGGTCAACACATGTTCACGCACCACCGTTCCTGAAGCCGTGCCGAAGGGGCCCACCGTTCCGCCCGGCCCGACCGAAAGACCCGACAGGTCGGAACTGCCGATGACGGCAAATCCCCATATGTCGCTGTTGCCCAGCGTCAGAGACGAAACCGTAATCGAGGCGGAACCGGCCGATCCCCGCGCGTAACGATTATTGCCACCACCGGCCAGCGCATCGTTGTAGCCGCCCTTGCGCGAGTCATACGAATCCACCGAGGCATTGGATCCGGAAAACCGGATGCTGTCCTTGGCCACCAGTCCGTTCGCAAAACGAGAACGACGCGACAAAGAGATTTCGATCCAGCGTTCGATGGGCGCGCCGCGGGGCGGTTGCACAATGCTGCGCGCCAACACGAAGGGATCATTGGATAAATCGGCGCGGCTGAGATACAGCTTAACCCTCACCGTAGCCCCTCCCCCGAGCGTGCCAAGATCGAGCGTTCGCCGCGCGGCCCCGCCCGGAAGCAGCGTCCAACCATCTTCGGTCCAAACATCCGCATCACCCGCCAGACGTTCATTCACCCCCCACATCGCCTGCTCCAGTCCAGTTTCGGCCGCGTTCATGGCTGCGCCGGCGTAGAAACTACGATTGGCAAGTTGAGTAGATTGGGTCGCCAATTGCAGAAACGATCCCAACGACAGCGCCAGTGCCGCGGAAAACAAAAGGGCTACCAACAAGACAGAGCCCCGCGGTGAGAAAGTAACGCGCCGTTTCTTCATAATCAATTTAACCTCACGCCGTTACCCGTTTGTTTCTGAGCACGAACCGGGCGGATATCACTTTGTTAGTCGAAAGGGCCAGCGACGTCCGCT
>CAYNUW010000328.1:0-3849 GCA_964400455.1 uncultured Akkermansia sp. | reverse complement strand
TTTAATAAAATATCTTAAGATTTAACTTCGCGTCCTCGCGTCTTCGCGCTTCAACCAGTCCCTCGTCCTTGGTCATTCAACACCAACGCGAGGTTTTTTTTGGTCCGCGCGGAATTAAGGGTTGAAGCAGGCGCGTCCCACCTCTGCCTTAGAACCTTTCGCGGATGCAAAACCACGGCCCGAAACGCGTCTATACCCCCCAGTCGCTGGAATTCTGGTTCTCACGACTGGAACACAATTGGGAAACCTATTTCACCCCCACCCAACTCGAAAGCGGCCACGCCATCTATCGGGACGGCGACGTGCGCGAACTCGAACTCACCGCCGGCGACGCAATCATTCATCGCCGCATCGAGAAAAAGGACGAGTATGCCGTCATTGAGTGGGGCGAGCGCGGCTTCAGCGTGCGTTCCTCCAGCACCGATACCGACGCCGCCCACGCTCTCGCCGTAGCCGGCCTGCACGAAATCGAGGAGCTGGTGGCCGACGAGATCTCCCCCCTGCCGGATACCACTCCCCCTTTGCCAGCGTCGCCCTCCGCCTTCGCGGAACGCCGGCCGGCATCTCCCACCAAAACCGCCGCCGCCAGCTCCGATAAAGCCTCCGTCAATCCACCCCCCGCCCGGCCCGCACCGGCGACCAGCGCGCCCCCGGCCACCACGCTTCCCTCCACCCCCACCGGCACCACCCGCACCCTCCTGCTCTCCTTCCGCACTACCGACGAGGGCCTCGGTTTCTCCACCCTCTGGCTCGCCGCCGATAAAAGCCGCGTCGCCGCCCTGGGCCCCGCCTCCCGTGAACCAGGCGTCCCCCACGCTTCCTCCGCCGAACGCGCCAAACTCATCGGCCTCGCCTCTTACGCGCGCAAATCCCACTTCGTCTATCGCCAGGATACCGGTCTCTACCTGATGACCTCCGTGTCCGAAATACCCAATTTTCTACGCGCCACCCTGCCGGCCTGGCGCAAGGTCTTCGGCATCGAGCTCGATCAGGCCTCCACCCTCCTGCTCAAAGGGCCCCAGGAGGTCACCATCGAGGCGGTGGCCGGCACCGGCCGCCGCAACCGCAACGCCAACGACGCCTCGCTCGACCTGCGCTGGATCTTTAAGGCCGGCGAGAAACTCCTCAACGACGCCGAAGTCAAAACCCTGCTCGCCCGCAACACCACCCCCGTCGTGCTGGCTGACGTCGGCATCGTCAGCCTGCCGGTCGAGAAACTCGCCGCCGTGCGCGCCTGGCAGAAGAATGCCGCCGATACCCTCGGCGAGGCCGCCCCGCTCGCTCCCTACCTCGTCTTCTCCCTTTTCAACGACGCCCGCTTTAAACTCACCCTCACCCCCGAGCTCGCCGCGTGGCGCGACTCCGTGCTCTCGCCCGCCCCCGTCGTCGAGGACCTGCCCGCCCGACTGCGTCCCTACCAGCGCCGCGGTGTCGAGTGGCTGCGCCACCTCTGCGAAACCGGGTGCCACGGCCTGCTCGCTGACGAGATGGGCCTCGGCAAGACCCTCCAGGTCATCACCCTGCTCGCCACCCGCCCCGTCCCCGATCACTCCAGTATCATCGTCTGCCCAGCCAGCGTCGTCCCGGTTTGGAAAGAGGAGATCGCCCGCTTTCACCCCGAGCTTAGCGTCGAAATCCTTAAAACCGGCCACGATTTCTCCCACCTAAAAACCCCGCCCGCCCTCTGGCTCGCCAGCTACACTCAGCTGCGTAAACACCGCACGCTGCTCGACAAACACCGCTTCGCCTACGCCGTGCTCGACGAGGGGCAGTTCATTAAAAATCCCGACGCCAAAATCACCCAGACCTGCTTCGCCATCCGCGCCAGCCACCGCCTCGTCCTCACCGGCACCCCGCTCGAAAATCGCCAACTCGACCTCTGGTCCATCTTCCGCTTCCTCCTCCCCGGCCTGCTGGGCTCCCGCGCCGGCTTCGAAACCGCCATCGCCACCGACCGCGCCGGCACCCTCACCCGGCTGCGCGCCCAGCTGGCCCCATTCAAACTCCGCCGCACCAAGGCCGAGGTCGCCTCCGAACTCCCGCCCAAGCAGGAGATGGACCTGATCTGCCCGCTCACCGACGTGCAACGCGCCGAATACGCCCGCATCTGCAACGAGGGCCTCGCCCGCCTCGGCGACGACGTCGGACTCGCCATGCGCGAAAAAAGCTTCGGTTTCCTCGCCCTGCTCACCCGCCTGCGCCAGGTCTGCTGCGATCCCGACATGCTCCCCTGGCGGAAAGCTCCGCTGGCCGACTCCGGCAAGATTACCCTGCTCATCGAAAAACTCTCCGAGGTCGTCGGCAGCGGCCACAAGGTCGTCATCTTTTCCCAGTTCGTGATGCTGCTCGACCGCGTCAAGGAAGCCCTGGCCCAGTCCTTCCCCGACCTGCCCCGCCACGAACTCACCGGTATCACCCTTGATCGCCAAAAACCGGTCCAGTCCTTCCAATCGGCCGAAGGCGCGGCCGTCATGCTCGTCTCCCTCAAGGCCGCCGGCACGGGAATCACCCTCCATGCCGCCGACTACGTCTTCTTGCTCGACCCATGGTGGAACCCCGCCGTCGAAGCCCAAGCCGTCGACCGAGTGCACCGCCTGGGCCAGAAAAGCACCGTGTTCGTTTACCGCATGGTCACGGCCGGCACCATTGAAGAGCGCATCCAAGCGCTGAAGGATTCCAAAAAAGAGCTCTTTGAACAAGTGGTCGGCTCCGGCCAAGACGGACCGCTCGACCTCGGACGCCACTTCCTTTCCCTGCGAGATTTAGTACAACTCACCGACGCCCCCGAACCCGCCGGCGGCCCCGGTGAAAACGACCCCGCTTGAAACCAGACCTTCGTTCCCTTCCCACCCTTCGCGAGAGACACTTCCGATCCGTTTTAACCACTGAGAGACACTGAGCAGCACTGAGGAATCTAGCGTCGAGCCGCGATCCAGCGCGTTAGGGACAACACGCTCCACCTGGCTAGCGACGAGCCGTCATATCGACGAGTCCGATATCCCCCGACCAGCCGCGTGCCAAATGGACGGCTCCGAGCTGAAACCCCGATTGCGGAAAGTTTTTTGGCGTATCCACCAGCAAAATTTGACGAATACCAAACCCCGCCGCCTGCACATCGCGTAAACGGGCCTTGGTCCAGAGGTGGTTAATGGTCACAAGAAAAACCACGTGGTCGGCGATCTTCATGGCGTGGTTCAGAAATGCCCGGATCTGACTCCACGGGGGATTCGTAATGATCCAATCCACTGCTTCGTTCCACGCGAAGAAGTCGCGCCCTTCCTTGATTTCACACCAAAAGGTTCCGGCAGGCAGCGCTCGATAGAAGTTACCTTCACCCCGGCACGGTTCGAGAATCCGGCCCGACGGCGCGAAGTAGGCCACGAGTTGCCGGGCAAGCTCGGACGGTGTCTGCACGACATCATCGCTGACATAATTTCGATTCGGCTGCAGATTCATTACGCTTGGTTTCCACCTCACCCGGATAAACGCAATCCTATTTGATTTATAAGCCTATTCCACTAGCCAATAACCGCCTAACAAATCATAAAGCACCCACGCCCTTTCCGATCCGTTTTTTGACCACAGATGACACGGATACGAACCGAATGACGAACCCGGATTAAGCGCAAAGACGCAAAGACGCAAAGGCCTACGCAAAGTAGTTTAATAAAAAATCTTAAGATCTAACTTCGCGTCCTCGCGTCTTCGCGCTTCAACAAATCACAAACCAGCGCGTTGGGGACAACACGCTCGGTGTGGGAAACTTCGCTCCCTTCCCACCCTTCGCGAGAAACACTTCCGATCCGCTTTTTTTAACCACGGATGGCCCGGATACAAACCGGATGACGA
>CAYNUW010000327.1:2812-3857 GCA_964400455.1 uncultured Akkermansia sp. | reverse complement strand
GGAAGTGGTGCCAACCTCAAAGAGGGCGGGTTTCGGTTATAAATCGAGGCCACCTCAACCAAGTCCGGGATAATCCGGGCAGGAATGGATGCCTCCGTGCCGGCCGCCACGCATATTTTACTAATAGTTGTGCACTATTTGTTGGAACCGGTTGCGCGTTCAGGGGTCTGTGGCACGGTAGCGTGATTCACAGCGGTTCCAGTTTGGCAAAATAACCATAATCATCTCTCCATGCCTGCATTATCTGCCGACGCCTCGGAAGCTAAGTCCATCGACAAAATCGAGTTAACGTCTGCTCCGTCCTTCTTGGAGCCGATCAGGGCCCAGGCTGCCCCGGAGGAGACTCCGGAGCGTAACAATCTCCAGATGTATCTTCAGGAGATTGGGAAGACACCACTTCTTACGATCGACGAGGAGGTAAAACTCGCCAAACGCATACTCAAGGGAGACAAGGCGGCGAGGGACCACATGATCAGCGCGAATCTGCGTCTGGTGGTGAAGATCGCAATGGATTACAAAGAGTTCGGATTGCCATTGTTAGACCTGATAAGCGAAGGTAACATAGGTCTGATCAAAGCGGTGGAGCGTTTAGACCCCGACAAGGGTGGTAAGCTTTCCACGTATGCCGCATGGTGGATCAAGCAGTCGATCAAGCGTGCTTTGGCGAACCAGTCCAAGACGATCCGGTTGCCGGTGCATCTGGTCGATAAAATCTCAAAGATGCGTCGCACGGCCATGGCCTTGACGGAAGAGCTGGGGCGTGAGCCGACTGACGAAGAGATCGCGATCGAGCTCCAAGTGCCGACCAGCAAGGTTGCGCATCTAAAGTCGGTTAGCGTGCGTCCGGCATCGTTGGATGCGCCCATCGGTGATGATGGTGACTCCACTACGTTTGGTGAAATCGTCAGCGATGAGAATGCCGCGACGCCGTATGAGCAGCTAAGCGGAAATCATCAGACCTCCGCCCTGCATGCGTTGGTTGCTTCGCTGGATCCGCGTGAAGCGGAGATTATTCGTTGCCGGTTTGGTTTGGACGGCCGTGACG
>CAYNUW010000327.1:0-2802 GCA_964400455.1 uncultured Akkermansia sp. | reverse complement strand
TGTCACCCGCGAACGCGTGCGGCAGCTGCAAAACCTGGCGCTTTCGAAGATGCGTAAGGCTCTGCAGAAGCAGGAAGAGCAACGCACGCAAGAAGATATCGAATTGGAAGAGAAGCGTCTGGCGCGCGAGGAAGTCATCCGAGAGTTCATTTCCGCCCGTCAACCGGACGTGCGGCCCGCTAACACGAGGCCGGTCTTTACTCAGCCCAAAGAAAGCAAGGCGGTGCCTGCGGTGACGGCTGCGCGTGTGCAGCCGGTGGCTACGCAGCCTCGCACCAAGAGCGTGGGCGGAAAACCTAACCGTCCGCCCGCGACGGTGTCTCCTTTTGCGCCCAAGGTGGTTGGTCAGTTGGGAAAGAAGCTCTACGGAGCGGTCCGCTGACTTTCGCGCTAGGGTTAGGTTTTTGATCCGAGGTCTGCACTGTCCAAGTGCGGGCCTTGTCTTTTTAAAAGGCTGGCGACTCCAGGTTGCCGTTTGCGCGTAGTGATGGGACGGCTTGCGCAGTCTTGGAGCCCAAGTTAAACTCGGAATCTGCGATTGTCTCGGGTTGTCTTATGCCAATCCCATTAGGTGTTTAGACGTTCTATCAGCCTGATTTTTTGACCACAGATATCGCAGATAACACGGATAAAAAGGACTTTGTATTGATCCGTGCGAATCCGTGCCATCCGTGGTTAAAGTCTGAAAGCTTGGGGTGTTTGGTCTAACGTAAGCTGCTGAATGTCAGCCCGTCGTGTCACCACCGGCCAACACTGTCCGAGTGCAGAGCGGGGATTCCTAAACGAACGGTTAAATTCAGCCGCTTACGTCAGACACAGTCGATTCAATCGCAGAATCCGGGTTAAATCCTGAAACAAAAACGCGGCCGAGTAGTGTAAACTACTTCCGGCCGCGCGTGGGTAGAAACGGGCACCCTACGGTCTGTTTGGGGGCGTTACTTGATTTCGAGCAGCTCCACGTCGAAAACCAAGGTGGCGTTGGGAGGAATAGAGCCTCCGGCGCCTTGCTCGCCATAACCCAATTGAGAGGGTATGTGCAGTTTTAGTTTGCCGCCGACGCCGACCAGCTGGAGGCCCTCGGTCCAGCCGGGGATAACTCCGTTGAGTGGGAACTCGGCGGGTTCACCGCGCTGCACTGAGCTATCGAAAACCTTCCCGTCTAAAAGCTTACCCGTGTAATGAACTTTCACCGTATCGGTCGGAGCGGGCTTTTTGCCTTCTCCGGGAGCGATGACCTCATAATGCAGACCGCTGGGAGTCGAAAGAATGGAGGGATTCTTCTTCAGTTCAGCAAAGTATTCGTCGGCGGCGATTTTGGCGGCAGCACCGGCTTTCGCGGCGGCGACTTGTTGGCGGCCACCGAGGACGCGTTGGATCTCGGCACCAAACTTCTCGGGATCGAACTTATCTTTTTCACCGCTAAAAGCAGCGTCCAAGCCCTTGAGGACGGCGGCTTTCTCACCGCTGGTTAGTTCGAAGTCAGCGATGCCAATCCGCTGTCCAACCAAATAACCGAAGGCCTCAAACACCTGTTCATCGGTGTAAGAGGGAGCGGGAACGGCGGTTTCTGTAAGGGCCGCTTCTTGGGCGTTAAGTTTCGAGACGGAGAGCGTGCCGAAGGCAACGAGTAGGGAGGCCTGCAAGAGGCGGACAGATTTCATGTAGGAGGTTTGGAGTGCGTCTAGAGTCAGTGGTCGGCCAAATGAAGTTGGCCGCTTCGCCTGATGGGTAAAAGTGGACATGTTACTCGTGACGAAGCAAACCGATAAGCCGAGGACTTTTCGAAAACGACTGTTGGCATCGATTTGTCACCTGGGTTGGCCGCGGGTGGAGCGAAGCGAGCGAGCGCGGGCTGGGGATGCTTCAGGGCGCGACCGGGATACATTCCGCCGTGGCGGAATGTGATCCTCGGTCTATTCGACCCCGAAACTCGGGTTCAGTTTTGCTTGGGCGCCTCGGGTTTCTTCTCGGCTTTGACCGGGAGGGCGCGGGTGGCGATCTCGGACTTCACGCGGGCGAGGAAGTCGGCGAAGGGGAGCACGCCCTCGTCGCCTTTGGCGCGGGAACGGACGGACACGGCCTGGACCTCGGCCTCTTTCTGGCCGACGACGAGCATGTAGGGGATCTTGGCGAGCTCGGCGCGGCGGAGTTTGGCTCCGACCTTGTCGGCGTCGCCGTCGAGGGCGACGCGCACGCCGGCCTCGCGGAGCTGGTCGTAGATCGCCTTGGCGTAGTCGGCGACCTTGTCGGAGATGGGGGCGATGCGGACCTGTTCGGGGGCCAGCCAGACGGGGAAGTCGCCGGCGAAGTGCTCGATGAGCACGCCGCAGAAGCGCTCCATCGAGCCAAAGGGTGCGCGGTGGACCATGACGGGACGGTGCTTCTGGCCGTCGGGTCCGACGTAGTGGAGATCGAAGCGCACGGGCAGCACGTAGTCGACCTGCACGGTGCCGAGCTGCCATTCGCGGCCGATGACGTCCTTGACGACGAAGTCGATCTTGGGGCCGTAGAAGGCGGCCTCGCCGGGCTCCTCGGTGAAGGGGACGCCGAGGGTGGCGGCGGCCTGGCGGCAGGCGTTTTCGGCGATGTCCCACTTGGCGGGATCGCCGGTGAACTTATTGCCATCCGGATCGCGCAGGCCGACGCGCACGCGGTAGTCGGCCATGCCGAGGGTGGTGAGCACGGTTTTGACCAGCGATAGACAGCCGAGGACCTCCTGGGCGACCTGGTCCTCGGTGCAGAAGAGGTGGGCGTCGTCCTGGGTGAAGCCGCGCACGCGGGTCATGCCGTTGAGTTCGCCGG